>JBGPDK010000149.1:0-8278 GCA_041482235.1 Thermoanaerobaculia bacterium | reverse complement strand
CGTCGCGAGGGAGAAGCTCGCGGACGGCAACACCGACGACGTGATTCACGACCTCCTGTACAACGTGCCCCGCGAGAAGCTCGACGCCGAAGCGATCGACCTCCTGGCGCGGGCCTACGAGAGGCAGGGCAAGTTCACCGAAGCCTCGAGGGTGCGGGCCTCGGGCCCCGACGCCCCGAAATCCGCGCCCGCCATCCCGGCTCCCCCGCCCGCCGCCGGAGCCGCACCGGCCCAGGCTCCAGCCCCGCCGGCCCCCGGCGCCCTCCGTTCCGGTGCGCCAGCCGGCGCGGCAGGAGCGCCTTCCATGACGCCGGCGGATTACCTCGCTCTCGGGCGCGCCGCCCTCGCGCGGGGGGATGCGCTCAACGCGCAATCGGCCGCGAACCGCGTCCTCGAGATCGACCCTCAGTCGAGCGAGGCCTACCGCCTGCTCGCAAACGCCTACGCGCTCAGGGGGGAGATGGCGTTCTCCAAGGCCACCCTGGAACAGTCGCTCAAGAAGAACGAGAAGAACGAGGGGGCCCTGCTCGACCTGTACGAGCTCTCGCTCGGGGGAAAGAACTGGGACGCCGCGCTCGACGCCCTGCGGCGCGCCACCGAGGTGAACCCCGAGAATGGCGCCAGGCTCGTCGCGCTCGGACGCAAGGCGCGCGCGGAAGGAGACCTCGCGCACGCGCGGCAGGTCTTCGCCACGGCCGCCGCGGCTTCTCCGAAGGACGTCTCCATCCTGACCGAGTACGCGAGCATCCTTCTGCAGGCCCGGGACGTCGACGCCGCCCTCGAGCCCCTCATGAAGGCGGCCGCCGTGGAGCCCGACCGCGAGATCGTGCGCGCGAACCTCGCATCGACCCTCCGGAAGAAAGGCCTCTGGAAGGACGCCGAGAAGGAATACCGCGAGGCCGTCCGCTCGGATCCCGACTATGCCCCGGCTTTGCGTGGACTCGGCACGCTCCTGCTCGAGCGCGGACAGGCCGCCGAGGCGATCGAGCCGCTTCGGAAGGCGGTCCTCCGAGACCCGACCAACGTGGAAGGCGCCTGGGCGCTCGCACGCGCGCTGCGCCAGACGGGCGCGCTCAGGGACGCCGCCGAAACCCTCGTCCGGTCCGCCGCCCTCGACACGGCGCCGCTCCACGACGAAGCCGGAGCCGTCGCCTACGAACGCGGACGCTACGAGGAAGCCGTCGGCTTCTTCGAGAAGGCGCTCACGAAGGAGCCGGGCTCGGCCGTGTACAAGGCGAACCGTGACAGGGCCGCGGCCGCGGCCGCGTTCCTCAAGGCGTCGGGCCTCAGCGCTCCCGGGAAGTAGAGGCCGTCAGGTGCGCCACGGGTTGTAGTCGAACACGACGTCGTGGGCTCCGGGCGGGACCACGATCATTCGAAACGCGACGTCGGCAGGGAAGATGGTCACGAGACGGCCGTCGACGCGAGCCCGCCACCCGGGCGCGAAGCAGTCGGTCAGGACGAGGAAGCCTCCCCCGCCGCTCGTGCGGAGGACGACGCGCGAGCCGGCGTCCTCGATGATATGCACGTCTCCGCCGGACGCATCGAAGGAGTAGGTTTTCCCTGCCGCTGCGATCGCGGGCAGATCTCGTTCCTCGACGATCGCCCCGCCGCCAAGAAAACCGTCATCCATGCGCGCGAAGAGATCGGAGTACTGATCGGCGCGCGCCGGGACGAGGTGCTTCACGACACGCGCTCGGGGAAGAAGGGCGCGGTTGCGGTAGACGCGAAGGGGCTGATCCGCCCCGACGTCGAGCGCCGCGATCTCGGTCAGGCGATCGTCCACCAGCGCGATGGGAGTCACGAGATGGGAGACGCCCGCCGCGCCGATTAGGGTGATCTGCGTGCGCCGGGGGGCGGAATACACGAGCTTCGTCAGAAGGCTGTACCGGGTGGTCGCGAGCGCCTCCAGGTCGACGTGAAAGGCGAGCGCGAGGCCGTACGACGCGGCGGCATACGCATCCAGCCGTTCCCTCCGTCGGGCCAGCGCCGCGTCGAGCTCTTTCCCCCGATCGGCCGGCGTCCGGCTGGATACGGCATCGGCGGCCGCGCTCTGGTCGACCCACACGCGCGCATGTCCTGCCGGGTCCTCCTGGATGGCACGGACCGCTTTGGGCGTCGCCTCGTAAAACCGCGCGGGCGCGGTGGGAGCGAGCGATCGGTTCGCGGAGATCAGATCCAGCGCGAGAAGGGCGGAGACGAGCCACGACGTGCGCCCGGCCCCTCCCGCAAAGTGGACGATCCCGAGTGCGATCAGGGCCGGCACCGCCCCTCGCGCTGTACCTTCGAGGAGGTGATTCCGAATCGACTCCGTCATCTCGAGGAGCACCTTCTCGCCGGCGGGCAGCGACGAGGCCCGTGCGAGCAGGCGCGCAAAGCCGAGATTCGCGCCGGCGGCGATGGCCGCCATCGCGATGAGAGAGCACGCGAGAAAACCCGCGAGAAGCCGGCGGTCCTTCATCGTCGTCGCGCCGTCACGCCCAAGGGTCGAGGCGCCGCCGCCGACGAGGAGGGCAAACGGAAGCGTGGCCGCCAGTATCCATTTGGACGGAAAGCGAAACGCGGCGAGCCAGGGAAGGTTCGATGCAAGAGCGAGCGGCCCATACCGGCCGAGCGCGAGGAACCCCAGGAGAAGGAGCCAGGCGAGGAGCCGCTTCCTGAAGGGCGTGCGGCTGGCGCCGACGCCCGCGAGAGCGAACGAGAGGACGCCCGTATAGAGCCCGGGAAAGAGGGGAAAACCGTTTCCATCCGTCTGGCCTGGATAGAGGAATCCGCCGGGTCCGCCGAGCACGCGGCTCCCGAAGACGTCCGGCACGAAGAAGCCGATCGCCTCGAGCGGGTGCAACGACCTCGAGAGGCGTTCGGCCGCCGAGAGACCTCCGGCACGCACGGTCGCCGGAAAGTACCTGTAAATGGCGAGCAGGGTCGGCGCCGCCAGGAGAACGCCGAGCGCAAGACCAACAAAGAGCGGCTTCCACTCCGGCAACCGAAGCCTCGATTCCACGAGCAGGAACGCACCGCCAAGCATTCCCGCGAGAATCATGAAGGGGTCGCCCGCGAGGAGCAACATCCCCAGAGCCGCTCCGAGCGCGAGGCCCGCCCAGGGTCTCTTCTCCCGGACTCTGAAGACCGCCAGCAGGAGCCAGGGCACCCACATGGCCGTACAGAGGACGAACATGTACGTCCCTGACACGGTCGCGCCCGCGAGTGCGAACGCGAGGGCGGCCGCCGCGGCGCCTGCGGCACTCTGCCCGAGCCGAAGAGCGAGAAGCGCGGCTCCCCATCCCCCGAAAAGGACGTGGAGGACGACGAGAACGCTCAGGACGCGGGCGGTGTGCGACGTCGAGAGTGCGAAGACCATATTCGGGGGATAAAGAACGCCGGCGAAAGGGTTGGCCAGGAGCGGCATCCCGTTCCTCAGGGCAGAACTCCACGTCGGAAGCCCTTCGCGCCACGAGCGCCCCACGATGCCGCGCAGGGGCTCGAACGCGGCCTGAAAATCCCCGAAGTACAAACACCGGCCGGCGAGGACCGAGGAGAACGTCGCGCCGGTCGCGAGGCCGAAAAGAAGTCCCGCCGCTGTCTTCGGGCTCCCGGCGACAGCCGAAAGCCAGTCCGCGTCCCTCGAGCCGGGCCACGACCTCACTGGGGCTCTTCCCGCATCACCGTCAGCAGGTCCGCGAGGATGCGCGCCGTCGCGCCCCAGATCGCGTGGCCCCGATAGTGGTAGACGAGCGTGGTGAGGTCGCGTCCCTTCCACCTCACCGGGCGTTCCTCGACGACCATGGGGTCGAGGAGGTACGAGAGCGGCACCTCGATGATCGACTCGACCTCGCCCGCGTGCGGCGCGAACTCGATCGGGTACGGGATCGCGCCGACGAAAGGCGAGACCTCGAAATCCGTCACCGTGACGAGCTTCGGGAGCGCGCCCAGGATGCGCACCCCGCCACGGGGAACGCCGATCTCCTCCTCGGTCTCGCGGATCGCCGTCTCCCAGAGGTTCGCGTCCGCCTCGGACCTGCCGCCTCCCGGAAACGAGATCTGGCCCTTGTGGTGCTCCACCATCTCCGTCCGCTTCGTGAAAAGCGTCCAGAGCGCCTTCTCCCGGACGTACAGCGGGATCAGGACCGCGGCCTCTCGCAGCGGCCCCATCCCCTCGCCCCTTTCAGAGACGAGTGGCCGCGCCGGCCAGCTCCGGCCGAAACGCGTCCTCAGCTCCTCCATCCAGGGGCTGTCCGCGCCCCCGTCCGGATTCGTCATGGCGCGGCTTCAGGGGCGCCGAATCCCTGCCGCCCGGCCGCGGCCTTCTCGCCCTTCTTCACGAAGCTCTGAAGGTACGCCTCGATGAAGCCGTCGAGGTCCCCATCGAGCACGCGGTCCACGTCCCCGACCTCGAAGTTCGTGCGGTGGTCCTTGATGAGTCTGTAGGGGGCCAGGACGTACGAGCGGATCTGCGATCCGAAGCCGATCTCCATCTTCGTGCCAGCGCGGACGGCGTCTTTCGCGAGGCGCTCTTCCACGGCGCGCTGGTAGAGGCGCGACCTCAGGACCTTCATCGCCGAGTCCTTGTTCTTGTGCTGCGAGCGTTCGTTCTGGCACTGCACGACGAGGCCTGTCGGCAGGTGCGTGATCCGGATCGCCGATTCGGTCTTGTTGACGTGCTGCCCGCCCTTGCCGCCCGCCCGGAACGTATCGATTCGGAGATCCTTGTCATTGAGGTCGACCTGGATCGTGTCGTCGATCTCGGGCGAAACGTAGACCGCCGCGAACGAGGTGTGGCGCCGGGCCGCGGCGTCGAAGGGCGAGATGCGCACGAGCCGGTGCACGCCCCGCTCGGCCTTCATGTGGCCGTAGGCATACTCCCCTTCGAAACGAAGCGTCGCGGTCTTGATGCCCGCGTCCTCGGCGTACGTGACCTCGAGCACGCTGGTCTTCCACCCCCGGCGCTCCCCGTAGCGGAGGTACATGCGCATGAGCATTTCGGCCCAGTCCTGCGCCTCGGTCCCCCCGGCTCCGGCGTGAATCTCGACGAGCGCCGGCAGCGGGTCTTCGTCGTGCGTGAGCTTGAACGTGAGCTCCTTGTGGCGGGCCCACGGCGCGATCGCCGCGAGAGCCTGATCAGCCTCCGCCTCGACCTTCTCGCCCGTGCGCAGGAACTCCGCGAGGATCTCGAGCTCCTCCTGCCGTTCCCTGAGCTCCTTGTCGTCCGCGAGGATTCGCTCGGCGCGCTTCAGCTTGCGGAGCGTGTCCTGCGCTTCGAGGGCGTTCGTCCAGAAGCCGGGATTCCCGGTCGTCCTCTCGAGCTCCTCTTTCTCTTTCGCCGCCTTCCTGACGTCAAAGATAGCCCCGGAGGGCGCTCACGGACGACGCGAGTTCGAGCAGGCGCTCCATGCGTTCTTCGTTCACGTGGGACTTCCTCTCGGCGGCTTGGCGTGTGGGTCGGACGCGGTGGGCCGGCCGCCACGGGCTCCCTGGGGCTGGAGGACCCGCGCGCGGAGGATACCGGCGACGAGCCCCGCCGTGCAAACCCACGCCACCCGATCGCCCGCGGCCGCAGCCGGGGGCGGCGCGAAAGGGCGCTCGAGCGGCACCGAGAAAGCGCCCTTCACGTCCGGGTCGAGCGTCACGAGAACGCGGCCCGTCGCGTCCACGGCCCCGCTGATCCCGGTGATCGCGGCGCGCACGAGCGGGCGCCCCGTCTCGATCGCGCGCGCAACGGCCGACTGCCAGTGCTGCCGCTGCGCCCCCGCGCGTCCATACCAGGCGTCGTTCGTGAGCGTGAAAAGGACGTCCGCTCCCGCGCGGGTCTCTTCTCGCGCGATCCACGGGTAGACGACTTCGTAGCAGACGGCTCCGCCGAGCTTCCACGAGCCGAGGGAAAGGAGGGAGGACCCGCTGCCCGGCGTGAAGGCGGACGGCACGGCGCGGCTGATGGGCCGGATCATCCGGAGAAGAGAGGCGAGCGGCACGTACTCGCCGAACGGCACGAGACGCTGCTTGAAGTACGGCCGCCCCACGGGGCCGTTCTTCGTCACGAGAGCCGCGGCGTTGTAGAACGGGGCGCCGGGCTCGCCCGGCGCGTCGGACCAGACGGTGCTCAGGAGGATCGCGATGTCGAGCTCCCGGCAGAGGGAAACGACCCGGCCGCGGTAGCCGGGCGAGAACGACCACGCGTAGGGCGACGCGCTCTCCGGCCACAGCACGAGGACCGGACGGTCCCTGAGACAAAGCTCCCGCGTCTGATTCTCGAGGTCTGAGAACAGGCGTTCCGCGGTACCGGGCTCCCAGCGGATGTCCTGCTGCACGTTCGGCTGTATGACCCCGACCTTCAGAAATTCTCGCGAGGCGCGCGGCCGCCGCGGCCCGGCCGCTCCCGCGAGCACCGCCGCGATACACGCGCCGAGAAGCCACCCGAGACGCTGATTTCGCGCGGGCCGCGTGAGCGCGACGTACAGCGTCGCGTTCAGCAAGGCCACGAGGAACGAGGTCAGAGACACGCCTCCGAGGGCCGTCGTGCCCATCAGCCGGGGGACGTCCGTGAGGGGATTCGCGAGAAGCGCCCACGGGAAACCGCCGAAGATGTAAACGTACGTTCGAAAGAACTCCTGAAAGACCCACGCGGCGCCGAAGGTCGTCACGATGCCGGCGGCCGATCGGGGCGCGACCCACGCGTAGACGAGCGCGAGCACGGCAAAGGGCACTGCGCAGATCGCCGCCGCGAGCGCCAGCGCGAGGCCCGCGACGGGCCGCGGCACCCCGCCGAACCGGAGCACCGTGTATGCGATCCACGGAATCGTCACGGTCCAGAACACGAGCCCGAACGCGTACCCGAACAACGCAGCGTTCATCGGCCGCGCCCCGTCGAGCGCGGCGAGCAGCGGGATCAGCGCGACGGGCAGGAGCGGCAGAATCGAGAAGTTCGGAAAGCACAGCGCCAAAAGGAGACCAGACGCACACGCCCAGAGGCCGCGGGAGATTTTCTTAGAGGGTAATACGGACAGCAATCGGTCTCTACCGCGTCACGAACTCTTCCGCCCGGTAGCTCGAGCGCACGAACGGCCCGGAGAAGACCGCAGAAAAGCCGATCGCCTCGCCCGCGCGCCTGACCGCGTCGAAGCGCTCCGGCGTCGCATACGAGATGACCGGCAGGTTCCACGCGGACGGCCGCAGGTACTGCCCCACCGTGACGACGTCGACACCCGCGCCGCGCAGGGCGCGAAAAACCTCCACGACCTCTTCGTCCTCTTCGCCGAGGCCCAGCATGAGGCCCGACTTCGCCGTCATCGCGGGATGGCGCGCCTTCACCCGGGCGAGGAGGTCCACCGAGCGGCGAAAGGCCGACTTCGGGCGGACCGTCCCGTAAAGGCGAGGCACCGTCTCGACGTTGTGGTTGTAGACGTCCGGGCCGGAATCCGCGACCCGATCGATCGAGGACGCCTCTCCCTGGAAATCGGGCGTCAAAACCTCGACGGTGCGTGCGGCGTCGTCTTCTTTCAGCGCCCGCACGACCGCCACCCAGTGTGCCGAGCCTCCGTCCTCGAGGTCGTCGCGGTCCACGGAGGTCACGACGACGTGCCGAAGCTCCATTTCGTTCACCGCGGCGACGAGACGCGCGGGCTCCTCCGGATCGAGGGGCGCCGGGCGCCCGGACGTGATGTGACAAAAACCGCAGGCGCGCGTGCACACGTCGCCGGCAATGATGAACGTGGCCGTCTTCTTCTCGAAGCACTCGGAGCGATTCGGGCAGCGCGCCTCCTCGCAAACCGTCGAGAGGCTTCCGCGCCGCATGCGCGCCTTCATCTCGTGAAGGTTGGAGAGCCGCAGCTTCTTCTCGCGGATCCACGGGGGCAGCGCCGGCTCGCCGCGCGCCGGGAGCGGACGGCTCAAGGCACCACCACAGGCCGGTTGTGGATCTGCTTGTCCGTCTGCCGGATCTTCTTCGCCGCCGCCTCCGCCTTGGCGCGCTCCTTGAACGGCCCCACGCGCACGCGGAACCAGCCGTCCTTGCCCGGCGCCGCCGAGACGTCTCCCGCGAATCCTTCGCTCCTGAGCCGCTTCACCAGCTCGTCGGCAGCCGGCGCCTTTTTCGTGGCGAGCACCTGTACCCAGAACGGGCCTTTCGGAACGGCCTTCGACGCGGGAGCGTCCTTCGGGGGAGAAGACGCGGCGGGCTTCGGTGTGGGAGGCTTCGGCGGCGCTGGGACCGGAGTTGGCACGACGACCTGCGTCGGAACGACAGCGGTCTCCTTCTTCCCGGCAGCGAAGCCGAGCGCCGCTT
>JBGPDK010000148.1:0-8310 GCA_041482235.1 Thermoanaerobaculia bacterium | reverse complement strand
TGAGGGCGACGGTGCGCTCGTCGCGCTCGTCGACCGCCTGGTACACGATGCCCATCCCGCCGCGGCCGATCCGCTTCAGGATGCGGAAATGGGCGATGCGCTCTACGGCGCCGGCGGCCAACCCGTCACCGTCCCGTGCCGGCCGCCGCCGGACGCAGGAAGATGTTCGCCGGGTCGCCGCTCGCGAGGTCGATCTTCGAGGCGAAGGCGAGGAACACGCCGTCGCCGCCCACCTGCCGCACGACAACGCGCACGTCGGTCAGCTCAGAGAGGTTCAGGCCGAGGATGTTGTGAAACAGCTCGTCGGAGAGATAGCCATTCTGCGGAATCCGCTTCGAGACGGAGGCGATGGGCACGAACGACCCGGGCAGGTACGCGGCGATGATGACGTCGCAGTAGCTGCCCCCGACCTCGTTCAGGATGAGGTTCGTGCGGTAAGCCGACGAGCTTTCGGCGCCGTCGAACTCCATCGTCCCGAGGTTCGACTGGAACGAAGAGTACCCGTGGAGGTAGGAGTAGCCCTCCATGCCTGTCTTGAAGTCCCCGACGCCCGTCGCGGGCGACACCGTGTAGGCCTCGGTCTGGACGTCCACGTCCGCCCAACCCTGCCTGCAGCACGTGCCGTCGACGTTTTTCACGTTCGTGATTTCGATGTGACCGTAGGTGCCGGCCGCCGGGGGGAGATTGAACACTTCCTCGAGTACGTCCTCGAAGAAGAAGACCGTCCCGCCGCCGAGGCCCTGATTACCCGAGGTGACCGGGGGGACCGTGGGGTCGTTGTCATGGTACGTGAGCGTCAGAGTGCGCTGTCCTGTCCCGGTATTCGTGAGCGTGACACGCGTCCTCCAGAAGGGCTTCGACCCGTCTTCCAGGGGCGCCCCGCCGGCATGGACCGCCGGGAACGACAGCGGCGGCGGGTCGCCGCTCAGGGGCAGGCTCGAGAGCGAGGCCCGCGCCCCGGCACCCGTCGCGACATTCGCGCCGAGACCTTGCAGCGGCTGAAGGCCTCTCTTCGTGACGCCCACGTGGAGCGAGGAGTCCTGCGTGCGGTTGTCGATGACCGTGGCCATGCCGACGACGGAGCCGCGCGCGCCGCCCACGGGGTCGGCGGCGCTGTTGTCCTTCCACTCGATCTCGGCGTAGGCGTACGAAAACGCGAGCGGCGCAGGGTCGAAGAGGTCCGCGTCGTCGAAGAGCTGCACGGTCCCGTTCGCGGGGATCGTCTTGTCGATGCTGACCGCGGCACCGTTCTTCAGCACCGGATGATGATCGATATCGAAAAGTGTGACGTGGATCTTCGTATCGAAGCCCGACGTCTCGAGGAGAAGGAGGTTCGAGCGGCGGTTCGCATCGTGCGCGAGGCCCGAAACCCAGTACAGCGGGTCGCTCTGCTTGACGCCTTCGCCCGGGATCGTCGGCCTCAGCTCGAAGCCGAACTGTCCGACGGGCGGCGTCGTGCCGGCGAGCGTGCGGCGCGCGGCGTTCCTCGCCGCGACCGTCGCGGGAAGGGGCCGGTTGTTCACGAGGGCCGTGGCGGTCACGGTGGGAGAAGGCGAGCGGACCTCGACGGTGAACGCGCCCTCGACGCCGAGGAACGTCCCCACGACGTTGCGGTATCGGCGCGTTTCGCCGGCGGTGAGCGTCAGGTCGAACCTTCGCAAGGCCGAGCCGTCGCCCGGAGCGCCGATCGGGTTGAAGAGGAGCGAGACCGCGACGGGATTCAGCGCGTCCGAGTTCGTCAGCCACAGGTCCGCGGCGAAGCGCCCCACGCTTCTCGCGTCGATGGCGTTCGGAAACGCGGCGTACAGCAGGCGCGTGCGCGCGGCGGCCGCCGGGGTCGCGCCCGCTCCGGTTGCCGCCGGTGCGACGGCCGGACCGTCGTCGGTCACGAGGAGCGTTTCCGGGCTGCCCGGGAATCCAACCGTCGTGAGAGCGACCGCGCCGACCTCGGTTCCGGTGCCCGAACGCCGCCTCGCGCGGTCCACGGCGATCCGCACGTTCCGCGTCTCGTGCGCCGCGAGCGGGCGATCCCACGGCTGGCCGTCCAGCGACGCTACGGAGAGCCAGGGGGCGTGAAACGTCGCCGCAAACGACGCGACCGCGTCCGACGGATTCACGATCGCGCGGAGTACGGAGGTTCCGTCGCGGTCGACGTCCGCGGCCGTGTCGCTCCAGGCGACCCGCGCCCGGGAAGGCGCGGCCGAGAGCATGCAGTCGATGGGAACGGTCAGCGCCGCGTCGCCCGTGAGCTGAATCGACGCGTGCACGGGGCGCAGAAACACGGAGGCGTAGAGCGAGGTCACGAGGACCGTCTGCTCGTGGCCCGGATCCAGCGTGAACGAGTCCGGCGCGACGAAGAACCCGCTGTCGTCCGGCTTCGCGCGCACGATGATGGGATCGGTTCCGCCGTTTCGCACGACGAACGAGGTCGACAGGCCGGGACCCGCGAGCGCCGCGATGGGCGCCGGCTCGGACACGAGGAGAAGCGCGGGCTTGAGAACGTTTCCCACCGTCACGCGGAGCGCGGGAGACCAGGGGCCCGCGGAGCCGCAGGACGCCTCGGCCCGCACCTGGAAGACGTAGTCTCCCGGAGCGCCCGTGAAGGAGGCTGCGCCGCCTTCCACGACCCACTCACGCCCGGAGAACTCGAAAGCCGAGGTCCGGCGGATGCGAAATTTCAGGCCTGTCGGACCGCCGCCCGGGCCCGCGCCGGTGCCGAGCGTGTCCCACGTGACCACCCACGTGGAGAAGGCCGGCGGATTCGGCGGGTTCGCGGCGAGCTCCCCCACGGAGGGCGGTACGTCGCAGACGCTCTTCACCGGGACGGCAACCGTATTCGAGATGATCGCCGCAAATGCAGATGTGGGACACGACGAGCTGACGAGGACGCGGTGATAGAGAACCCTGGCGCTCGCCGCACCCGGTGGGAGCGTAATCGCCGACCGCGTGGTGACGGTCCGGTCGAGCCCGGACGAGGACGAGAAGGCCGTGTCGAGGGCCCGCTCGACGACGTAGTACTCCGTGTTCGACGGATCCGTCAGAACGTTCGTCCACGAAAGGGAGTAAGCCTCGCCGGCCTGGACCACGGGTGGGCCCGTGAGGACCGGTGCGGCGGGCGCACAGGCCGTTCCCGGCGCCGCCGGCGCCCAGGCGGCCGCGAGGGCCGCGATCAACGCCGCCCCGAGAATCGGCCGCGAAAGCCGGGAGTTCGAACCCATCCTTCTCTAGAATCCCTTTCGATGCGCTCTCGGGAGTGTCACGGCGCGCGCTCCATCCCACGTGCGTCCGGGTCCGTCGGGGTGATCGTGGCGCTGGTCGCCCTCGCGAGCCCTCTCTCCGCGCAACCCATTCTACCCCCGGATGCCGCCGTGAAGGCCTATCAGGCCGGGCAGGCGGCGGCACAGAAAAGGGATTGGCCGCTCGTCGTGCGAAAGATGAACGACGCGCTGTCGACCGGGCACACGCAGGCGCGAACCCATTTCGGCACGACGCGGAACTTCGTGGACCTCTACGACCCCTATTACTGGCTGGGCGTGGCCCACATGGAGCTCGGCGAGCTCCTCGAGGCGAAGCGCAACCTCCTCCTTTCCAGGAGCGAAGGAGTCATCGAGGGCTTTCCCGAATCAGCCGATCTCCTCGGGCGGCTCGGGGTGCTCGAGCGCCGAGAGGCCCAGCAGACGCCCGCACCCGCGGTGCCCACGCCGACGCCTCCGGCGGCGCCGTCACCCACCTCTCTGGCCCCCGCTCCGGGCGTCGCCGCGCCCACGCCCCGGGAGGAGGCAACTCCCGCGCCCGTTGAAGCCTCGGGCGCGGATCCGGAGCGCATCCTGACGCTCTTCTCGGCCGGCGACTTCGCCGGAGCCGAGGCCGCCGTCGAACGTTTCCGGCGCGCGCGCCCTCTCGCCCGCGAGGCGGATCTTCTCGAGACGCTCGTCCTTGGGACGCGCTACGTCCTCGAGGGCAGCACCGACCCGTCACTCCTCGCCCGGGCCAGAAAGGCGCTCGCCTCCTGGCGCAAGCGAGGCGGCTCTCGCCGCTCGGAGGAAGCTCTCATCTCCCCGTCGCTCCTCGCCACGTTGAACGGGGCGTGAAGGCTCAAGGCAACCTGACGACCCACGTCCCGGCGGCGAGGTCATGGAGAGCGCGTTTCTCCTTCTCGAAAAAGGCCCACACCCAGCCGAGACCGACGGGAAGGCCCGCGAGCACGAGGACGACCGCGCGGATGAGGGCGGCCTTCCAGCCGATACCCCGCCCGCCGATCTCGCCGCGCTTGACGACTGTGAGGCCGAGAAGCGACTTGCCGGGCGTGCGCCCGCGCCATGCCCAACCGCCCACGATGTAGAGCGCGTTCGCGAGCGCCGCGAGAAGGAACGAGAGGGCCGTGACGCCGCGGAACGCCCAGTCGGGCGCCCCATCGCGCGTCTGGAGCTCCGCGCGGAAGTAGTCGATGAGGAAGACGGGCGCGAAGAGAAGAAGATTGATGGCCGCGAGGATGACGGCGTCCACGAGAGCCGAAAGGAGTCGGGCGAACGGATTCGCGGCGTTCCGCGGCCCCTCGTTGACCGGCGGGGCGCGGCGCTCGCGGAAAGCGGCGGCGCGCCCGGCCGACGCGGGGCGCGGCGGCGCCTGGGGCGCGCCCATCTGAATCGAGAGGTCCGACAGCTCCCGGGGGGGCGCCGAAGGGAACGTGGCCGCCTGCGCGGGTACGCCTTCGGACGGGGCCACGGTCGAGACGTCGTCCGGCGGCCGCAGAGCGGCGGGGAAGGCTTCGCGGAATCCAGAGCCCGCCAGCCCCTCGAGCTTGCGGTCGACATCGGGGAGAAGCCCCGCGGCCGACATCGCGTCCGACGCGAAAGGCTCGGGTGGCGGGGCCGGAAGGCCTGGGTTCGTGTTGCCGGGAATCTCGTCGAATGCGATGCCCGACGGCGGCGCCACCGATGGCGGCGGAAGAGGCGGCTGGGGCGGCAGCTCGTCCGGACCGAGGCGCGCCGTGCGATCCGGGGGCAGGTTCGGCGGGACGATGCGCAGGTCGACGACCGCTGCCCCGAGCTGGACGCGGTCCCCGCTCTGGAGCCGGGTCTCGCGCGAGATCCTCTTTCCTCCCACGTACGTGCCGTTCGAGGAGTTGAGATCCTTGACGACGGCCTCGCCCCGATTCAACGTGAGGAGGGCGTGCGAGCGCGAGACGGACTCGTGCTCGAGGCGCACGGTCGAGGTCCTGCTGCGGCCCAGCGTCGCCTCCCCGTCGAGGAGAACGATCTCTCGGCCCTCCGCCGAGAGCACGTACCGAAAGACATCGTCTGTCACCGTGACGGAAATTGTACCCGCCCCCGCAGCGCCTCGGCCGTCGGCGTTCCCCCGCGCGCCGCCAGAGCCGCTGGAAAGCCCGCAAACACGACACGGCCTCCCTCCGGGCCGCCGCCCGGCCCGAGCTCGATCAGGTGGCCCGCGCGCGAGAGAAACCCCGTGTGATGCTCGACCGCGAGGATCGAATGGCCGGCCGCGAGAAGGCGCCAGAAGACCCTCAGGAGCACATCCACGTCGGAAGGCGCGAGTCCGGTCGTGGGCTCGTCGAAGATGAAAAGAACCGGCTCGCCCGGTCCGCCACCCCGCAGGAAGGAGGCGATCTTCAGCCGCTGGGCTTCGCCGCCCGACAGTGATCCGGTGGACTGGCCGAGCGTGAGGTAGCCCAACCCAGCCTCCGCGAGCGGCGCGAGGCGGTTCCCGACCGCGGGGGTGTCGGCGAAGAGATGCCGCGCCTCGTCGACCGTCGTGGCGAGCAGCTCGTCGACGTTTTTCCCCCGCAGCCTCACCTCGAGAACTTCGGGTTTGAACCGGCGCCCGTCGCACACGTCGCAGACGACCGTGACGTCGGCGAGGAACTGCATGTCCACCGTCACGACGCCCGCGCCCTGACAGCGCTCGCACCGGCCGCCGGGCGCATTGAAGCTGAAGGCTCCCTTCTGGAGGCCGCGCGCCGCCGCGGCAGGCGCGCGCGCGAGGAGCCTGCGGATCTCGTCCCACGCCTTCGTGTACGTGGCGGCGTTCGAGCGGGAGGAGCGCCCGAGCGGCGACTGGTCGACGAGGATGACGTCGTCGAGCCGCTCCAGCCCTTCGATCGCATCGTGCGGGCCCACCTCGTCCACGCCCGCGAGCAGTCCCTTCCCCATCCGCTGCCGCGCGCCTGCGGCGAGCACGTCCACGACGAGCGACGACTTCCCCGAGCCCGACACGCCGCACACGGCGACGAGCTGGCCAAGGGGAAAATCAACGGAAATATTCTGAAGATTATTTGCTCGCGCACCCACGACTCGGATCGATCGGCCCACACCCCCTTCCAAGAAAGCGCCGAAGGCGTGCGGCGTTTCCGCAGCGAGAAGCTCGCCCGCAGCCGCCTCCGGATACCGTGTGCTCTCTCCCTCTTCACTTTCTAAGCAGATCTTTCCTCGGTTCCTTTCTCTTTCTCTTTCCGAAGCAAGAATCTCTTCTCTTTCTTCCGTCTCTCTCCTCAGCGATCGGCCTGTCGCGGTGTCTGCCCGTTCCAGCTCCGCCGGCGTCCCCTCGAATACGAGCCGCCCGCCTCGCGCTCCCGCGCCCGGCCCGAGGTCGATGACGTGGTCCGCGGCGCGAATGACGTCCGTGTCGTGCTCGACCGCGACGACGGCGTTGCCGCCCGCCGCGAGGCGCCGGAGGACGCCGAGGAGCCGAAGTGTGTCGCGCGGGTGGAGGCCGACCGTCGGCTCGTCGAGCACGTAGAGCGTGCCGGTGAGCGCGTTGCCGATCGCCGCCCCGAGCTGGACGCGCTGGGCCTCGCCGCCCGAGAGGGTGCGCATCGTGCGCGCCAGCGTGAGATACCCGAGACCGATCTCGACGAGAGTTGCGACGCGGCGCCGGAGCTCCTCGACGAGGGACGAGCCGCGCGCGCGCTCCTCCGCGAGAGGGAGCGCCCCGGCGAGAAAGACGAGCAGCTCGTCCAGCGCGAGGGCGGTGACTGAGGCGATCGTCCGCCCGGAGAGAGTTACCGCGAGCGCCTCGGGCCTGAGGCGCGCTCCGCCGCAGGACGGGCACGGCGTGTAGCCGCGATAGCGCGACAGGAGCACGCGGACGTGCACCTTGTACCGCTTCTTCTCGAGATACTTGAAGAGCCCTTCGACGCCGTACCAGTCGCCCGAGCCCTTCCAGACGACGTCGCGCTCGCGCTCCGTCAGCTCGTTCCACGGCACGTCCCAGCGCAGCCTTTCGCGCCTCGAGACCGCCTTCAGATCGTCGTAGGCGCTCTGGTACGCGGGCGAATTGAAGGGCGCGACCGGCCGCTCGCGAAGCGATTTCCGGGGATCCGGAATGACGCGGCCCGGGTCGATTCCCGTCACGCGTCCGAAGCCCTGGCACGTCTCGCACGCGCCGCGGGGCGAGTTGAAAGAGAAGAGAGCGGGAACGGCATCCGCGAAGCGCCGCCCGCAGACGTCGCAGACGAGGCCCCGGAAGAAGCGGCGGGCGGAAGAAAGACGCTCTCCGCTCTTCAGAGCGAGAAGCTCTCCGTCGCCTGCGTCGAATGCCAATGAAAGTGAGGAGAGAATTTCCGGATCGTCCGCGCGAAGAATGTGGCGGCCGATCAGCAGCGGGAAGGCCGCCAGGGCCGTGTCGGCCTCCCCCCTCCCACTCGAAGAAATTTCCAGAACCTCCCCCGAGGATGAGACATAGCGGTAGAACCCAAGCCGCCTCCATTCCGCGGCCTCCGCCTCGAAGGACTTCACGGTTCGCGGCGCGATCACGAGGACGCGGGCGCCCTCCCCGAACGCGGCGAGCAGCTCATCGCGCACGCTACCGGCCGTATGGCGGCGCACGGAGGTGCCGTCGTCGGGGCATCGCAGCGTGCCCGCCGCCGCGAAGAGGAGGCGCAGGACGTCGTGGATCTCGGTCGCGGTCCCCACCGTGGACCGTGCGGAGCGCGCGGGCGCCTTCTGCTCGATCGCGAGCGCAGGCAGGATGTGCTCGATGAGGTCCACGTCGGGGCGCTCGAGCCGCTCGAGGTACTGCCGCGCGTACGTGGACATGGACTCCACGAAACGGCGCTGGCCCTCCGCGTAAAGGGTGTCGAAGGCGAGCGAGGACTTCCCCGAACCGGAAGGGCCGGTGACGACCGTGAGCGCGCCGACCGGAAACGCGCACGTCACGTTCTTCAGGTTGTGCGTGCGCGCATTCACGACCGTGATCGCGGACGCGGCGCGCGAAGCGGGACGCGCGCGGCTCACCGCGAGAACACCGCTAGCTGGTTCAGGCCGAGCAGGAATCGCCGGTAGAGGACGAGGG
>JBGPDK010000147.1:0-8404 GCA_041482235.1 Thermoanaerobaculia bacterium | reverse complement strand
TGCCCGCGCTCGTCCACCAGCGACAGCACGATCCCGGACAGCTCCGGGTGGCGGCTGTTCAGGAGACCGTGCGAGGCGAAGTGAACGACGCGCGCGCTCGCGACCTCCGCGCCCATCGCGGTCGCCCGGCTGGCCTGGAAGTCCAGGGCGACGAAGCTGTTTCCGGCCCCGGCGAGAGCGGAAATCGCCTGGGCCTCGTGTCGGCTCGCGCCGAGACGCTCGAGGCTCGACAGCCCGGACTCTTTCGCCGACCGGACGAGCTCGGCGGCAGGTCCGGGTGCCCGGCTTCCTCGCCGCACCAGGTTTCCCGTCGGATTGACTCTCGGATCGTCCGCGCTGAAGACTGGATCCGCGAGAACAGCGACGACACGAGTCGGAGGCTTTCGGTCGGTGGCCCCCTGCCGCAGGGCCGACAGCGTGGACGCCGAGGGGAGCGTCACGATCTCGTGGTCGTCGATCAACAGCCGCCGACGAGTCCCGGAAGGGCCCGGGGCCGGCAACGCTCCGAACGGCAGGTACTGCAGCGCGCCATCGGCCACGACGACGAGCCTTTTCGAGCCGAGCTCGCCGGCGACCGGTACGAGGAGCATCCGGGCCAGCCGTTCGGCCTGTGGGCTCCGCGCCTCGCCGGACGGGCCGCCGGCAGCGCTCCAGATGCGCTGAAGGTCGCGCGCGGCCGTTTCGATAGCCGAACGCCCCGGGAGGACGTGCGCCGTCACGGAGGTCGGCGTCACGGCCCAGACGAAGCTGTGCTCGTCCGCAAGCGAGTACTCGAGAAGCAGGGTGTTCGCGTCGACGAGCTCCTGGATCCCGGCAACGGACAGCGGGGAGAACTCGCGCTCGAGGAGCTTCGGGTCGACTCCTTCGCGGAGATCGGTGCGGGCCTCGGCGAGCAGCTCGAGAAGCCCCCGGGCGCGCGCCCGCTCGCTCGTTTGAAGGGCTTCGGCGGCCAGGCCCGAGTCAGGCTCCCCCTCGTGAAGCCGCATCAGGACATCGATGAGAAGGTCGTACCGGCTCCTGACCTTCGACGAGTACGAGATACGGAGATCGGTCCCGGCCACGCGGGCCCGTACGGACTCGGCAACCTGCAATGCCTGCTCGGCGAGCGCCCGCGCCTCCCCGAGATTCCCCGACTTTTTCTCGACCCGGGCCAGATCGGCCAGCGTCTCGGCCTCTTCGGCGCGATTGCCGGTCTGCCGGACCAGGACCAGAGCGTTCCGCAGGGACTCCCGGGCCGCAGACGTTTCGCCGAGGGCAAGCTGAATCTCCCCGATGCTGTCCAGGGTGATGACCTGCTGGAACTGGTTCCCGACGCTCCGGCTCAGCTCCAGCGATTGGCGGTAGTACCGGAGCGCCGTGCGCTTCTGTCCCCTGTCTTCGAACACCCAGCCCATATCGTTGAGCGTGATGGCCTCGCCGCGGCGATCCCCGATTCGCCGGCGGATGGCGAGGGCGCGCTCGAGGTATCTCGACGCCGTCGCATAGTGCTTGAGGTCGACGTGGATTTGGCCAATGGAGTCGAGCGTGGTGGCCTCGCTCTTGGGGAAGCCGCTCTTGAGAGGAAGCGCGCGCTTGTAGTAATCGAGCGCCTTCTCGTGCTCGCCGAGAAAACCGTAGACGAATCCGATGTTGTGCAGGAGCTGGGCCTCGAGGAAGATCTTTCCGAGCTTCCGGGCGATCGGCAGAGCCTTCTGATAGTGGTCGAGCGCGATTTGAGGTTCGCTGAGATCCATATGAATAACACCGAGATCGCCGAGTGTCGTCACCTCGCCCCGGAGGTCTCCCACGGACCGGAAGATGGGAAGGGCGAGGTTGGCGCGATCGACGGCGCCCTTGAGGTCGCCCATGGACCAGAGTATCTCGGCGATGCGGACCAGTCCGGTCGCCTCGGCAGACGGAACACCCCCTTCATGCGATAACGAAGCGGCCTTCTCGTAGGCCAGGACGGCTTCGCGTAGGGCGGCCTCCGAGCCGTCGGCCCTCAGGCGCTCGGCGTCGGCGTAGGCCTTCTCGGCCAGGATCCGCTTCTCGTCGACGGGGGTAGCCGCGCGTGCCGGATCGAGGTGCACCACGTACGAGCCCTTCGAGGGTGCCTTGCCGCCCAGGCCCACCTCCAGTCGATAAGTCCCGCCTTCCGGAACGAGGAAGGAGAGCGGCAGCGGCTCGTCATCGGGAGCCGGGTTTCCAACTTCCGCCACGGTCCTGCCGCCCGGTGCGATGAGCCGCACGGTCAGGTCGAGGTTGTCCTGCTCCACGGCGAGATGGGCGAACATCCCCGCGACGAGCGCGATCTCGTACGCGTGCGTCTCGCCCGGAGCGAGCAGGCGCTCCACGCGGACACCCGGCTCGAGGTTGCGCGGCACTTGGGCCGACAGGATCGGAGTTCCGGCCAGCCAGGCGAGTGTCAGGGCCCGTCCGAATACTCCCGCGGCCTGTACCATCGCCATCGCACCTTCCTCCCTGGGTCGCGTCTGATGTATGGGTCCGGGCGAGAGCCGCAGAAAAATCGAGTCTACAGCCGTCCGCATGAGCGGCCGTATCGCCCAATCACTCGTCGAGCGGAAACCCGGCGGCTTCCCGTGGCTGTGCGCCTGGATCGCCGTGCCGTCGGCCTCGATGCTTCCATGTCCGACCATGGTCGTCGACCATGGTACGATTCTCGTCGTGTCCACAGAGCCGACTCTCGCCATCTCCAAATTCAAGGCCACCTGCCTCGCCGTCCTCGAGGAAGTGCGGCGCACGGGCCGGCCCGTCACCGTCACGCGCTTCGGCAAGCCCGTCGCCCGCGTGGTGCCTCCCGAGCCGGCCGCAAAGAAACGCCGCCTCGGGGCTTACAAGGGGCGGGCCGAGATCGTTGGGGACATCATGTCGCCGGTTCTTCCGCCGGAGGCCTGGGAAGCGCTGAGGAAGTGAGGCTTCTCCTCGACACGCACATCTGGATCTGGAGCCTGCTCACGCCGCACAAGCTCGGGCGCCGCGTCGCGCGGGAGCTCGTTTCCCTTCGAAACGAGATCTGGCTCTCCCCCGTTTCCGTCTGGGAGGCTCTCCTTCTGGCCGAGAACGGACACATCAAGATCCCGGAAGGTCCACACCGCTTCTTCGAGGCCGCGGTCACGGAGCGGGGATATCGGCAGGCCATGTTCACGCACGAGGTGGCTTTCGAGAGCCGCAGGCTTGCGCTCTCGACGGAAGATCCGGCCGACCGTTTCCTCGCCGCGACCGCGAAGGTCTACAACCTCACGCTCGTGACCGCCGACGAGCGGCTGCTCGCGCTCCGCGAGATCGACGTCCTGTCGAACCGGTCGCGCCCATAGAAAGGGAACCGCGTCGTCGGCGGCCGCCAGCGCGCGTTCGCGCATAATCGAGCCGGCAATCATCGATGCCTTGCAGAGTCCGTCTCCTAACGTCCGGATCGATCGCCGTGCTCCTGGCGCTGGGAGGCTGTGTGTCCGCCCCTCCAGAAGTCGACCTGGCGCCGGCCCGGAAGGCCGTCGAGGAGGCCCGCGCGCGGGCGGCGAGCGCCGAGGCGAAGGAATGCCTGGCACGGGCCGAGCAGGACCTGGCCGGGGCGGAGAAGCTGGCGTCGACATCCGGGGCGGAAGAGCGCTCCCGCGCGGCGGTCCTCGCCTCGGCCGCCCTGGCGGGGGCGGCGTGCGTCGACCGGCTCGAGGTCCAGGCCCACCGGCTCGCCGTCTCAGCCGACCCGCGGGCGGCCGCGGCAACGGGCGGATCGGGTGAGCCGGAGAAGCTGCGCGCCCGGCTCCGCAAGGCCGCCGAGGACCAGAAGAAACTCGAGGAGATGCTCGCCTTCCTCCAGCAGGACCTCGAGACGACCGAGAACGAGCTGATCCGGACGAAGGCGAAGCTGAAGGGGATCGAGACGAAGGCCGAGGCCTCCTCCGCAATCGCCGAGGCCCAAACCCTCGTCCTCCGGAGCGGCGACGAGAAGGTGCGCCCCACGAACGTGGCGCGGGCGCGGGAGAAGCTCGGGCTCGCCGAGGCGCAGCTCCGCACCGGCAACTATGGCGCGGCGGTCTTCTTCGCTCTCCAGGCCCAGGATCTTCTCGAAAAGGCGGGTCGAGCGCGGGTCACGTCGCCGTCGGAGTCTTCACCGGCCGGCGAGGTGGTCGTCACGGCCTCTTCCGCAAACGTCCGATCCGAGCCGCGCCGCGACGCCCCCGTCATCTTCAGGCTTCCGCGGGGGACGTCGGTGGTGCCGCTGGCCGAGGAGGGGGAGTGGTCCCGGGTGGAGGTCAACGGGCGGACGGGCTGGATCTCGACGAGCTTGATCCGTTGACGCCCCGGGCATCCGCCCGGCGGTCCGGGCTGCGCACGACCCGGTCCCGGCCTTCCAACTTGGCGACGTAGAGAGCCGCGTCCGCCCGGTCGAGCACCTCGCGCGGCGAGGCCCCGTCCGCCGGAAAGCTCGCCACGCCGATCGAGACCGTCAGCGGCCGGGAGCGTTCCGCCGGGCGCGGGAGCGCGTGGAGGGCCTGGCGGATCTTCTCGCCCACTTCGGCGGCCTCCGCGCTCTCGCAGCCGGGAAGGATGACCGTCAACTCCTCACCGCCGTACCGGAAGGCGAGGTCGTAGTTTCGGAGCGACGACCGGAGCGCACGGGCCACCCCGCGAAGGGCCTCGTCCCCGGCCGTGTGCCCGTAACAGTCGTTGTAATCCTTGAAACGGTCGAGGTCGATCATCAGGAGGCTCGCGGGGTGGCCCTCGCGCCCGGCCCGGCCGGTCTCGCGCTGCCAGCACTCCTGGAAGTGGCGGTGATTGTAGAGGCCGGTCAGGCCGTCCGTGATCGCGAGCCGCTCCAGGGCCTCGTTCGTTCGCCGGAGCTCGGCGTTCGAGCGGGCCAGATCGTCGTGCGCCTGCTCGAGGTTCCTCCGCCCCTCGAGGACATGCCGAGACATGGAATTGAACGCGACGGTCAGGTCGCCGATCTCGTCGCGGCCGCCGGGAGGGATCTGGACCTCGAAATCGCCGTCGCTCAGGCGTCGGGCGCCTTCGGCGAGCCTCCTCACGGGCCGGAGGACCTGCGCCGCAACGAGGAAGGTGAGGACGAGGGCGAGGAGGATGAGGGAGACCCCTCCGGCGAGGACGGCCCGGCGGGACTCGCCGAGCGAGGCGTACGCGACCGATTCGGGAAGGGAGATGACGAGGAACCCGCGGAGGGGCCCCTCCAGGGCGCGGGTCGAGACGAGCAGGGCCCCGGCGCCGCGTCCGAAACGCCTCACCGATGCGGACGCGACGCCCGCCGTCTTCAGGCCCGCGGAGATCTCGGGCGGCGCGCGTTCGGCGCCGGGGTCGGGCACGACGCGGCCTCTTCGCGCGACGATGCGGCCCTCTCCGTCGACGAGGGTGAAGAAGGCGTCGGGCTCGCCGGTCGGAGGGCCGAGCCGGACCTCGAGGAGCTTCAGGTCGAGCCGTCCCACGAGGTACCCCACGGTCTGGAGGTTGCGGTCCTGGACCGGCTGCACCGCGAGCAGCGTGGGGCGCCCCAGGTGCGGGCTGCGGAAGATGTCGGTGAGCCGGCCAGAGGGGGGGGAACCGGCGCGCAGCAAAGCCCGGGCCGGCTCGTCCAGCGCCTCGGGCGCGGTCGAGACGAGGGTCTCTCCCCGGAGGTCCGTCACGAAGAGCGACTCGTAGACCGCGTTGTTGCGCAGGAGTGATTCGAGGAAGACGCTGAGGTCGCGGAGGGCGCGCTCGGTGGCGACCCCCTTTCCCCGCAGCGCGGGAAGCCCCTCGTAAAGGACGAACGAAGAGGACCAGCGCCCCAGCTCGCGGACGCGGTCGCCCAACGACTCGTCAACCTGCGCGGCCCGGCGAGCGAGCGCGAAGGAGAGCGACTCGCGCGCCTTCTCGGTCAAGATGTCGCCGCTCCTCCGGAGAAGGTAGACCCCCATGGCGAGGACGGGCAGCGACGTGGCCGAGAGGACGAGAGCGACGAGCTTCATCCGGAGGCCGAACCGGGGGCCGGACGGGTGCGCGGCCATCAGCGAGCTGCTCAAGCGCTAATAGAGCGGGAACGCCGCGGTCAGCTTCCGGACCTGCCCCTTGACACGCGCCTGGACGGCCGCGTCCTCCGGCGCGTCGAGCACCTCGCCGATCCAGCCGGCGATGGTCTTCATCTCGGCCTCGCCCATGCCGCGCGTCGTGACGGCCGGCGTCCCGATGCGAAGGCCCGACGTGACGAGAGGCGGATTCGGGTCGAAGGGGATCGTGTTCTTGTTCACGGTGATCCCCGCGGCGTCGAGCGCCTTCTCGCAGACCTTCCCGGTCAGCCCCTTCTTTCCGACGTCGACGAGGAAGAGGTGGGTGTCGGTCCCGCCGGAGACGATCCGGAATCCCCTCGCGGCCACGGCCTCTGCGAGGACGCGGGTGTTCGCGACGACCTGCTTCTGGTACCGGGCGAAGTCCGGCTCCATCGCTTCCTTCAGCGCCACGGCCTTCGCCGCGATGACGTGCTCGAGAGGGCCGCCCTGCTGGCCCGGAAAAACGGCCTTGTCGACCTCCTTGGCCCACTCGGGCACGCAGAGGATGAGCCCCGCGCGCGGTCCGCGCAGCGTCTTGTGCGTCGTCGTCGTCACGAAGTGCGCGTGGCCGACGGGCGAAGGGTGCAGGCCCGTCGCCACGAGTCCCGCGATGTGCGCCATGTCGACCATGAGGAGCGCGCCGACGGAATCCGCGATCTCGCGGAACTTCGGGAAGTCGAGCGTGCGCGGGTACGCCGAGGCGCCCGCCACGATGAGCTTCGGCTTTTCGCGCTCGGCCGTGGCGCGAAGCTCGTCGAAGTCGATGACCTCCGTGTCCTTCCTCACGCCGTACGCCACGACGCGGTAGAGCTTTCCGGAAAAGTTGAGCGGGTGGCCGTGAGTCAGGTGGCCCCCATGCGCGAGCGACATGCCGAGGAGGGTGTCGCCGGGTTTCAGGCAGGCCGCGTAGACGGAAGCGTTCGCCTGGGAGCCGGCGTGCGGCTGGGCGTTCACGTGAATTGCATCGGCGTTCCCCGGGGAAAAGAGCGCCTTCGCGCGCGCGATGACGAGGGACTCGGCCTGGTCCACGAACTCGCAGCCGCCGTAGTACCTCCGGCCGGGATAGCCCTCGGCGTACTTGTTCGTGAGCACCGAGCCGACGGCCTCCAGGACGGCGCGGGACGTGAAGTTCTCGGAGGCGATGAGCTCGATCCCCTCGCGCTGCCGCGCGAGCTCGGCGCCGATGATGCGGGCGATCTCGGGATCGGTCTCGGCGAGCGAGCGGTTCAGGAGGGAGGCGGGGCGGACGGCGGTCGTCGACATGGATCCTCCAGAGCCGCGGATCGTATCGCGGCGGCCCCTCGCGCGTCAGGGACCTCCGAGGGCGTGACGCGGATAGGCGGACACCATGCCGTCGTATTCGGCGAGGGCGTAGCTGTCCGTCATCCCCGCGAGGTGGTCCGCGATCGAGCGCAGGAAGAGCGGCCTTTTCGTGTAGTTCGACGCGATCTCCGCGTCGAGGCGCTTGAGCGGGACATCGCGCAGGTACGTGACGCCCGCGAGATCGCGGTAGCGCAGGAGCACGTAGTCCGGCAGGAGACGCGGGTTCCTGTACCACGCCGAAAACAGCGTCGTGACGACGAGCTGCGCGCGCCCGTCGTGCTGCGCGACACGGTAGCTGTGGATCACGTTCTGGTAGATGAATTCCTTCAGCTCCTGGTAGAAGCGGTCGCCCGTCTTCGACGGGGCGACGAGGGAGCCCGGGAGCTTGCGTCGCTGGGCGTAGAAGTCGTCGGACGTCGCGATCTTCTTCGCGTCGAGCCACTTTCCGATCGAGACGCGCGAGGCCGTGATGAGGTCGGTGACGAGGAGGTGGATCATGCCGCGGATGAGCATGGCCTGGCGCACCGTCGTGTCCTTCGAGGAGGCGTAGGCGGGCCCGAGCGCTTCCACGACGGCGCGCGCCACGGGCAGCGCGAGAACTTTTCCGAAGTCCACGAGCTTGAGCCCGTCCTCGAGGTCGTGCGCCTGCTGCGCGAACTCGTCGGCCCATCCCACGGCCTGGCACTCGAGATGGCCGCCGGACGAGAGGTTCAGCCCCTCGGCGTCCAGGTCGGGGAACGGGAAGTCGCGGCGCCAGTTCGTGTGCTTGAGGATGCCCTCGCGCGTGTCGTTCGTGAGGTTGAGGCCGGGGTGCTCGTAGCGCTTCTCGAGGACGTCGACGACGCGCACGGACTGGTAGTTGTGCTTGAACGCTCCGACCTGCGCCGCGACCTTCGGCTCGATCGGGATCGCCGGCTCGCCGCCCGCAAGGATGCGGTTCAGGACCTTCTCGCCCGAATGTCCGAACGGCGTGTGGCCGAGGTCGTGGCCGAGCGCGCAGGCCTCGGCGAGGTCCTCGTTGAGCGCGAGCGCCCGCGCCATCG
>JBGPDK010000146.1:0-8546 GCA_041482235.1 Thermoanaerobaculia bacterium | reverse complement strand
CGGCGCCGGCTGGAGATCGCCCGCGCCCTCACGCTCTCGCCTCGCTTCATGCTCCTCGACGAGCCGTTCGCGGGGATCGACCCGATCACCGTGCTCGACCTGCAGCAGGTGATCCGGGACCTGGCGGCCGCCGGGATCGGCGTCCTCATCACGGACCACAACGTGCGCGACACGCTCGCGATCGTGGACCGCGGCTACATCATCCACGCGGGCGCCATTTTCCGGACAGGCTCTCCCGCCGGGCTGTCCTCCGATCCTGAAGTCCGCCGCGTCTACCTCGGCGAACGCTTCAGGCTCGACTGAGCCCCGGCGCGCGGCGCTAGAATCGACACGGCCCCCGGGCTGACGGAGGCACCGGAACCACATTGGGACTCGAACAGAAACTCTCGCTGAGACTCTCGCAGCGGCTCGTCATGACGCCGACGCTGCAGCAGGCCATCAAGCTGCTGCAAATGACGCGCCTCGAGCTGCAAGACGTCGTGAACCAGGAGCTGGTCTCCAACCCGGTGCTCGAGGAACAGGATCCGGAGAACCCGGGGACGCCCGACGACGATTCCGGCGCCGCGGAGACGCGCGAGCGGGAGCTCGCCGAGACGGAGGGAGCAGGGCCGGGGAGCGCCGATGCCGCGCCCGGGGATGCCGAGGGCGCCGCGGAGTCCGCGGTCGTCAGCGCCTCCGAAACGCCCGCTCCCGAGCCGGTCGTCGACGTCCCGTCCGAGACCCTGCAAGACGCGCTCGGCGACATCGACCTCGAGGCCTATTTCGGGGACTACATGGACAGCACGGCGACGGCGCCGCGGATGAACGAACAGGCGGAGGAGTTCTCGCTCGAAAACCGGGCCGACGCTCCGCCCGGCCTGGAGGCGCACCTCACGGAGCAACTCGGCGTATCGGATGCGCCTCCCGGAGTGCGCGAGGCCTGCGGGTTCCTGATCGGAAACGTCGACCCGGACGGCTGCCTGAGGCTGACCCTCGAAGAGGTGTGCGCCGCCATGCCGTGCTCGGTCGAGACGGCCACGAAGGCCCTCGCTCTCCTTCAGTCCTTCGACCCGTGCGGAGTGGGGGGGCGCGATCTCGCCGAGATCCTCCTCCTGCAGGCGCGGGCGGCGGACATCGCGACGCCGCTTCTCGTGGAGCTCGTCACACACCGTTTCGCGGAGCTCGGCTCCAAGCCCCCCGCTCTTCTCGCGCGGCAGATGAATGTGCCACTCGAGGACGTCCAGAAAGCGCTGGAGTGGATCCGCAGGCTCGACCCGAAGCCGGGGCGAGCCTACGACTCGTCGCGGACGATCTATGTCGAGCCCGATGTGGCGGTCGTGAAGGTCGAAGACGAGTACGTCGTCCTCTTCAACGACGACGGCCTGCCGCGCCTGCGCGTTTCGACACTCTATCGGCGCATGCTGCTCGCGCGGGACGGTGCTCTCGACACCGAAGGAAAGAGCTACCTGAGAGAGAAAATGCGCGCCGCGCAGTGGCTTCTGAAAAGCCTCGACCAGAGGAAGCGCACGATCGTGCGGGTCGCCGAGTCGATCGTGAAGAAACAGTGCGACTTCTTCGACTACGGCGTGGCCCACCTCAAGCCGCTCGTCCTCCGCGACGTCGCCGAGGACATCGGCATGCACGAATCGACCGTTTCGCGCGTCGTATCGAACAAGTGGATGGCGACCCCGCGTGGCCTCGTCCCGATGAAGTTCTTCTTCCATTCAGCGATCGCTTCGTCCGTGGGGGAGGACGTGTCCTCGCTCGCCGTGAAGGGAAAGATCCGAAGCCTCGTGGAGGCGGAGGATCCCGCGCATCCCCTCTCGGACGCGCGCCTCGCCGAGCTGCTCTTGCGCGACGGGATTCGGATCGCACGCCGCACGGTGGCGAAGTATCGGGAGGAGCTCCACATCCCCGCGAGCTCGATCCGGCGCGTCGGCGCCCCGATGTCCCCGGCCGAAGCGGACGGGGCGGAACCCGAGCTGCCCGCCGGACCGGAGGCTGCCGGCCCGGAGGAGGAACCATGAAAACCACGTTCACGGCTCGGCACATCCGGCTCCACCCGCGACTCCGCGAGATCGTCCAGGCGAAGCTCGCGAAGCTCGAGCGCGTGTTGCCGGGCCGCGCCGAGGCGCACGTCGTCGTGACGGCGGGCCGCCAGGACGTGGAGGTCGAGGTCACGGTGGCGGGACGGCACGGCACGCTCACCGCCACGGCGCGCGCGGCCGACCAGCCGAGCGCCGCGCAGGACGTCATGGACCGTGTGGCGGCGCAGGCCGTCAAGACGAAGACGAAAGTGAAGGGCGTCAAGAAGCGCGCCGCATCCGCGGTCCGGAGCCCCGCCGCCTGGCCCGCGGAGCAGCCGGCCGAGAGGCCCCACGCCGCCGGGCCCCGGCGCGAGACCCTTTCTCCGCG
Source organism: Thermoanaerobaculia bacterium (assembly GCA_041482235.1). Lineage (GTDB taxonomy): Bacteria > Acidobacteriota > Thermoanaerobaculia > UBA5066 > UBA5066 > Fen-183. Next base: position 6,152 of record JBGPDK010000146.1, on the reverse strand, counting down.
CGCCATGTTCGAGGAAGACGCCCTGACCGCATTCGCCGCCTCGCGCCGCGAGGTTCTCGTCTTCCGCGACCCGGCCTCCGATCACGCCCTGCGCTTCTTGTACCGGCGCCGCGACGGGACCCTCGGCCTCGTCGTCCCCGAATAGAACCGAATAGAAGATGCCAGACCCGTCCGAGACGAAGCCCCTGGTACGCGCCGGCGACCTGCGATCGACCGGGCTCGCGTCGCTGGGCCTCTCTCTCGTCGCGGGGCACAAGGGTCTCGAGCGGCCCATCGACTGGCCGCGCGTCCAGAAGCCCGGCCTCGCCATCGCGGGTTTCCTGGCCTACGTGAGGGCCAATCGCGTCCAGATCCTCGGCGAGAGCGAGTTCGCCTACCTGAAGACGCTTCCCGCCGGCATCGCCCGCGAGCGCCTCGACGCCTTCACGGCGCTGCCGATGGCCTGCGTCGTCGTCACGAAGGGAATCGACCCGGGCAAGCTTCTCACGGGCCTCTGCCGGCGGCGCGGCATCCCGCTCTTCGTGACGTCGCGCATGACGAGCATCGTCATCGAGGCACTGACGGCGTTTCTCGAGGAATCGCTCGCGCCTCGCGCGACCCTCCACGGCACGCTCCTCGAAGTCGGCGGCCTCGGGACGCTCCTCCTCGGCGACTCGGGCGTCGGCAAGAGCGAGTGCGCGCTCTCTCTCGTCCAGCGCGGCCACCGGCTCGTGGCGGACGACCTCGTCATCGTGCAGCGCTTTCCGAACGACGTCCTCATCGGGTCCTCGTCCGGGCTCATCCGTCATCACATGGAGCTGCGCGGCCTCGGCATCGTGAACGTCCCGATGCTCTTCGGCGTCGCCGCCGTCCTTGAGAGGCACACGGTCGAGTTCGTCATCCAGCTGACCGACTGGGACCGCCAGGAGAAGATCGACCGCCTCGGGCTCGACGAGGAGTTCGAGGACATCCTCGGCGTCGCCGTGCCGCGGGTGCGCATGCCGGTCGCGACGGGCCGCGACGTCGCCCTTCTCGTCGAGATCGCCGCCCGCAACCACCTCCTGAAGCGCCGCGGGTTCAACGCGGCCCGCGAGATCGCCGCGAAGGTGCACGACGAGATCGCGCGGAAAGCGGCCTCCGATCGTTTCACCGTCGCGCGGCGGACGCGGCGCAAGCTCACCGCCCGCGAGAGGGCGCGGTGACGGGGAACGGGACACGCCTCGTCGTCGCCACGGGACTCTCCGGCTCCGGGAAGTCGTACGTCGCCCACGCGCTCGAAGACATCGGTTACACGACGGTCGACAACCTGCCGCTTTCGCTGCTCGAGGAGTTCGCCGGCGAGGTCGCCGCGGGCCGCATGCCGCGACGGAAGAACGCCGTCGTTCTCGACGTGCGGAATCCCGACTTCGCCGAGCATTTTCCGGGCCTTCTCGAGAAGCTCCGCCAGCGGCTCCCCATCACGGTCCTGTTCCTCGACTGCGACGACCGGACGCTCCTGAGTCGCTTTTCGGCGACGCGGAGGCCGCATCCGCTCGCCGACGGACGCTCTCTCGGGGAGGCCGTCGCGTTCGAGAGACGCCTCCTTTCGGCGGTGAAGGAGAAGGCCGACCTCGTCATCGACACGACGGCGATGACCGTGCACGAACTGAGGGCCGCGGTCGCCCAGCACTTCCGCGACCCGGGAGATCCCGGTGTTCTCGCGGTGTCTCTCATCTCCTTCGGCTTCAAGCACGGAAATCCCGCCGCTCTCGACCTCTGCTTCGACGTCCGCTTCCTCGCGAATCCCCACTTCGACGCGCGCCTCAGGGCCCGGACGGGGCGCGACCCGGAGGTGGCGCGTTTCATCGAGGCCGGGGAGCAAACGGGACTCTTCTATGCCCACCTCAGGGATTTCCTGGCTTACTGCCTTCCGAACTACCGGCGAGAGAACCGCGCCTACCTGACGATCGGCATCGGGTGCACGGGAGGCCGACACCGCTCCGTCTACATCGCCGAACGCCTCGCGCGAGATCTCGCCACGATGGGCTATCCCGTGCGGATCTCGCACCGCGACGAGGCGCTCGACTGAGCATGACCACGCTCGCCGGCCCCTTCGTCGGTCTGCTCCTCCTGTCGCACGGGCCGCTCGCGAACGCGCTGCGCGAAACCGTCCACATGCTCGAGCCCGACGAGCCCGACGATCTCGGCTCCCTGTCACTCGCCTGGGACGAGTCGCCCGAGGCGGCGAGCCGGCGTCTCGAAAAGGCGATCGCCGAAGTCAATCGCGGCAAGGGCGTCGTGCTCCTGACGGACATGTTCGGCGGCACGCCCTCGAACCTGGCGCTCGCGTTCCTCGAGCCGGGAACGATCGAGATCGTCTCGGGCACCAACCTTCCGATGGTCGTGAAAGCCCGCGCCCTCGTCCGAGAGGGCAAGAGCCCGCGCGAGATCGCGCACCTGCTCGTCGAGCGCGGTCGCCGCGCCATCGTGGCGGCCGCCGAGCTCGTGGACGGCCCCGCCGGAGGGCTCCGGCGGTGAAAGAGGCGACCCTCACCCTCAAGAACCGGCTCGGCCTGCACGCGCGCGCGGCCGCAAAGCTCGTCCACACCGCCTCCGCGTTCGACGCGAAAGTCACTCTCGTGCGGGACGGCGACGAAGTGGACGGCAAGAGCATTCTGGGCCTCCTGCTCCTTGCGGCCGGGAAAGGCACGCCACTCCTCGTGCGCGCCGACGGTCGAGACGAGGAGGAGGCGCTCGGCGCCCTCCGCGACCTCGTGGATCGCAAGTTCGACGAGGCCGACTGATGAAGGGGGTCCGGGGGAAACTGCTGGGCAGTTTCCCCCGGGTCGCTACAATGGATCGGTGAAGCGTCCTCTTTCCCTGACCGGAATTCCCGTGTCGCCCGGCGTTGCCGTCGGGCGGGCTGTGCTCTGGGTCTCGCGAGAGGACTCCTCGCCAAAACGGACTCTGGAGCCCGAGGAGATCGAGCCGGAGATCGAGAGGTTTCGTCGGGCTGCCGAGGCCGCGGTCAAGGAGATCGAGTCCACCGCCCTGCAGGTGAAGGAGCGGCTCGGCCCGGAGTACGCCGGGATTTTCCACGCGCATGCCCTCTTTTTGAAAGACCGCATGTATCTCGGCCCGATCGAACGCCGGATCGCGCACGACAAGGTCAACGCCGAATGGGCGGTCGCCGGGGTGACCGCCGACCTCATGGCACGCTTCCGGAGCCTGCCGGACGAGAATTTCGCGCATCGCGCCGTCGACATCGACGATGTCGCGCGGACCCTGAAGAAGCACCTCGGCGGGGAGGAGAACTCGCGCCTGAGGATGGAAGACCTCACGGGCCAGGCGATCGTCCTCGTCGCGGACGAGCTCACGCCGTCCGATGCCGTGCGCATTCCACGCGACCGCGTCGTGGCTTTCGTGACGGAGCGGGGCGGCCGCACCTCCCATGCCGCGATCCTGGCGCGCTCGTTCGGCATCCCCGCCGTGGTCGGCATCCCGCAGCTCCTCGCGGAAGTCGGGGAGGGCGACCGCATCGTGGTCGACGGACGCGACGGGCTCGTCTGGCGGGAGCCTTCCGAGGATGTCGTCGCATTCTTCCGGGTCCGCCGCGACCAGGAGGCGCGCCACGAGAAATCCCTCAGGGAGCGCAGCCACGAGGGCATTACCCGCACGCTCGACGGCGCCGAGGTGACGGTGCGCGCGAACATCGAGCTGGCGAGCGAGATCGGCGACGTCCTGGATTACGGCGCCGACGGGGTCGGCCTGTTCCGATCGGAGTTCCTCTATCTCTCCAAGGAAGGTGTCGAGTTCCCTTCCGAGGAGGAGCAGTCGGCCGCGTACCGCGAGGTTCTCGAGAGGCTCGCGCCGCGACCCGTCGTGATCCGCACGTACGACCTCGGCGGCAAGAAGGGTGCCCGCCACCTGATCGGGTCCGACGAGACGAATCCGGTCCTTGGACTCCGGGGCGTGCGCCTGTGCTTCGCGCGGCCCGAGATGTTCTCCACGCAGCTCCGGGCCCTGCTGGCGGCCGCGGGGGGAGGCAACCTCCGCATCCTCGTCCCGATGGTCTCGGGCGTCGAGGAGGTACGCCAGGTACGGACGCTTCTCAAGAAGGCCCGGGAGGACGTGCTCGAGCGGGGTATCCCCGTCCCCGACGACATTCCCCTGGGCGCCATGATCGAGGTCCCCTCGGCCGCGATGACGGCGGACCTGCTGGCGCCCGAGGTGGACTTCCTCTCCCTGGGAACGAACGACCTAATCCAGTACACGCTCGCCGTGGACCGCGCGAACGAGACGGTCTCGGCTCTGTTCCGGCCGACGCATCCCGCCGTGCTGCGCCTCGTGGCGCGCGTGGCGGAGGCGGCCCTGGCGGCGCACAAGCCGCTCGCTGTGTGCGGTGAGATGGCGGCGGACTCCTCGCTCGTCCTCCTGTTCCTCGGGTTCGGGATCCGCGAATTCTCGATGGGGCCGCGCACGGTCCCCGTGATCAAGGAATTCCTGCGCGGCGTCTCGACGCAGGACGCCGCGCGCGTCGCGCGCGCGGCGCTCTCGCTGTCGACCGCCGACGAGGTCTCTTCTTTCCTCGCGCAGGAGCTGCGCGACCTCGCCGGAAACGGCGCGCCGAGCACGGCGGTGCGGGCATGACCGGGGCTCTCGGTGCCAGGAGGCCCCGGATCGTCCCGAAGCCGTGGGGCGAGGAGCGCATCTTCGCCGAGACCGGACGCTACGCCGGCAAGCTGATCCTCATTCGCGCCGGCGAGTCGCTCTCGTATCAATTCCACAACCGCAAGGAAGAGACGCTGCACGTCCTCGAGGGAACCCTCGGACTCCAGGTGGAGCGGGACGGTGAGAAGGCCGATCTCCGCCTCGGACCGGGAGAGAGCTTTCACGTGGACCCCGGAACGCGGCACCGGATGTACGCGGAGGGAACCGACTGCCTCGTCGTCGAGGTCTCGACGCCGGAGCTCGACGACGTCGTGCGGCTCTCCGATCGCTACGGGCGGGAAGGAACCTCAAAGCCATGAATCGGATCTTCTGGGCGGCGATTCTCTGTCTCGCAGCCCTCGCGGAGGGCGCCGCGCAGGAGCCCGCGCTGTCCGGCCTTTCGCCGGAGCCCACGCCGGCGTCGGCCACGTCGCTCACCCCGGTCCCGACGCCCGCCGCGCCGGCCCTCTCCGGCGGCAAGTCCGCCAAGCTCGGCACCGCCGGGCGGGGCGGCTCGCTCGCCGACGTGGTCAAGTTGTCCAAGGAAGCTCGCAAAGGCAAGCCGCCGAGGAAGTCCCTCGGGACGATTACGAACGACAACCTCCAAAAGGGCGGCACCCCGACACCCAGGGCCGCAACCGGCAAGGCGGCCTCGGGCAAGGCCGGCGGGAAGAGCGCTTCGTCTCCGACTCCGACGCCGAACGCACCCGACGTTTCTCGCGACGACAAAGGCCGGAGCGAAGACGACTGGAGGGCTCTCGTGAGCCGTCACAACGCGCTCGCCCTGGACGGCGAGGCGCGCGTGCGCGAACTCGAGACGAAGTCGAAGCAGCTCGAAAACGACTTTTACGCGATGAGCGACGGCAACCGTCGCGACGCCGTCGTGAAGCCCGCATGGGACAAGGCGCGCGACGATCTCGCGAAGGCCCGTCTGGAACTCGAGAGCGCGCGCAAAGCGCTCGAAGACCTCGCCGAGGAAGCGCGTAAGTCGAACGCGCCCCCGGGCTGGCTGCGGTGAGAGGACCGAATCTCCCGTTTTCTTCCTGCTAAGCTCGCGAAGTGAGTGTTCCCCCGCGAATAGGCCCAACCCGAAGGGTCTTCGTCGAGACGTGGGGCTGCCAGATGAACGTCCTCGACGGGCGGCGCTTCGTCGGACTTCTCGCGCGCGAAGGATTCGTGGAGGCCGCGTCGCCCGAAGAGGCGGACGTCATTCTCCTCAACACCTGCTCGGTGCGTGACAAGGCCGAGCAGAAGGTCTATGACCGCCTCGGTCGACTGGCGAAACTGAAGCGCGAGCGCCCCGGCACCGTCCTCGGCGTCTGCGGCTGCGTGGCCCAGCAGGAAGGGGAGAGCCTCCTCGAACGCCTGCCGTACGTCGACTTCGTGCTCGGGACGGGGCGCATCGAGGCCCTGCCTTCGATTCTCCGCCGCATCGAGGAAGAGGACGACCGCCCCTGCGAGATCGGCTTCGACCCGGATGAGGT
>JBGPDK010000145.1:0-8570 GCA_041482235.1 Thermoanaerobaculia bacterium | reverse complement strand
TTCCGGAAGACTGCCGCCTACGGGCACTTCGGCCGGCGCCTTCCGGAGTTCACGTGGGAGCAAACCGACAAGGCCGAAGCCCTCGCCGCGGCATTCCGCGCGGCGGTGCCTGCGAACGCCTGAAGCGTCGCGCACGACCGAAGATATCGAAGAGGAGATTTCCTGGAAGGTGAATAGGACAGGGGCGTATCACCTAACCATGATCATGTGATATGGTCTCTCCGTGCTGGACGCCGCGCCCGCCCTGTCCGCCCTCGCCGACCCGTTGCGCCTGCGCGCGGTCCGGCTTCTCTCCCATGAGGAACTGCAGGTGCGGGAGATCCAGCGGATCCTAGGGGCCGCGCAATCGCGCGTGTCGAATCACCTCGCCGTCCTGCGGCGCGCCGGTCTCGTCGAGACGCGGCGGACGAACGGGGCTGAACGCTATGCGGCGACGGGCGAGGGACGAAAGCTCTGGTCCTCGGTGGCTCCTGCCGTCACGGACGCCGCGTTCTCGTCGGACGACGAGCGATTGAAGGACGTGCTCGAGGAGCGCGTCGCGGCTCTGCCCGAAGGGAGTTTCGACGCGGTGGCGGGGGAGTGGGACCGTTTTCAGAGCCCGTTCTACTCGTCCGGCGTCCGTGAAGCCGCGCTCCTCCGCCTCCTGCCGCGCGGGCTGAAGGTCGCCGACATCGGGTGCGGCACCGGGCTCCTGACGCTCGCGCTGGCCGGCGTGGCGGAGAGGGTCGAGGCCGTGGACGCGAGCGACCGCATGGTGCGTCTCGCGCGGGAGAAGCTCCGGCGCGCGGGCGCGGCGAACGTGACGGTGCGGCGCGCGAGCGCCGAGAAGCTGCCGTTCGCCGGCGACGCCCTCGATGCCGTTTTCGCGTTCCACCTCCTCCGGCATCTCGTCCGCCCGGCGGACGCGCTCGCGGAGTTCGGGCGCGTGGTGAAACCGGGCGGCCGCGTCGTCCTCGTCGAGCTCGAGCCCCACGGCTTCCGTGCGCTCAGGGCCGCGACGGGCTCGCATCACCTCGGCCTGCCGCGCGAGACTGTCCGCTCCGGCCTCAGGCGCGCGGGCTTCGGCGACGCGCGCTTCTCGGCTCTCTCTCCCTACCGCGTTCCCTCGGATTCCGGGGGAGTCGCTCTCGCCACGTATATCGTCGATGCCGTCCGCGGGTCCGCGCACGGCCAGAAGGAGATCGCATGACGACTGCCACCCTGCCAGCCCACGACGTAAGAGACCTGGCGCTCGCCGCCCGGGGGCGCCTCCGCATGGAGTGGGCCGACCGCTCGATGCCCGTTCTCGCCCAGATCCGCGAGCGATTCCAGAAGGAAAAGCCTCTGAAAGGCGTGCGTCTGTCGGCGTGCCTTCACGTAACGACCGAGACGGGCAATCTCGCGCGCGCGCTGAAGGCCGGCGGTGCCGATGTGGTGCTCTGCGCCTCGAACCCCCTTTCCACCCAGGACGACGTGGCCGCCGCGCTCGTCGCCGAGTTCGGCATCTCGACGTACGCGATCAAGGGCGAGGACCACAAGACCTACTACGCGCACATCCAGGCGGCGCTCCAGCACAAGCCGAACATGACGATGGACGACGGCGCCGACCTCGTGTCGTCCCTGCTCTTCATCGCTCTTGGGAAGGAGGGCCAACTCGAGCCTTCGCTTGCCACGTGGGCGAAAGGCCTTTCGGCCGCCGAAAGGAAGTCGCTCCTCGACGGGATCATCGGAGGCACGGAGGAGACGACGACGGGCGTGAACCGTCTCAAGGCCATGGAGAAGGAGGGCGTTCTGAAGTTCCCGGTCGTCGCCGTGAACGACGCCGAGACGAAGCACTTCTTCGACAATCGCTACGGAACGGGCCAGTCCACGATCGACGGCATCATCCGGGCGACGAACCTCCTCCTCGCCGGCCTGAACCTCGTCGTCGCGGGCTACGGCTGGTGCGGAAAGGGCGTCGCGATGCGGGCGAAGGGGCTCGGTGCGAACGTGATCGTCACCGAGATCAACCCGGTCCGCGCGATCGAAGCCGCGATGGACGGCTTCCGCGTGATGCCGATGTCCGAGGCCGCGAAGATCGGGGACGTCTTCGTCACGGTGACGGGCAACCGGAGCGTCCTCGCCGACGAGCACTTCGCCGCGATGAAGTCCGGCGCGGTGATCTCGAATTCAGGACACTTCAACGTCGAGATCGACATCCCGTCGCTCGAGAGGCGGGCGACCTCGCGGCGGATGATCCGCGAATTCGTGGAAGAGTTCCGCCTGAAGGACGGTCGCACGATCTTCCTCCTCGGAGACGGGCGGCTCATCAACCTCGCCGCGGCCGAGGGCCACCCGGCCTCGGTGATGGACATGTCCTTCGCGAACCAGGCTCTCGGCGCCGAGTACATGATCAGGAACCACGCGACGCTTGGAAACAAGGTCCACCAGATCCCGGAGGCGATCGACGCCGAGATCGCGCGCCTCAAGCTCGCGTCCATGGGCATCGCGATCGACCGCCTCACGCCGGAGCAGGAGAAATACCTTTCTGGCTGGGAAGAGGGGACGTAGCCCCTACGTCCTCACGCCCAGAAGCCCCCATGCCGCGCCGAGGCCGAAGAACACATTCGGCGCCCAGGCGGCGATGAGGGGAGGGATCGCTCCGGACGACCCGAACGAGAGAAGGAGCGCGGACAGGAACAGGTAGGTCAGGCCGAGGAAAAGCGCGACGCCGACGCCCGCCACGGCGCCGCGCTTTCCGTACGCGAACGCAAACGGAAGCCCGACGAGCGTCAGGAGGAGAGCGGACGCGGCCGCAGCCGTTTTCTGGTGGAGCCCGGTTGCGAGCGCCGCGGTGTCGGCGCCGGCCCTGCGGCGCACGTCGATGAAGCGCGCGAGCTCGCGAAACGTCATCTGACGCGGGTCCGCCCGGCCGGCGACGAAGCCGGCTGCGGCCTCGGGGGCCTCGATGAAGAACGCGCCGTCGCGCCGGATGGAGAGCGGGTTGCCCGACGAGAAGGAACGAATCCAGCCGTTCTCCGCGAGCAGACCCTTACCCGGCGCGAGGCGCGCTCGAGCCGCCTCCTGGCGCGAGACGAGCCGCCAGCTCGCGGGGTCGACCTGAAAGACCGTGACGCCGGCCGCGATGCGGGACGAGGGATCGTATGCATCCGCCGCGAAGAAGCGTCCTCCCTCGCCCCGGAACCAAACACCTCCGGCGCCGCTCTGGGGCGGCTTCTGGCCCTTGAGCAGGAAGCGAATGCGGTCGGACTCGGAAGCCGCCGTCGGAACCACGCGCTCGGCAAACACGAAAAGGGCCGCTCCGGCGGCGACGGCGAGAGCGAGGATTGGCGCTGTCGCCCGGTAGAGGGAGACGCCGTGCGCGAGAAGAGCAGTCGTTTCGGCTGAGCGCACGAGGCTCGCGACGGTCACGAGCGCCGCCACCAGGAAGGCAAACGGCACGATGTCGAGAACGATGGGAGAGAGGAAGGCCTGGTAATAGCGCAGGATCAGGGCCATGGGCGGCCGGTGACGCGCGATGTCGTCCGAGATCTCGAGGTAGTCGATCAGAACGTAGAGCGTGGCGATCGAGACGAAGACGAGGGCGAAGACCCCGAGGAAGCGCCGGGCGATGTACCGGTCGATCAGGAGGAGACCGGGAAGGGGAGTCCGCCGGGCCGTGAACCTCCGGCCTTCGGCTGCCTCGGGGAAGCGACCGCCGACGGTCGGCGCTTCCGGCGATACCGCGGGAGGCATGGCTTTGGGAGGCAGTGCGAAGACGGCCTTGTCGCGCCGCACGCGGACGAGAGCGAACACGCCGAACGCGAGAAGGAGGATGTTCGGAAGCCACATGGCGAGCGCGGGCGACATCCGCCCCTCGATCGCGCGAGCCTCGCCCGTGGCGAGGAGGGCGTAGTAGAGGAGGACGATCGCGACGGACACCGCGAACCCGGCCGCGCGGCCCCCGCGCCGGTTGACCATGCCGAGGGGAAGGCCGATGAGGCCGAAGACGAGACAAGCCGCCGGGAGCGCGAATTTCTTGTGGACCTCGGTCAGGGCAAGTCTGCGGTCTTCGGGGCGCCGCGTCTGCGCCGTCGCGCGTTCCAGCAGCTCCCTCAGGGTCTGCTCGCGGATCTGCTTCTCCGTGACGCCGAGGGTCGGGCCGTTGTCCTGGAGAACCATGCGACCGGAAAAGGACGTGACGTCATACCGCCGCCCGTCGTCGTCGACGTGATGCCTCTCGGCGTCCTCCACGCGCAGCCAGAGCCGGCCCACGCTTTCCTCGAGCTCGAGCCAGCCGCGCCGCGCGAACGTGAGGCGCTGTCCTTCGGCGCCGGAGCGATCAGAGATGATGAGACCGGTGAGCTCGCGCCGGTCGGACGACGCCCCCTCCGTGTAGACGCGGAGGCCCGCGATCTCCGGGCTGAAGACCCCGGGCTGGATGCGCTGGGCGAAGGCAAAGCTCGAGAGGCGGAGCTTCATCGCGTACAGGAGGTGATTCGTACGGGGGACGACCGCGAGCATCAGCGCGAGCGTCACGGTTCCGGTCACGACGGCGAGGAGGCCGATCGGGCGGTAGAGGACGAGCAGGTCCACGCCCGAAGCGCGCAGAGCGGTCAGCTCGGAGTCGGCCGAGAGTCGGCCGATCCCGATGAGGAGACCCAGCAGGAAGGCGATGGGCAGCGTCAGGACGATGATGTGGGGGAGCGAGAGGGCGACCACGAGGCCGGCCTCGACAAATGGCTGCTCGCTTTGCACGAGAAGCTCGGAGAACTGGACGAGCCCGCGCACGGCCATGAATCCGGTGTAGGCGAGGAAGCCGACGAGCGTTGGCCCGGAAACTTCCGCGAGTAGGTACCGGCTCAACCGTGAAAACACTGCTCGATGGTAAGCCGGAAGAGGAGAAAAGATTTTCTAAGAAAGTGAGAGGGCTGGGGCTGAACTCCCGTGAGTAGGCGGGACCCCGGAGGGCCGCTCGGGCACTTTCTCAGAACGACTTTGGACTGGATTCCGACGCCAATACCCAACGTCCGATAATATTTATTATGTTAAATTACCGTGACACCCTGCCATAAATAGTAAGGCTGGCTGAAAGCCTTTGGCGCAGAGGGGGCACCGGGCGCTCCGAGCGGCGCAGCGCGGCTATCTACTTCTTCGGTTTCGCCCTCACGAAACGGCCTTGCTTCTCGAGGTCGATGTCCCCTGCTTCGATGCGCCGCGCGAGATCGCGGATCGCTTCGAGGATCTCGTCCTTCTTGTGAATGCGTCCCTTGAGCACGAGGCTCACCTTGTAGCGCTTGTCCTCGGAAGCGAAGTCGAGCGTATAGGCTCTCTTCATTCCACCGAGCTTTCCGGCCGTACCCCGCCGCGGGTCCTTCTTCACTTCTCGCAGAACGTCGCGGCTCAATGTCTCGCCGCTCGCCATCGCGGCGACCGCGGCGAGCATGAGGTCTTCGTCCTTCAGTCTTCCCAGCTCGAGGAGGAACGAACGCGATCCGATGTCGGCGCGCCGACATTCCGCCTGGACTCTGTCGGGAAGCCGTGAGATCGACAGCGCCTCCGTGATCGTGACGCGCGACTTCCCCACGGCATCGGCGATCTGTTCGTGCGTGTATCCGTGGCGCTCCTGAAGCGCCTTGTATCCTTCGGCCTCTTCAAAGGGGCTCAGGTCCTTGCGCTGCAGATTCTCGACGAGAGAGATCTCGAGCAGCTCGTTGTCGGGGACGTCCATCTCGATGCACGGGATCTCGGCAAGACCCGCATCGAGGCACGCACGGAAGCGCCGTTCGCCCGAGATGATCGTGAAGCGCCCGTCGCCGCGAGGTCGCACGAGAATGGGCTCGAGGACTCCCTTTTCAACGATCGATCTCGTGAGCTCCGCGAGGTCTCCCATCGCGCTGCGCGGTTGATCGGGATTCGCCTCGATGAGATGAATGGGGATGCGGCGCCCGACCGGCAGCTCGTCCGCACGGACGAGCTGCTCGACGAAGTGCGAGTCGTGGCGCATACGCGAGGTCTCGGGCAGGCCGCGGCGCTTAGACACGGGACAGAATCTCCTCGGTCAGGCTGTAGTACTCGAGCGCGCCTGACGAGCGCGGGGCGAACGTGAAAATGGACTCTCGATAAGCCGGCGATTCCTCGAGGCGAATGGACTTGGAGATGGTCGTCTTGAAGAGCTTCCCCTTGAAGACCTGATCGATCTGGTTCTGGATATCCTTCCCGAGGGTCGTGCGCTTGTCGTGAAGCGTGATCACCACCCCCAGGAGCTGGAGGTTCGGATTCGGCCGGCTCTTGATCTTCTCGACTGTCTCGAGGAGGTCGTCCGTGCCCTCGAGCGCGAAGTACGAGGATTGAATGGGGATCAGGATGTGCGTCGAGGCCACGAGCGCGTTCACGGTGATCATGCCGAGCGTGGGGGGCGTGTCGATGAGGATCGCGTCATACTCCCCCGACTCTCTCACGACCTGAAGCCTGTCCTTCAGGCGGAAGTGCCCGTCGATCTCACCGAGGAGCTTCGACTCGACTTTCGCCAGCGAGATCCGCGCCGGGGCGACGGTGAGTTTCGGGAGCTTGGTCTGTTTGACGATGTCGAAGAAAGAAACGCTCGAGTCGGTCAGGACCTCGTACATCGACTTTTCCACATCCTTGCGGTCCACGAACGACATCGTGGAATTCCCTTGTGGATCGAGGTCGATGAGGAGCGTGCGAAGGCCCTTCTGCGCCAGAGCAGCGGCGAGGTTGATAGCCGTCGTGGTCTTTCCCACGCCGCCCTTCTGGTTTGCCACGGTGATGATCATGCGCCGGACGCGCGGATGATACGAAGGGTGCGGGAAGGCATCAAGGACGAATCGCTCGGCCCCTCGGGAAGAATCACATTCGGTACTTGCCGAGGGTATCCGGGTCGGCTTCCTCGAGCCACTTCTTCAGGCGCTCGGCGTTCTGCGTCTCGGAGGCGTCTTCGCCGCTGCGGCTCCTGTCGAGCACCGACTCCTCCACGAAGAGGGGCGCGTGAAGGCGAAGCGCGAGCGCGATCGCATCCGACGGCCGGCTGTCCACGACCAGCTCGCGGTTCGCCACGCGCAGGTGGATCTCGGCGTAAAAGGTGTTTTCCTTGAAGTTGTTGATGACGACCCTGAGCACGTCCCCCTCGATCTGCGTGATGAGGTTCTTCAGGAGATCGTGAGTCATCGGCCTCGGCGTCGTGACACCTTCCATTTGGAGCGCAATCGCGTTTGCCTCGAACACCCCCACCCAGATGGGCAGGAAGTTCTTCTCCTCGGCGTCGTGCAGAATCACGACCGGCATGTTCGCGATCGGATCCACGATCAGCGCTTTGACCTCCATCTTGACGCTCAAGACAATTCCCTGAGACACAATCTAGGGACGCAGGGGCAAGAAAGCAAGGAGCGTTCCCCAGAATGATGTGCCTCGTATGCCGTTAACTACTTTTCTTAGAATGACTTAGAAGATTGTGCTGAAGAGTGGCCTGCATCCGGGATGGGCAGTGTTTGCCGGTCGCTCGGGCACCCACTCGCAGAATCTCTTTCTTTTTCTTGGTCTCGTTCTTGTTCGCGCTCGTTTTCCTGTGTCCTTCCGAGCAGCGAATTCGGAAGACCTCGCTCGATCCGAACGTCCACGAGCGTACCCGGGGGCAGGGCGGACTCCCCCGCGATGTTCACGACGCGGTTGCAGCGCGTCCGGCCCGAGCTGATACGACGCCTGCGGTCGAGTCCCTCGACGAGTACCTCGAGCGTGCGCCCCTCCAGCGCGCGGTTCAGATCCCGCTGGACATCCTGCTGCAGCGCCATGAGGCGCGCGAGGCGACCGGAAGCCTCCCGCGGCGTGACGTCGTGCTCCCAGCGCAGCGCGGCCGTCCTCGGGCGGGGCGAGTACGTGAACGAGAAGACTCCGGCGAACCGGACCTCTTCGAGCAGGGAGAGCGTGGAGGCGAAGTCCTGTTCCGTCTCGCCGGGAAAGCCCACGATGATGTCCGTCGAGAGCGCGAGGTCGGGTATGGCGTCGCGGAGCTGAGCCACGAGGTCGAGATACTCCGCGCGCGTGTACCGGCGTTTCATGCGGGAGAGGACGGAGTCGGAGCCGGATTGGACCGGCAGATGAAGGGCCGGGACCACAGCGGGGGTTTCCGCCATCGCGGCGACGAGGCGGCGCGAGAAGTTGCGCGGGTGGGACGTCACGAAGCGCAGGCGCCGGAGGCCCGGCAGAGCGCCGACGGCGCGCAGGAGGTCGCCGAGATCCTCGCCCGTCCCGGGATCCCGGAACGCGTTCACCGTCTGTCCAAGGAGCTCGATCTCCAGGGCGCCCTCCAGAAGCAGGCGGCGGGCTTCGTCCACGACGTCTCGCAGGCGGCGATTGCGCTCGCGCCCCCGGGTGCGGGGGACGACGCAAAACGTGCAGTTCTTGTTGCAGCCTTCGATCACCGTGATCGCGGCGCGGTGCTTCACGGGATGTGCGATCGCGCCCGGCGTGTAGACCACCTCATCCGGGTCGAAGCCGATCTCGCAGGGGCGGTCGTCCTCTTCCTCGATGCGGCGGAGAATCGAAGGCAGGGCCTCGATGCGCCCCGTCCCGAGCACGAAGTCGACGTACGGCAG
>JBGPDK010000144.1:0-8612 GCA_041482235.1 Thermoanaerobaculia bacterium | reverse complement strand
GTCGCCCTTTACGACGCGGACGTCGAGCGGATGGACGCGGAGATCGGGCGCGTGCTCGCGGCGCTGGAGAAGAAGGCGCTCGGCTCTCGCACGCTCGTGTGCTTCACGGCGGATCACGGCGAAGAGCTTCTCGACCACGGGTGGGTGGGGCACGCCTCGACGAGCGGCGAGGCGAAGCTCGTGGAAGAGGTGCTGCACATTCCGCTCGTCCTGGCGGGCCCGGGCGTGCCGGCCGGCGGAATGGTGGCGTCTCTCGCCCAGAGCGTGGACGTGACGCCGACGCTTCTCGAGCTGGCGGGCCTCCCGCGCCCGAAGTCGATGCAGGGCGTCTCGCTGGTAAAGGCGCTCGCCGGAGGCACGCCGCGCAAGCAGCTCTTCTTCTCGACGTCGGTGGGCGGGCACCAGACACCCGAAACCCGGCGCGCCGAAAGGCTCGTGGGCGCAGGCGACGGGGCGCTCCTTCACGCCGAGCGTCCGGGCGGGCCGCGAAGGGAATCGGACCCGTTCGCGCCCTCCCTCGCCGGCGCGCTCGCGCGGTGGTCGCGCGATCAGGCCCGCGCGCGGCTGCGCTTCCTCGAGGCGTACGGCGGGGCCGTGCGGCCTTCGGCGGAAGTGGTCTCCCGCTACGCCGAGTCGCTCGCCGTGGCGGCACCGGCCGATGGAGCGCGGCTTGTGTGGAAGGAGGCGGAGGGAACGATTCGTCTCGCGTGGAGCGGGGCGCTGCACGCCGACACGCCCTTCTGGGTGGAGTACGAGGTGGGCTCGGGTCTGCTGTCGGCGAAAGGCGCCTTCCCGATCGAGGAGACGTCGATCGGGTTCGGTCCGTTTCCCGTGGCGTTCTGGAACGATCTCGCCCAATACAGTCCCTTCCGCTTCCGCATCCTGGATCCCGCCGCGAAAACGCGCTCGGCGTGGCGAGCCTTCCGGCTGGAGCGCACCGTGGCAGCGACACCGTGATCCGGCGCGCGGCTCTGAGCCTGCCGCTCGCTCTCATCCTTCTCGGGCGCGGGGCAGGCGCGCAGCGAGCCGAGCCGGCCCCAATCCCCCTGCCGCTCGGCCAGCTTCTGGCCCGGCGGGAATTCGCGCCCGCGGATCGCCCGCTCGGGGCGCCCGCGATGGACTTCGCTCTCCCGCACCTTGCGGCGGTGCGGGCGCACCCGCTGGCGCTCGGGGCGTTCGCGGGCCGGTACCGCGATGTCGCGGAGGGCTCGGCCAGCGACGCCGCCGCGCTGCTTTACGAGCTGGGCGTGAGGCCGCGCATGGCGGATTTCCGGCGGACGCCGGCCGCGGCCCGCGACGCGGACCTCGCGCGCGCCCTCGTCCGCCTCGGCTGCCGCGCCCCGAAGCTGAACCGGTTGCCTCGCGTGCTCCGCGCTCCGGTCGCACGGCTCCTTTCCGCGCTCGCGGCGGCGGAAGGAGATGTGGCCCGCGCCTGGCGCGCCGTGCCTCTTCCGGTCGCGGCGAGCGCGTGCCGGCGCGCGAATCTCGTGGACGTCGTGCCCGACGGAGGCGAGAAGCTGCCCGAGGTGGAAGAGGCCGCCCGCGGCCTCGACGGTGGAGCGATGGCGGACGCCGCGCTCACCGCGCTCGACGCCGTGGAGAGCGCCGTCCGCGAGCTGCGTGCCGCTCTCCCGCGCGCGCGGCGGGTCGACCTCGCGAAGCTCCGCTGGGAGGTGAAGACGAAACACGGCCGGGTGCGGGTCGCCGGCACGCGCAACGACCGGCACGTGCTCGAAACGAGCGAGGTGCCGTTCCTCCTCGTCGTCGACCTCGGCGGCGACGACGCCTACGAAGGTGGGTTTGCAGCAGCTTCGTGGCCCGAGCGCCCCGTGTCCGTCGTGATCGATCTCTCCGGGAACGACGTCTACCGCGCCGGCCGGGCGTCCGCGCAGGGAAGCGGCAGCGGCGGCGTCGGCATCCTCTGGGACGGCGTCGGCGACGACCTCTACGTCGCGGAGTCCCGCGCGCAGGGGTGGGGTCAGCTCGGCGTGGGCGTGCTCGTGGACGAGAGCGGACGGGACGACTACCGGCTGGGAAGCGCGGGCCAGGGCGCCGCGATCTTCGGCGCGGGCCTGCTGCTCGACCGCGCGGGCGACGACCGCTACGGGATCCTCGACTCCGGGCAGGGCTATGGCGGGCCGGGAGGATGCGGTTCGCTCGTGGACGTGTCCGGGGATGACGTGTACCTGGCCGCGCGCGAGCCCGGCCCGGGGAGGGAGGCGGACCTCCGCACCGAAGGCCGCGCCACGACTTCCAACGCGCAGGGCGCCGGCGTCGGCCGCCGCGCGGATCTTTCCGACGGCCGGTCGTGGGCGGGCGGGATCGGCGCGCTCGTGGACCTCGCCGGAAACGACTCCTACGCGGGCGGGACGTTTTGCCAGGGCGCGGGCTTCTGGCACGGGACGGGGATTCTCGTGGACGCCGCGGGGGACGACACGTACGACGGCGTGTGGTACGCGCAGGGCTCGGCCGCGCATTTCGCGCTCGGCGTTCTCCTGGACGCGGAAGGAAACGACCGCCACGTCCTGTCGGGAACGGGCGGCGCCGGCCTCGGCTTCGGCTGGGACGCCGGGCTCGGGATGTGCCTCGACCTCGCGGGCGACGACGAGTACGTGGCGAACCGGCTGGCGGTGGGCGCGGCAGGGGAGCGGGGCATCGGCGTCTTCGGGGACGTCGTGGGGTCCGACCGCTACGTCCTCGCGACGCCGGCGGAGTGTGGCGGCTACGCGGGGGACGCGGGATCGACGGGGGTCGCGCTGCGGGGGGAGTCCCGGTCGACGGCTCAGGTGCTTGACTTTTTGAGTAAAGAGAATAATGCTTTACTCCGTGAAGAGCACCATCTCTGCGAAAGGCCAGATCACCGTGCCCGCGGCGGTACGCCAGCGGCTCGGTCTTTTCGCGGGCACCCCCGTGACGTTCGAGCTTCGGCGGGAAGGTGTGCTGCTGCGCAAGGGGACCAGAGGCCGGCATCCCGTGGACGAGGTCTACGGCGTTCTTCGACTGCCGAAGAGCGTCGACGCGCTTCTCGACGAAATGAGGGGGCCGCGGCCCAGGCGTCGGTGAGAACCGCAGTCGACTCGTCCGTCCTTTTGGACGTGCTTTCCGGAGACGAGAAATTCGGTGAAGCCTCGCGACTCGCTCTCAAAAGTGCCTATGCCCAGGGGCCGCTTCTCGCCTGCGACATCGTGTGGGCGGAGGTGAGCGCGACTTTCGCGGATGACCAGCCCTGCGGTCCCATCCTGGCCCGCCTGGGCCTGCAGTACGGCGCGGTTTCGACGGCCGCGGCGGAGCGCGCCGGACGCTCCTGGCGCGCCTATCGCGCGCGCAAGGGCTCGCGAAAGGAGCGCATGATCGCCGACTTTCTCATCGGGGCGCATGCCGTCGATTCGGCAGACGCGCTGCTGTCGCGCGATCGCGGGTTTTTCCGGTCATATTTTCCGGAACTCGTTCTCGTCGATCCCTCCTCAGCCTGAGCGGATTCACTCCCGCGCCGCGCCGAGCAGCTCGTGGTAGGCCTCCGCCACGTCGATCGCCGCGTACGCGTCCGCGCGGGCCCGACCCCTTTGCACGAGCGCCTCGCGGGTCTCGTCTTCCGTCCACAGCCGCAGCATCGTCGCCGCCATGCCGGCCTCGTCCTCGGGATCGAAAAAGAGCGCCGCCTCGCGCGCGACCTCGAGCAGGGCGGGGAGGTCGGAGCAGGCGACCGGCGTCTCCAGCGCCATGGCCTCGAGGACCGGAAGGCCGAACCCCTCGAAGAGGGACGGGAAGACGAGGAACTCGGCGCCCTCGAGAAGGGCCGTCGTGTCGGCGTCGTCGAGGGTGGGGAGGAGGCGCACGTTCTCTCCGAGGTCGAGCGCCTCGATCCGGTCGCGCAGCCTCTCGCGGCGCTCGTCCAGCGCGCCGCAGAGGACGAGGAGGAACTCGGGCACCTCGCGCACGAGGCGCGCCGTCGCCGCGAGGAGGCGCTCGTGGTTCTTGTGCGGCCGGAAACTGGCGGGGTACACGGCGTAGTCCGCGCGGAACAGGTCGAGGTCGTCGAGGCGGTTCAGGACCTCGCGCGGGTCGAGACGGGCGCGAAGCTCGCCGGCGATCGGCGGCAGCACCGTGATCCGCTCCGATTTCACGTGCACGCGCTCGACGGCCATCCCTTTCGTGGCCTCGGAGATGCACACGACGCGGTCCGCGCGCCTGAGGTCGGCCCGGAAGCCGATGCGGCGGCGGCGCTCGTCGGCGTCGAAGAATTCCGGGTAGACGAGATCCTGGAAGTCATACGCGACGACGACGTGCTGAAGCTCGGGCTCGTGAAACACCGCGGTGCCGAGCGGGCTCAGAAGCACGTCTGCGCCGAGCCGTTTGAGCGACGTGCGGTCGGGCGCCGCCAGCTCGAGAAGAGGCTGGAAGAAGCCGTGCAGGCGGCGCCGCGTGCGCAGGAGGCGCCGGGGCTCTTCCACGTCGAGGCCCTTGCCGAGAAGCCTGAGAATGGCGCCGCGAGCCAGGAGCGGGGCGACGGCGGCCTCGGCTTCCGGCTTGACGAGAACGTGGATCTCGTGCGCGCCGGGCCTTTCGAGAAGCGCCTCCAGAAGGCGCAGGACGAAGACGCGCGCTCCGCCCCTGGCGCCGTCCGGCGACAGGGGAGCGAGGTCGACGAAGACCCGCAGCCTTCGCTCCTTTGACATCCTTCCACTTTCCCACAAACTGGGGCGCATGGCGCGCATCCTCATCACGGGCATCACGGGCCAGGACGGGTCGTACCTCACGGAATCGCATCTCGCGACCGGCGACGAGGTGCACGGGCTGGTCCGGCAGTCGAGCCTCCTTCAGCGCACGCGCCTCGACTCCGTGCCGGCTCTCGTGGAGGCGCGGACGGCGAGCCGGCTGAAGCTGCATTACGCCGACCTGTCGGACACGAGCAGCCTGGTGTCGGTGCTGCGCGGAGTGAAGCCGGACGTGATCTACCACCTCGCGGGGCAGAGCCACGTCAAGATCTCCTTCGACCTGCCCGAGTACACGGCGGACTCCACGGGCCTCGGCACGCTGCGCCTCCTCGAGGCCCTCCGCAGCGTCGCGCCCGACGCCCGCCTCTTCCTCGCGGCCACGAGCGAAATCTTCGGCGAGGCGAAAGAGTCGCCGCAGAGCGAACAGACGCCGATGAATCCCATCAACCCGTACGCGGCGGCGAAGGTCTACGCCCTGAACCTCGTCCGGATCTACCGGAGCGCGTACGGACTTTTCGCTTGCGCGGGCATTTTGTTCAACCACGAGAGCCCGCGCCGCGGCGAGAACTACGTCACGCGGAAGATCGCGCGCGGCGCGGCGCGCATCGCACGCGGTCTCCAGAAGGACCTTCACCTCGGCACGCTCAAGCCGAGACGCGATTGGAGCTTTTCCCCCGACATCGTGGATGGCATGCGCAGGATCGCCTCCGCTCCGAAGCCCGGCGACTACGTTCTCGCCTCCGGGGTTTCGCACTCGGTGGGCGACTTTTGCGAGGCCGCGTTCCGACTCGTGGATCTCGATTATCGTGAGTACGTCGTTCTCGATTCCGAATACGCACGTCCCGTCGACATCACCGAGACGCGAGGCGACGCGTCGAAGGCGCGGCGCGAGCTGGGCTGGGAGCCGAAGACAGGGTTCGAGGAGCTCGTCAGGATCATGGTGAACGCCGAGCTGGCCGACCTCGACTTGCGCGGGGACGCCTGAGGCCGCCGGCCGTCGCGTCCCGTCACGCGACACCCCGAGACCTGCCGCCATATCCGGGACGGCGGAGCCGGACGAGGATTCTCCGGCGAAGGGAGAGGAGAGTCGCGAAGGGCTGAGTTCGGCGAATCCAGCGCAGGAGCCGGACGGGAGACGAACCCATGAGGAGCGCACTTGGAAACGGGAGCGCGAGAACGTAAGCCGCGAGTGCACGGCGCTCCGCCCAGCGGCGCGGCGCGGTTCGGCCGTGCTCCGCGATGACTTCGGCATAGAGGCCGAGGAAGGCGTCCACCATCGCGTCGAGGCCTGCCGTGGCGCGCACGCGCCGCGAGACCTCCGCTGCGTTTGCGGCGTCGAAGCGGCCGATCTCGGCGAGCAGATTTTCGGCCGTCACGGGCCGCGTCAGGAGCCTTCGGCCGAAATTCAGAGGTCTCATCCGATCCACGTCGGCCTCGGTCACGAGCGCTCCGGCACCCCACGCGTCGCAGAGAATCACGGCGCAGCCGGTCGCGAGGGCTTCGAGAGCGCAGCGCGCCTTCCCGAAGACGATGTCGTATCCGCCAAGGATGGCCTCGGGGCGGGCCACGGGTCGGCCGCTCCCGAGACCGGCGACGTCGAGCGAGAGTCCTGCCAGGGCGCAGGCTTCCCGTACCGCGGGCAGATAGTTTTCCTCCGCCGCGTAGTTGCTGAAGAGCAAGGCGTGCCGGGGGATCCTGGGCAGGGGGCCGCGCGGCGTAAAACGCGCGAGATCGACCGCGTTCAGGATCACGCGCGTGCGCTCGGGCGGAATTCCACAGGCGAGCAGCCGCTCCCGATTTGGCTCGTCGACTGCCGCGTACTGATAGAAGCGGGGAAGGAGAGGCGGCGCGTCCATCCAGTTCTTGAAGTCGTGCGCGACGAAAATACCCGGAGACCTTCCGTGGTGAATCAGAGCGGCCACGGCCTGCGGGTGATGGCCGTGGACGATGTCGGGGGCCTGCCCGGCATCCCGGAGGTGCGTGACGACGCGGAGGCCGGCCTCCCGAAGCTCGTCCGCGAGCGCGCCAACGCGCATCGTGTACACGGTGGGTTCATGCCCCCTCGCCGCGAGGGCGAGAGCGAAGTCCCGGACCCAGGTCTCGGTACCGGAGCGCCCTGCGAGTGACGCATTCGTGAGGAGGACTCGCATGGCAAAAGCAGTCAGCCGGCGGTGGGGAACAGGGCGCCGAGCGCCTCGGCCACGGGGAGGACGTGCTCGCGGAATCGAATCACGCGCTCGTAGTGCCCGGCCGTGACGCGGCGCTCACCGAACGCCTCGTACTCCGGGGCTGCGCCGCCGAGAGGGAAGGGCTGCGCTTCGGGATCGACTGGCCGGAGCGTCTCGACCCGGAATTCCCCGAGGCCGCTGCGGGCGAGTGCCGCCTCGACCTCGGAATGCATCTCGGAATAGGCGGCGGCGGCGGCGCGTTTGCGCGCGAGGGCGGCGTCGTCGAGGATGAGGCGCAGGGTTCCCGGCGGGTTCTCGGCGGCGGGCCGCGTGAGCGGAAAGTCCCAATTGGTCACGGCGCGTCCACTCTCCATCGCGGCGCGGATGGCCGCATTCGCGACGAGCCTGCAGACGTCGTGGACAGGGTTGTAGCCCTCCGCCGAGTCGGCCACGACCATCCCGATACCGTCGCCGGCGATCGCGGCCGCGAGTCTCTCGGCGAGGCCGAGAAAGAACACTGTCTCGCCGGCGACAAGCGCTTCGTAGAAGCGACGGTCAGGGTACGCGCCGAAGATCTCTCCGGGAAACGCGCCCGCTCTTTCCAGAAGCGTCCTCGTCGAGCCGAGGCGGCTCCGCCCGCTGTTTCCCGAGCCGTCCGTCAGCACGAAGACGCGCGGGTGATTGGCTTCGAGCCAGCCGTGCAGGGCGAGTTCGTGCCCGGGGTGAGCCACGACGAGCGCGGCCGGCCTGCGCGAACGGTTCCCGTTCGAGCGCTCGAATCTCCTCTGTAATTCCACCGAGACCATACGATATCGTGTTCTTCCGCCGGAACCTCGCCCGGGAGAGCGTGGCGATTCTCCCCGCGACAGGCCAGGTCCATAATCCCCGCCCCCCATGGACGCGATCGTCATTCGCGGAGCCCGCGAGCACAACCTCAAGAACCTCTCCCTGACGATCCCGCGCAACGCGCTCGTCGTGCTGACGGGCGTGTCGGGGTCGGGGAAGTCCTCGCTCGCGTTCGACACGCTGTTCGCGGAAGGGCAGCGCCGGTACGTGGAGTCCCTGTCGGCCTATGCCCGCCAGTTCCTCGAGCAGATGGAGAAGCCGGACGTGGACTCGATCGAGGGCCTGTCGCCCGCGATCTCCATCGAGCAGAAGACGACGTCGAAGAACCCGCGCTCGACGGTCGGCACGGTCACCGAGATCTACGACTATCTCCGCCTCCTTTACGCGTCGATCGGGAAGCCGCACTGCGCGAGCTGCGGCAGGGAGATCGCCGCCCAGACGGTCCAGCAGATGACGGACCGCATCCTCGCGATGCCCGAGGACACGCGCTTCCTCCTCCTCGCGCCGTTCGTGCGCGGAAAGAAGGGCGAGTACCGGAAGCAGATGGAGGAGATGGTGAAGCAGGGCTTCCTGCGCGCGCGGGTGAACGGGAAGATGGTGGACCTCGAGAACCCGCCCGATCTCGACAAGCAGAAGAAGCACACGATCGAGGTCGTCGTGGACCGGCTCGTCGTGCGCCGCGACGACGACACGCGCCGGCGCCTCGCGGACTCGCTCGAGACCGCGACGCGCGTCGGGAAGGGCCTCGTGACCATCGCCACGCTCGGAGCGAAGCCGGAGTCTCCGACCTCCGACGAGACGCTTTCGACGAGCTATGCCTGCCCCGACTGCGGGACCTCGCTCACCGAGATCACGCCGCGCCTCTTCTCCTTCAACTCGCCGT
>JBGPDK010000143.1:0-8708 GCA_041482235.1 Thermoanaerobaculia bacterium | reverse complement strand
GTTCCATGACGAGAGGTGGAAGCCCGGCTCGAGCGCGCTCGTCTTCGTCGGCGACGTGACGGTCGCCGAGGCGGAGGCCCTCGCGAAGAAGGTCCTCGGCGGCTGGAGCGGCAGCGCCGCGCCGGCCGCGGCGATCCCGGCGCCGTCGCCCGCCGCCGCGGGAAAGATCTACCTCGTCGACCGGCAGGACGCCGCGCAGACCGCCGTCATTCAGATTCTCCCCGCGCCGAAGCGCAGGAGCGCCGAGTACGACGCCCTGCGGCTCGCCGACGCGGTCTGGGGAGGCGGCTTCGGGACGCGGCTCAACCTGAACCTGCGCGAGGACAAGGGTTACTCCTACGGCACCTTCTCGTTCCCCGAGCTCAACCATGAGTCTGGCGCGTGGTTCGCCGCCGGCGGCGTCCAGACGAACAAGACGAAGGAATCCGTCGTCGAGTTCGACAAGGAGCTGAAGGGCCTCGCCGGCGCGCGGCCGATCACGGCGAAGGAGCTGGACGACGCGAAGCTGAACCTGCTTCGAGGCTACGCGCAGCAGTTCGAGACGCTCGGCCGCATCGCCGGCCAGGTCGCCGAGCTCTGGGGCGCCGACCTGCCGATGGAAGAGCTGCAGCGCATCAGCGACGGCACGGCGAAGACGACGCTCGAGGAGACCCTCTCCACCGCGAAGAAGTGGGCCGACCCGTCGCGCGCGAGCCTTCTCCTCGTCGGCGACCTCGCGAAGATCCGCCCCGGCGTCGAGCAGCTGAAGCTCGGAGAGATCGTCGTTTTGGACGTCGAGGGGAATCCGGCTCCCTAATTCTTGAAGGGCACCTGAACGGCGATCCAGGTCTTGACCTTGTGTCCGTCCTTCGTGGCGGGCTTCCAGCGCCACTGCTCGAGCGCGGCCTTGCTCGCCTCGCCGAGGCCCGCCGGCGGCGTCGTGTCGCGCAGGATTTCCACCTTCGCGGGCGCCCCGTTTTCGTCCACGAGAACGCGCAGGAGCACGGTCCCCGAGACGTGACGCTGCATGGCGAGGCGCGTCGCCCGCGGGCTGACCTTCTTCACGGACGCGGGCGGCGTGTCGAGCACCTCGGGATCCACGAGGTCGCCTTCCTTCACGGTCGGCGGCACCGCCGCAGCCGCCGCCTGCTGCGCCTCGGACTTGCGCCGCGCCACTGCCTCGCGCGCGAGGCGCGCCGCCTCCTCGTGGTCGGCTTTCTCGCGCGAGGCGCGCGCGGCGTCCTCGCTTTCGTTCGACCTGCCGGCCTCCTCGGACGTCTTGTCGATCTCGGCCTTGCGCTTCCTTGCGGCGAGCTCCTGATCGTGCGCGGACTTCGCCTCGCGTTTCGTGAGGTCTTCCTGGAGCCTCTTTTCGACCGCTGCCTGGAACAGCGGGTCTTCCTTGCCGACGACGACGGGGGCCGGTGTCGGGACGGGTGTGGGAGGCGCCGGCGTGGGCGCGGGGGCGGGCGTCGGCGTCGGGGCGGGAGCCGGGGCGGAGGAACGCAGCGCGAAGAAGGCTCCGCCCGCGAGGAGCAGGACGGCTCCGCCGGCGACGGCCCAGAGGGGCGCGCCGCCGAGCGGTTTCTTCGGCGTCGGTCCCGTGACCGCTCGCACCGGCACCGGGTGGGAGGACGAGCGTTGCGTGCGTTCGGGAGGCGCGGGGAGACGCCGGGAGCCGGAGGAGGAGTCGAGCCGGCGCGAGCCGCCTCCCTCGGGCGCGGGAGGGCGAACAGGGTCGGCGGCGGGAGCGGGGCCGGGTCCGGTTGCGAGGGGCGCCGCGAGCGTATGCGGGTCGATCTCCTCTTCCGCGGCCAGCTCGAGGCTCTCGCGCTGAATCGCCTTGTCGAAGTTCTTCTGCAGGAAGAACGCGAGGTTGAACGTGGAGGGCGCGTACGGACCGCCGTACAGGAGCGCCGAGAGGTCCTTCCGGAACGGCGCCACCTGCCGATCCCGAAGGCGGGGGTCCGGGTGCAGGACGCGCCGGAGGAGGCGGCGGACGTCGTCGGGCACCGGCCCGCCGTCCACGGCGAGAGTTGCGCTCTCGACGGATTCGAGGGCGAGCCCCGGCGCCGGCGACCGACCCGTGAGCGCCTCGTAGAGGATCGCGCCCACGGAATAGAGGTCTCCGGCGGTCGACGGTTTTTCCGCGGCGAGGACCTCAGGAGCGACGTAGGGCGCGAACGTCTGCCGCGCGTGCGCGTGGCGCAGCGCCGGGAGGAGGCCCGTGCCGAGGCCGTGCCCGAAAACGCGCGTCTCTCCTTCGTTCGAAACGCAGACGAAAGCCGGCACGAGGAAACCGTGAGCCGCGCCGGTGGAACGCTCGACGGGCGCTCCAGCCTCCAGGGCGGCGAGCAGCCTTTCCGCGATGAGCAGGCCGTGCTCCACCGGCAGCGGTGAGCCGAGGAGGCGTGCCGCGAGAACGTGGTCGAGCGTGCGCCCCTCGACGTATGCCGTGCCCAGGAACGGCGTGTCGTCGATGGCGCCCATCACGATCCCGCGCGCGACGGACGGGCCCTGGAGGTCGTCCACCAGATTCACCGCAGCTTCCATCGCGAGGAGGAGCGCGGCCCGGTCGATCGCAGGCGCCGCGAACGTGCGCACGAGGAGGAACGGCTTCAACCGCGGGGCGCCCGCCGTGCCGGCCCGCCAGCTCTCTCCGAGGGCGTCCGAGCCAAGGGCGCGGGTCAACACGTAGGGCCCGAACGGCCGCGGGCTCGGTGCGGTGGCGCTCATGAGCTTTCCGGAAGCGGGCACCCGAGTGTAGCAGGTGAGGTGCGACCTTCAGCGCTCGGCCGCTCGCGCCGCCCGGCGCACCTCGTGGTACCGGACCGCGTTGCGCTGCTGCTCCTCGTAGTCCGCCGAGAAGAGGTGCGAGCCGTCGCCCTGCGCGACGAAATAGAGGAAGGAGACGTCCGCCGGCGCGATCGCCGCGCGCAGCGAGTCGAGCCCGGGGTTGCAGATCGGGCCCGGCGGCAGGCCCGGCCTCACGTACGTGTTGTAGGGCTCGTCCACCGCGAGCTGGGAGCGCGCGAGGGAGCCGCGCCAGGCTCCAAGCCGCTTCAGGGCGTAAATCGTCGTCGGGTCGCACTGCAGGAGCATCCCCTTGCGCAGGCGGTTCCGGTAGACGCCGGCCACGACCGGCCGCTCCGCGGGCACGGCGGTCTCCTTTTCGACGAGGGAGGCGAGCGTCGTGGCCTGCAGCAGCGTCAGCCCCTGTGCGCGCGCCTTCTGCTCGAAGCCGTCGGGCTGCCGGCGGGCGAACTGGCGCGTCATCGCGCCGAGGATCTCTCTCGCGCCCATCGAGCGCGTGACCGCGTACGTGTCCGGAAAGAGGAAGCCTTCGAGCGTGGGCGCGTCCTTCGGGAGGCCCTCGAGCTCGCCCGGTTTCAGGAACAGGGCCTGATAGTCGCGGAGCGTGGAAAAACCCTGCGACGAGAAGAGTGTGAAGACCTCGTCGGCCGAGAAGCCCTCCGGGACCGTGATGCGGTACGTCACCACGTCGCCGGCGACGAGCGAGAGGACGACCTGCTCGGGCGTGCGGGGCCCCGTGAAGCGGTATTCGCCCGCCTTGAGCGTCTTGCCCCAGTGAAAAACCCTGAGGGCGATCATGCCGAGCCGCCAGTCGCGCAGGACGCCCTTGGACTCGAGCGCCTGGAAGATGCTCACGGAAGGCGTGCGCGGGGCGATCGACAGGACGATCTCCTCGCCGGCGTATCCCTGATACGGCATGCGCACGAGGAGGAACAACATCGAGAAGGCCACGACGAAGGCGAGGGCGGCGAACGCGAGCACCCACGCGAGGAGGGGGTAGACGTGGTGCTTGTGATGCGACGGTCCGGGCTGCACGGGACGGCTCGGGCGAGCTCAGCCCGCGCCGCGCGCCTCGTCGCGCTCGAAGAAGTAGTCGCGCAGGAGGACGGCCGCCGCTTCCGCGTCGCGGGCGGCCTCCCGGCGCCGCGCGCCGAGGCCGGCGTCGATGAGATTCCGCTCCGCGGCGGCGGTCGTCAGGCCCTCTCCGTGGAGATCCACCGGCAGTCCCGACGACTCCTGGAGGCGCCGCGCGAAATTCCGCACGCGCCGCGCCCACGCTCCCTCGCTGCCGTCGAGGTTCACCGGGTGGCCCACGACGATTCGGACGGCCTCGCGCTCCTTCGCCGCGGCGGCCACGACCGCTGCGGCCTGAGCGTCGCTCTTGCGCGGCACGGTGCCCACCGGCACGACGACCCGGCCGCTCTCGTCCGAGACGGCGAGGCCGATCCGCTTCTCGCCGAAGTCGACCGCAAGAACGCGCACAACGCCTCATCGTAGGAGGCCCCTTCGGCGAAGTCCACTCCGGCTACAATCCTTCCTTTCGCCGGCCCTCCTCGAGCCGGCACCCGGGAGCACAGCCGCATGAACGACGTCTTCATTCTCTCCGCCGCCCGGACGCCGGTCGGCACGTTTCTCGGGTCGCTCGCGCCTCTTTCGGCCTCGCGCCTCGGCGCGGTGGCCATCAAGGCCGCGCTCGAACGCGCCGAGGTTCCCGCCTCTTCGGTCGAGCAGGTGTGGATGGGCAACGTCCTGCAGGCGGGCCAGGGCCAGGCGCCCGCCCGGCAGGCGGCGCTCGCGGCGGATGTGCCCCCTTCCGCCGGCTGCATCACGGTCCACAAGGTCTGCGGCTCGGGGATGCGGGCGGTGATGGACGCCGCGAACGCCCTGCGCTCGGGGGAGTTCGACGTGGCGGTGGCGGGCGGCATGGAGTCCATGTCGAACGCGCCCTACATCCTTCCCAAGGCCCGCTCGGGCCTGCGCATGGGCCACGGCCAGGTCGTCGACTCGATGATCTCGGACGGTCTCTGGGACCCGTACAAGAACATCCACATGGGCAACTGCGCGGAGCTGTGCGCGGCGAAGTACGCGTTCACGCGCGAGGCGCAGGACGCGTACGCGCTCGAGAGCTACCAGCGCGCGCGCCGCGCGAACGAGGCAGGCGACTTCAAAGCCGAGTTCGCGCCCGTGACGATCGACGGCAAGAAAGGCCCCGTCACGGTGGATCGCGACGAGGAGCCGTTCGTGACGCCGCTCGAGAAGCTCGAGAAGATGGGAGCCCTCAAGCCGGCCTTCCAGAAGGACGGCACCGTGACGGCCGCGAACTCGTCCAAGATCAACGACGGTGCCTCGGCGCTCGTCCTCGTCTCCGAGGCCGGCCTCGGAAACGGAAGACCGATCGCCCGGATCGTCGCGCAGTCGTCGCATGCCCAGGAGCCGGAGTGGTTCACGACGGCGCCCGTCGCGGCAGCCCGAAAGGCAACCGAAAAGGCCGGGATTCCGCTCTCCCAGATCGACCTCTTCGAGGTGAACGAGGCGTTCGCGGTCGTCGCGATGGCGTTCATCGGGGACCTCGGGCTCGACCCGAACAAGGTGAACGTGAATGGCGGGGCCGTGGCCCTCGGCCATCCGATCGGGTCGTCGGGCTCGCGCATCCTGTCGACGCTCATCCACGCGCTCCGCGCCCGCAAGAAGAAGTACGGCCTCGCCGCGATCTGCATCGGCGGCGGCGAAGCCACGGCCGTCGTCGTCGAAGCGCTCTAGAATCGGGCCGATGATCGACAAGGTCGTTCGCGGAGCCTCGCCCCGGGACGCGGCGGCGAACGCCGTCCAGGACGTCCCGTCCGGCGCGACGCTCGTCGTGGGCGGGTTCGGCCTCTGCGGAATTCCCGAGAATCTCATCGCGGCGCTCGCCCTGAGCGACGTCTCGGGGCTCACGTGCGTCTCGAACAACTGCGGCGTGGACGACTGGGGCCTCGGCATCCTCCTCGGAAAGAAGAAGATCCGGAAGATGGTCTCGTCCTACGTGGGCGAGAACGCCGAGTTCGAGAGGCAGTACCTCGCCGGCGAGCTCGAGCTGGAGTTCTGCCCGCAGGGGACGCTCGCCGAGCGGATGCGCGCGGGCGGCGCGGGCATCGCGGGCTTCTACACGCCGACGGGCGCCGGCACGATCGTGGCCGAGGGCAAGGAGACGAAGGTCTTCGGCGGCCGCGAGTACGTCCTCGAGCGCGGCATCACGGGCGACTTCGCTCTCGTCGCCGCGTGGAAGGCCGACCGGCTCGGCAACCTCGTGTACCGGAAGACCGCGCGCAACTTCAACCCGATGGCCGCGACCGCGGGGCGGATCACGATCGCCGAGGCCGAGGTGCTCGTCGAGCCGGGCGCGCTCGATCCCGACGAGGTCGACACGCCGGGGATCTTCGTCAAGCGAATCGTCGTGGCGCCGCGCGTCAAGCGGATCGAGCGGCGCACCGTGCGGAAGGGCTGAGGATGGCGAAGCTCGATCGGGACGGCATCGTCCGGCGCGCGGCCAAAGAGCTCAGCGACGGGATGTACGTGAACCTCGGCATCGGCATGCCGACGCTCGTCTCGAACTTCATCCCGAGGGGGATGGAAGTCATTCTCCAGTCCGAGAACGGGATCCTCGGAATGGGGCCTTACCCCCTGGAGAACGAAATCGATCCGGACCTCATCAACGCCGGCAAGGAGACCGTCACGGTCATTCCCGGCGCCGCGTTCTTCTCGTCGGCGGACTCCTTCGCGATGATCCGCGGCGGCCACATCGACCTCTGCATCCTGGGCGCGATGCAGGTCGACGCCGAGGGGTCGATCGCGAACTGGATGATCCCGGGAAAGCTCGTGAAAGGCATGGGCGGGGCGATGGACCTCGTCGCCGCCGCCAAACGCATCGTCGTCACGATGGAGCACGTCGCGAGAAACGGCGAGAAGAAGATCCTGAACCGCTGCACGCTGCCTCTCACCGGGCGGGCGTGCGTCGACCGCGTCATCACCGACCTCGGCGTCCTCGACGTGAAGAAGGGCGGTGGCCTCGTCCTCGTGGAGCGCGCGCCGGGCGTCTCCGTCGCCGAGATCCGCGCCGCCACCGAGCCGCCGCTGGAGGTCAAAGGCGACGTGCCCGAGATGCGGGTCTGACGGGCGCGCCGATTGCTCCCTCGCTCGGCGTGTGGCGTTTTGGCAGAGGTCTGATCCGCCTGCTTCTCGTGTGGGCCGTCCTGGCCCTCTTCGCGGGAGCAAATCGTTCTCTTTCCCAGTCCTCGTTCGACACCGACCCGTTCTCGTCGCGCTTCAAGGAGAAGGGCGGGTTCGACCCGAAGTTCAAACCGCCCGAGAAGGGCGGGTCGATCCGGATCGCGATCGACGCGGGCGAGGCCGGCGGCCCGCAGGGCAGACAGACATTCGTGGAGGAGGACCTCTTCACCGCGGACGCGCCGCCCGGCAAGTTCGTCACGATCGAGTATCAGGACATGAAGCTCAAGGCGCGGAGCGTGCACGGCAGCCTCAAGAACAAGACCGTCGTGGCCGAGGGCGACGTCACGTTCGAGCAGGGCGCCTCGCGCATGGAAGGCGTGCGGCTCGAGCTGGACCTCGCCGAGAAGACGGGTGTTCTCACGGAGGGACGCCTGGACCTCGAGGGCGGCCTCCATCTGAAGGGCGCGACGCTCGCGAAGGTCGGGCCGCGCAGCTTCACGCTCTCGGACGGCATCGTCACCTCCTGTGATTTCTGTGAAGGCGAGGAGCCGGCGTGGAAATTCAAGGTCAAGAGCGGCACCGTGACCGTCGAGGAGTTCGCGCGCCTCAAGAACGTGACGTTCTCGATGGGAGGCGTTCCGCTCCTCTGGACGCCGTACCTGATCTGGCCCGCGCTCAGGGACCGGGCCTCGGGGTTTCTCATTCCGGGCCTCGGCTACAGCTCCACACGCGGCGGATTTTTCGGCATGTCTTACTACTGGGCGATCTCGCGCTCCATGGACGCGACGTTCTCCGGCGATTTCTACACACAGAAGTACTACGGGCTCGGCGCGGAGCTGCGCGCGCGGCCGAGCGCGGGCACGCGCTTCGAGGGCACGTACTACACGATCGACGACCCGACGGTCGGAAGGTGGCGCTGGCAGACGCAGGGCACGCTCGTGTCGGACGACCTCGGCCCGAAGCTCCGCGGCGTGATCACCTGGCTCGACTTCTCGGACCCGAACTTCTTCCAGGACTTCAACCGCAACTTCAGCCTTGCGTCGACGCGATCGCTCAAGAGCGAAGGCTTCCTCACCTTCAACCCGGATCCCGTCGCGGTGAACTTCCGGGTCTCGCGCGAGGAGGCTCTCGGATACGGCTCCGGTTCCGTCGTGAACGAGCGCCTGCCGACGCTCGAGGCCAGCCTGCGCCCGACCTCGTTCTTCGGCCAGGCGGTCTTCATCGAGGCTTCGGCGCAGGGCGGCGTCCTCAAAACGGACCGCGGAGAGGGCCTCCCGTCCGGCACGTACGACCGCTTCGATCTCTTCCCGAAGGTGAACGTTCCGCTGTCGCTCTTCCCGTGGCTTTCGCTCGAAGGCACCGCCGGCGTGCGCCTCACGACGTACGGGAAGTCCCGATCGGCTGACGGGACGAGCCTCGACGACGTTCGCTACAACCGAGAGGCGCTCTCGACGAGCGTCTCGCTGACAGGGCCCGCTTTCTCGCGCCTCTTCGAAGGCACACTCGGCCCGTTCACGAAGTTCAAGCACGTGATCGAGCCGCGCGTCACGTGGGACGACCTCTCGGGACGCGACGACTTTTCCCGCACGCCACTCTTCGACGAGGTCGACTCTCTCGTTCCGGCGAACGTGATCCGGTACTCGCTCCTCCAGCACCTTCTCGCCAAGGGAAACGAGGGGGGCTCGCGCGAGATCGCCTCTTTCGAGGTT
>JBGPDK010000142.1:0-8724 GCA_041482235.1 Thermoanaerobaculia bacterium | reverse complement strand
GTGCAGCTCGCGACGGGCGTCCTCGTGACGAAGATCGTCGAGGAGCAGCTCCTCCTGTCGTCCGGTGGAGGCGACAAGCCGGCGCAAAAAGGCCTGAACGAGGGCGGGACGAACACGATCAGCGGTGGGGGAGGGGCCAAGCCATGACGAAACATCGCCCGAACATTGCTCTTCCCGACTGCGTGAGGAAGGGGTGCGCCTTCGTGCTCCTCTTCGCGATGGCACTCGGCGGCGCCGGCACCGTTCAGGCCGCGCAAACCGAAGGATACGACCCCCTCCGCCAGATCACCGCGGCGCTCCTGCGCGCGAACCTCCTCATCCTCCAGGACCTCAGCGGCTCGATGGCCTGGGATCTCTACGGACACTCCCTCATCGAGGACGAGGATTCCGTGGGCCGGCTCGTCTGGGACGTCACGTGCCTCGACAGCAATCCGGGGCCGACGCCGACCGTGACGCCGACCTCCACGCCCACGGAAACGCCGACGTTGACTCCCACGACGACCCCCACCTCGACGGAGACGCCGACGAAGACGCCGACGCCGACGAAGACGCCGACGAAGACGCCGACGATCACGCCGACGGTGACGCCGACCGTCCCGACGCCGACGCCGACGATCACGCCGACGAAGACGCCGACTGTCCCGACGCCGACGCCGACGAAGACGCCGACGATCACGCCGACGCCGACGAGGACGAACACCGTCCCGACGCCGACGAAGACGCCGACGGTCCCGACGCCGACGCCGACGCGGACGCCGACGATCACGCCGACCGTCCCGACACCGACGAGGACATTCACGCCGACGGTCACGCCGACCGTCCCGACGCCGACGCCGACGCGCACGCGGACGTTCACGCCGACGGGCACGCCGACGTCGACGGCCACGAACACGTTCACGCCGTCGAAGACGCCGACGTTCACGCCGACGGCCACGCCGACCTCGACCCCCACGAACACGTTCACTCCGACGCGCACGCCGACGCCGAAGTTCACCGACCTCCAACTCCCGAGGAATCCGCTCGCGCGCCCGGGCGACCAGCCGGCCGTTGCGTCGGCCCCGCGCCGCGGCCTCCCGGAGCCGGTCGCGGTCGTCGCGTGGAACGGGCTGGGCCATGACGCGTCGGGCCTCGCGGGCCTCGCCTCGGACGCGGAGCCGTTCGAAGCCTTCCTGCCGCGCGAGCCCCATGGCATCCTTCTCCAGGTGAGGGCGCCCCTCGCAGTGGCCACGCCCACGCCGACGCCGTTCGGGTGGGAAACTCCCGTACCGGGCCTCACGCCTGCGATCCCGACTCCGACGCCGCTCCCGGCGGACTTCCAGGGATGTCACCGGTGGAGATACGCGCTCCGGTGGGAGCGCCCCTCGCGGCTCGCGGTCCTGAAGAACGTCCTCGGCAACTCCGTGACGACGTACTCGGACTACAAGGCTCCGGGCAACGGCCTCGCGACGGACTGGCCGGACCCGCTCACGAACAGCGTGAATCCGAACGCCTGGAATTACCAGACCGTGCCGGGCACGGTGGGAACGTGGAAGCACGACTGCGGCACCGGGGGCGCGCCGGCGTGCCAGGGCGCGAAAGCCTGGCCCGACAGGGACAGCGAAGGCGAGTTCGCCGGAATCCACTACTCGCAGGGGACCTGGGACTATCCCGACCCGAACTCGAACGACCTGAGCTCTGTGTACGACCCGCTGAGGCCGCCCGTGTTTCACCCGGCTTCCGATACGAGGGGATCCCAGATCTGGGAGACTCTGTCCATGTTGCCCCTGACCCCGCACCCGTACGGGAACACGGACGTGAATGACGTCATCATCCCCGGGCAGTTCGACGGCTGGGCCTGGACGCTGAACTACGGCTACGGACAAGCTCCGAACTACGACATCGTCTACGGCCCGGACCCCGGTCCACCGCTTGCCGTCATGGACGAAACGCCATTGCGCCCCTGTCCAACGTGTCCTGGTCCCGACTCCATCCCGGGGCAGACGGGACGGCCGCAGGCCCTCACGGCGCTCTTCACGCTGGGCGGGGCGGTCATCGGGCCGGGCGTCGGCGGCGCCCACCAGCCCACGTGGACCACGAATCTCCCGAGAAACGTCGTCGGCAAGACGAAGGATCTGGTGAACTGGGGCCTCGCGACATACAACTCAGACGGCATCACGCCTACGTATACCGAGGTCATCAAGGTCAAGTCCGACGATTCGGGAGACGTCACCGCGATCGAGGCGGCCATGCAGCTCAAGCTGAACGGCGGTCTCACGGTCACCGGAGGCACCCCGACGAAGGGCGCGATCGAGTTCGCGGACACGAACCTCACCTCGACGTGGAACGCCGACCCGAAAAAGGCGTGCCCCCGGGCCTACGGCGTCATCCTCTGCACCGACGGCCAGTCGAACATCGGAAACACGGGAAGCACGGCGAACAAGGTCTGGGACTCCTCGACCACGGACTGCGTCAGCGACACGGACGGGAATGCGTTCCAGAACTTCCCTCCGGGCGCCGCGGAGGCGATGTACCTGGACGCGCACCAGGCCGGGGGCGGGGACGCCATCATTCGAGCGCGGACGTTCGCGATCGGAATCTCGAAGGACATCAGCCGCTGCGAGCTGAACCGGACCGCGTACCGCGGCCGCACCGACGCGAGCGCTCTCAACGGCGACGCGGGTTTCCTCCTCGTCGACCCGAACAATCCCCCCGTCAAGTCCACGGACGTCCCCGATGACCGCCTGCCCCACATCAACCCGAGCCCGGAGACCGCCTCCGGGACGAACGAGAGCGGGCCGGGCCTGCCGAACGGGGGGATCAACCGGTTCGGCCCCGATCAGTCGCCGCAGGACAACCGCAACTACGCCTTCTTCGCAAATGACGCCGCGGCGCTCACCGATGCGTTCACGCAGATCGTGGCCTCGACGGGGAGGGGCGATTTCACGACGAGCGCTCCCGTGGCGGGAGGAAGCGTTTCCAAGGGGAACACGGTCATCCTGCCCTCGACGAAGTATCCAAAATGGGAGGGCCACGTCCGCGCGCTCGAAATCGATCCGACGGACCCGACGAAGATCGTCGAGGCGTGGGACGCCGGAAACGTCCTGACGAACCCGTCACAGCCGTGGCACCCCACCCCCGCGACCCGGAAGCTCTACACGTGGGATCCGGCCACGGGCGACCTGATCTCGATTGTCGCGACGAACGCGGCGGCCCTGAACGCCCTGTGCGGCTCGCCCTGCGCCACCACGCCGATCACGGCCGCCGTCATCGACTTCATCCGGGGAAACGACGGGAAACTGACGGACACGAAGCGCGGCTGGCTCCTGGGCCCGCCCATCAACTCGACCCCCGCGATCGTGGGGACTCCGCGGCTCTACCAACAGGGCAGCGTCCAGACTCACAAGGCCTTCGAGGCGACCTACGTGAACCGGCGCCCGCTCGCGTGGGTGGGTGCCGACGACGGCTTCATGCACGCGTTCGATTTCGAGGACGGCTCCGAGGTGATCGGCCTGCTTTCCCCGAGCCTGATCGCGAGCCAGCTCGTTCTCTACAACAACTTCCTCGTGAAGAACGCCCAAACCGGGCAAAGGGTCGAGACCGACCAGCATACCTGGGGCGTGGCGAACTCCCTGAGGTTCGCGGACGTGTGGTTCCCCGCGTGCGCTCCGAGCGGTTGCTACAAGACCGTCGGATTCCTCACGACGGGTCCCGGAGGCGACCTCGTCGCCGCGATCGACATCACGCACCCCTATCCGGGCCGCACGTCCGGCCCGACGCCGCTCCCGGCCGCCGACCCGAACTTCAACGCCTCGAAGCCCGTGGAGATCCTCTGGACGAGGAGGTCCCTGGCCACTACGGGGGACCCGCTGGACTACCCCGGGCTCAACGGCTCCTGGAGCGTGCCCGCGGTCGCGCCGAATACGTTCACGACGAGCCGGATGACGTTCGGCGCGGGCATCAACCCGACGAGCCTCTTCGACGGACAGCAGAACGCGAACATCTTCGTCGTCGATCCGGTCGACGGCAAGCTCAAGTCGACGACGATCATCACGCCTCTCGCGCTGCCCAACCCGATCGTGGGCCATCAGACGTTCGCCGATTCCGTCTTCTTCCAGACCAGCGCCTCGGGCTTCCACGCCGACAACGTCGCGAATCTGTCGCTCCAGGCCGATACGAACGGCCGCGTGAACGCCATCTGGGGTGACTGGAACAGCCCGACCTCGAAGGTCCTCATCGACCTGAACGCGAAGGCGGGAGGCGCGCAGCCGATCTACTACTCGCCGGCGGCGAACGGAATCGGCGCGCTGGGCTGCCAGGTCTACGCCCTCGGAAGCGGCAGCCTCTACGAGACGAGCCCGGCCGTCTCGGGCTGGAACGTGAACCGGACCGGGAACCCTCCGGCGGGCTCCGGCTTCCCCGACACGCTTCCCGTGTTCGTCCCGAGCCTCTTCATCGCGACGAATCCCTTCAAGATCAGCGACACGGCGAACTTCGCGGCGACACCGCTCGGCAAGGGAGCCATGTCGTCGTTCATCAAGCAGATCATCATCGGCGGCGAATCGGCTGGAATCCCTCTCAGC
Source organism: Thermoanaerobaculia bacterium (assembly GCA_041482235.1). GTDB lineage: Bacteria > Acidobacteriota > Thermoanaerobaculia > UBA5066 > UBA5066 > Fen-183. Next base: position 4,165 of record JBGPDK010000142.1, on the reverse strand, counting down.
TCGGCCCCCTGCCCCGGCCTGGGCTGCGACCCGACGTTCGTGGCGGGCTCCCACGAGCACCTGGGAATCCACACCCAGGTCACGTCCTCGCCGCTCCTCGTCATGAATTTCTCGACGGGCAAGCACGAGGCCCTCTTCTCCGTCTACGACCCGGATTGGGGCTGCCACGGTTTCTCGTACGTCGTCGTCGTGGAGTTCACGATCACCGGGTGCGCGGCCCCGGAAATCGGCGTGATCACAGTGTCGCCCGCCGGCGAGGGGGCCTCGAGCGGCACCGTCGGCACGGACGAGGGCAGCGAGTCCGCGCAGAGCGGCCTGGGCTCGGCTGAAGCGAAGCTGTTCCATGTCGATCTCGGCAAGGCCGCCAAGCCCGGGTCGCCGAACTTCGTGCCGCTGTGGTGGAAGGAGCAGAAGTAGCCAGGAGGGGCCAGAGGGAGCGCGCCGTCCGGCATCCGTTCGCGATCGCGGGGCCGAGGTCATTCTCGCGGGAGAGGGGTTTCTCCCTCCGTGAGCTCACTCTGACCCTGCTTCTCCTCGCCGTGGTCATCGTGATCGCGGTCCGGCTGATCGACCTCAGGACGAAGCTTCTCGCCGTCGAGAAGGACGAGCCCGGACTCGGCGGTGTGCTGGAAGTCGCCGTCCGCTCCCTGTCTCGCGACCTCGCGGGCGCGGCGCGCGGCGGCGCCACTCTCGGTGAGGCGGTTCGTCCGGCCGAGGACAATACGGGCGCGGAGGGCGTCATCCGCGCCGCGGCCGGGGAAACGGTCGTCGTTCGGGCGGGCACCGACCAGCTCGGCCTTCGGGGGGTGATCCGCTCGGCCCCCCTCGTCCTCGGGACTTCCCGGGAGCCGGACGGCACGAGCGTCGCCGACCGGATCCGAAGGGACGCTTCTTCGGTGCTCCTTCGGGCGCGTGTGCAGCGGAGCGACCGCGAAGGCGCCGGGAAGCTCCAGTCCGCCATCGAGCTGCTCTCGGGCCCGGCGCGGCGCGGCAAGCGGTTCTTCCTCGCCGCGGATTCCTCGGGCCGCTACGCCATCGCCCGCGTGCGCACCTGGAATCCGTCTCCGGACCGCGGGCAAGGTCTGGAATTCCTCCTCGACTTCGCCGACCCGGACGCCGCGAGCCTGAATCCGCGCGGCGAGGCGGATGCCGCCCGGGCTCTCGGGGAGCCCGTGACGGGCGGGCTCTTCGACGACCTCGTGTGGTTCGTCGCGCAAGGGCCCGAGGGCCGTCCTCCGGACTACGAGGCGGCGAGCGATCCGCCGTCGATGAAGTTCCCTCATCCGTATCTGGCGGTCGCGGCCTTCGCGGGGGAGGGCGGGTGGGAGATCACGCGCATGGCGGAGGACGTCGAAGACCTCCAGGTCGCGTGGGGGCTCGCCGGCACGGGAGACGCCCTCGCCTGGCGCGGGGACGTCGCCGGGAGCCGGGCGCCCGCGAAAGCCGAGCTCGTGGACCAAGGCGGAAGGCCGCTCCTCCACGCGGTGAAGCTCGCCCTGTCCGCAAAAGCGGAGCGCCGATACGCGCGGGGGGACGGCCCCCTGCCTCCGACCGGTTTCCTCCCGCTCCTGAACGCGCCTCCGCCCGGCACGCCTCGCGCCGCGGGGCCGGTGGGATGGGATCCCGAGGAGAGCCGGCGCATCCTGTTCGAGCGCCAATCGCGGGAGGTCGTCCTGCCCCTTCACGGCGCGGAGTCCCCGGCGCCGCGTTGAGCGCGGGCGGGTGTAAAATGCCAATACTCTTGAATTGGAAGGAGCCCCCATGCGACGACTGATGCAGGCGGTGGTCGTTCTCGCGCTTTTCGCCGGCATCGCGGGAGCCGACGAGATCTGGCTCAAGGACGGCCGCCGGATCGTGACGAAAAAGCCGCTCGTCACGAAGGGCAGTCTCGCGCTGCTCACGACGACGGACGGGGTGCTCCTGTCGATCCCGCTTTCCGAGCTCGACCTCGAGAAGACGGCCGCCGAGAGGGCGCGTCGGGCGGCGCCCACGCCGACACCGAACATCCTGAAGCCCATCACGCCCGCCGAAGCCGCCAAGCAGAAAGGCGGGCGCAAGGCCGCGGTCGTCCTCACGGACGACACCATCGCCCACGGAATCGGCGACGAGGCCGCCGAGAGGAAAGAAGGCGACGGCGAAGGCAGGGTCGACGTCGCGAACACATCCGCGACACGCACGAAGGACGGCTACTCCTTCACGGGCTCGGTGATCAACGGCGGGAAGGGAGAGGTCGCCGGCGTCTCGCTCACGGTGGAGCTCGTCGGCAAGGACGGCCAGGCGTTCTCGTCCGCGTTCGCGCAGCTCGCGAAGGACACGCTCGCGCCCGGCGAGAAGACGACCTTCACGGCGAGCGCGCCGCTGGAGGGCGAGGCCGCCTCGTACCGTTACATGCCCCACTGGCAGGTCCGCATCCCGGTCAAACCGGCCGGCGACACGAAGGCGCCGGGCGACTCCGCCTCTCCGAAACCGGCGGCCGGAGCCGAGGCGGCGCCCGCGCGCACGCCGCCGCCGGCCCCCACGTACGCGTCGCGGCCCGACGTCGCGCCGCCCGCGGCGAACGCGCCGACCGGAAATCCGGCGAGCGGTACCTTCATCCCGCAGAACGACTCGACGAAGCCTTCACCAAAACCGCCGGGCACCTGATTCGCGTTTCCGGACTCTGATGCCCGCGGAGATCTTGCTCGTCGAGGATCGGGAGTCTCTCCGCACGATGCTCGCCGAGACGCTCACCCGCGAGGGTTACAGCGTGGAGGCGGTCGCGACGGGCGATGAAGCGCTGCGACGTCTCGCCGAGGGCCGGCGGTACACGCTCGTTCTCACGGACTTCAAGATGCCGGGCGCCGACGGCCTCGCCGTGCTCAGGGCGGCGACGGCGTCCGACTCCGCCCTCCCCGTCGTCGTCCTCACCGGATTCGGCACCGTCGAGACGGCGGTCGCCGCGATGAAGCTGGGAGCGGCCGACTTCCTGAGCAAGCCCGTCGACCCTGACCTTCTTCTCCTTCTCGTCGCGCGGCACGTGCGGGCGCGCCGAGCGGCCGTCGCGCACTCTCTCCTGGCCGCCGAGGCGGGCCTCGCGGGCATGCCGGAGATCGTCGGCACGTCCCGGGCGCTCGCCGAGGCGCTCGAGAAGATCCGCCCGGCCGCCGCCTCGGACGTCACGGTGCTCCTGACCGGCGAGTCGGGCACCGGAAAGGAGCTCTTCGCCCGGGCCGTGCACGCGCTCTCGCCCCGGGCGCCGGGACCGTTCGTCGCCGTGAACGTCGCCGCTCTCCCGGAGAGCCTCGTCGAGAACGAGCTTTTCGGGCACGAGCGGGGGGCGTACACGGGCGCGAGCGAGCGGCGCGCGGGGCGCTTCGAGCTGGCGGACGGCGGGACGCTGTTCCTCGACGAGATCGGCGAGCTCCCGGCCGCCGTGCAGGTGAAGTTTCTCCGGGCGGTGGAAGAGCGCACGTTTCTCCGCGTGGGCGGGACGGTTCCGATCGCGGTGGACGTGCGAATCGTGGCGGCCACGAACCGCGAGCTCGCGCCCCTCGTCAAAGCCGGCACGTTCCGGGAGGACCTGTTCTACCGTCTCGACGTCTTCCCCGTGCGGCTGCCCCCGCTCCGCGCGCGGAAGGAGGACATCCCCGCGCTCGCGAACGGTTTCGCGGCCGCCGCGGCGCGCCAGGTGAAGAAGAAGGCGCCCGCCTTCTCGCCGGCCGCGCTCGAGAGGCTCGCGGCGCACGACTGGCCGGGCAACGTGCGCGAGCTCCGCAACGTCGTCGAACGGGCCGTGCTTCTGGCCCCCGGCGAGATCATCCGGCCCGCGGACGTCGTCGTCGGCGTGGCGGGCGAGACGGAGCCGCGGCATCCCTCGCTCGACGGAACGCTCGAAGAAACGGCGGAAAGGTGGCGCCAGGCGGGCGAATCGGCGCGCATCAGGCGCGCTCTCGAGACGACCGGCGGTGACAGGACGCGCGCCGCCCTGGACCTCGGCGTGCCCCTCAGAAAGCTCGCCCAGAGGATGAAGGAGCTGGGAATCTAGCGCGCCGCGTGCTCCGCACGCAAGAGAAGGGCGCGCTAGAAACTGCCCTGTCCTGGGGGAACCCCGATCGGGTTCCCCCAAACCCCCTTCTCACACACGAAAGAAAAAAGATGAAGTGTTTACTTGAACGAAGTCCTAAGC
>JBGPDK010000141.1:0-8730 GCA_041482235.1 Thermoanaerobaculia bacterium | reverse complement strand
GAAGGGCCGGTGACGACCGTGAGCGCGCCGATCGGGAACCCGCACGTCACGTTCTTCAGGTTGTGCGTGCGGGCGCGGACGACCGTGATCGCCGGAGCGCCGCGCGCGGAACCCGACCCGGTCACCGCGAGAAGACCGCGAGCTGGTTGAGGCCGAGGAGAAAGCGCCGATAGAGGCCGAGGGAGACTCCGGCCGAACGGCCCGCCTCCTCGAGGGCTGCACGGCCGAGGAGCGTCTCGTGCTCGTCGCGGGCGTGCGGCGACAGGAGGCCGAGGGCCGCGCCAGCCTCGAGCGGGAGGCGTCCGAGCGGATGCGGCGTCGTCACGATCACGCGGCCTCCCGGAGCGAGGAGCGCGGCCGCGCGGGACAAGGCCGCCGCCGGCTCCGCGACGTGCTCGAGCACCGCCAGAAGGAGAATTGCTTCGAATGGCGCCCGAGCCTGGAGCGCCGTCGGAGCCGAGCCTCGCCCGATGTCCCATTCGAAGAAATCCCTCTTCGGGAACTTCTCCCGCTGCGCCGCGAGCACGTCCGGATTCCGGTCGCAGCCGACGTACTCCGGCAACCGGCCCGGCAGATCCGTCAGCCCGCAGCCGAGGTCGAGAACCCGCGCCCCGGGCGGCACGTGCGGCAGCGCGGCCGCGAGACGCGCCTTCCCGACGCGCCTCGTGAGCCGGCCATAGAAGGGCGAGGGCGAGGGCACGCGCGGGTTTTACACCCTCCACCGTAAGATCGGCGCCCATGAGCGAACCCGCGTTCACTCTCCGGGACGCGCGGCCGTCCGACGTGCCCGCGATCGTCTCCCTGATCCGCGACCTGGCGGAGTACGAAAGGCAGCCCGGGGACTGCCACGCCGACGCGCGGCTCCTCGAGGAGCATCTTTTCGGAGAAAAACGCTTCGCCGAGGTGGTCCTGGCCGAGGCAGGCGGCCGGACGGTGGGCTTCGCACTCTTCTTCCACAACTACTCGACGTGGCTCACCCGTCCGGGCCTCTACCTCGAGGACCTCTTCGTGACGCCCGCCTGCCGCGGGCTCGGCATCGGCGAGGCCCTCCTCACGCGTCTCGCGCGGCTCGCGGTGGCCCGCGGCTGCGGACGGATGGAGTGGAGCGTGCTCACGTGGAACGAGCCCGCGATCCGCTTCTACCGGCGGCTCGGGGCGGTCCCGATGGACGGCTGGCAGGTCTACCGGCTCGCCGGAGATGCTCTGGCCCGTCTCGGGCGATAATCCGCCGAACCTTGGGACGTGAGCGTGCAGAAGGGTCGACCACAGACGGACACGCAACCCATCCGCCGTGAGCGGAAGGGCTCGGGCGTCACGCGCCGCCCGGTGTCTCTGCTCGTCGAATCTCCGGATCCCGCGGCTCTCTTCGACCTGACAGGCCGGGTCCTCCTCGCGAACGAGGCCGCTCTCTCCGAGGGCACTCCCGCGCCGGGCACCTTCGACGAGGCGCCCGAAAGCGCGCAGCCGTTCTGGATCTCGCCGCTCGGGCGCGAGAGCCTCATCCGGGCCGCGGTCGTTCCCGAGGGCGCGAAGAACTTCGAAGTGCGGATCCCGGCCGGACCGGAGACGGGCGAGCGCGTCTTCTGGATTTCGACGCGCATCGCCGCGCAGGAGGCCGAAGGGGGCTTTTTCGCCGCGGCGCGCGACGTGACGGGATTCGCCACGAGAAGGCTTCGCGCCGGGTCCGGCGAGGTGCTGGCCGAGCGTGCCGACGCGCTCACGGGCTTCGCGAACCGCGAGCGGTTCCATTTCGAGATCGAGCGCGAAATCGCGCGCGCCGACCTTCTCGGGCATCCGCTCGCTCTCCTCGTCTTCGGGCTCGACAACTTCAAGACCCTGAACGACACGCACGGACTTCTCGCGGGAGACGAGTACCTCCGCTGCATGGCCGAGACCATTCGCGGCACGCTGCTCGGCGGCGAGACCGCCGGCCGCGTCGGAGGCGACGAGATCGCGATTCTCCTTCCGGGAGCCTCACTGGCCGAGGCCGCGCCGCGCGCCGAGACCGTGCTCGGGCTCATCCGGCGGCTGGCGCCCCCGTGGGAGGGCAACGCGCTCACGCTCACGGCCAGCGCGGGAGTGGCGGTCTTCCCCGAGCACGCGGGCGGCGCCGCCGACCTCTTTCTCGCCGCCGATCTCGCGATGCACCAGGCCAAGCGCCGCGGCGGGGCCCGCGTGCGCCTTCACGACCCGTCGGATCGCGAGCGCGACCGCACGGGCCAGATGCGCGAGCAGTCGACCCGCATCCGTGCCGCGCTCGCCGAGTCGCGCCTGATCCCCTATTTCCAGCCGGTGGCCGAGGTCGGAAGCGGCCGCATCGTGGCCGTCGAGACGCTCGCGCGGATGCGCGAGCCCGACGGGCGCATCGCGCTCCCAGCCGAGTTCCTCGGCGCCGCGGAGCGCTTCGGCATCGTGACGGCCATCGACCGCGCCATCATCACGGCCGCTTTCGACAGCCTCGCCGCGGCGCGCAAGCAAATCAGCTCCGAGCTCGAGATCAGCATGAACCTCTCGGGCCTCGACTTCGATGACGACACGCTCGTCGCCGACATCTCCCGCATGGCGCGCGCCAAGGGGATCCGCCCCGAGCGCGTCACGTTCGAGATCACCGAGACCGCGGCCCTGCGCGACTTCGACCGCGTGCGCGACTTCACGCTCGCGCTCACCGGCGAAGGCTTCCGCTTCGCGCTCGACGACTTCGGCATGGGCTTCTCGTCGTTCCGTTACCTTCGTGAGCTGCCGGTCTCGTCGCTGAAGCTCGACATCAGCTACGTGAAGAACCTCCCGAGGCAGAAGGAGAACCGGGTCTTCGTGCGGGGCATGGCGGACATCTGCCGCGGCCTCGGCGTGAAGACGGTGGCCGAGGGCGTGGAGACGGACGAGGTCATGGATCTCCTCCCGGAGCTCGGCGTGGACCGCGCGCAGGGCTGGTATGTGGGCCATCCGTCTCCGGACCTGCCCGTCATGAAGACGGGTGACGGCCTCGGCCGCCCGCGGGGACCCCGCCCCTGATCCATCCGCCCCGAGGCCCCTCGGGGCGCGCGTCGGGCCTCGCCGTGGATGCCGTGCTCGTCCTCGTGCTCGGCGCGATCGTGGCGGGTGTGGTCGGGCTCGCCCAGCGCTGGGATGCGCCGATCCGCCCCGCGGTCGAGATCGATCTCGCGCCTGCGGCGCTGCCCCTCTACACGCTCCTCTCGCTCTCTCGCGGCTTCGCGGCGTACCTGCTTTCGCTCGCCTTCACGCTCGTCTACGGCACGATCGCCGCGCACGGCAAACGCGCCGAGAAGGTGATGCTGCCGCTCCTCGACATCGGCCAGGGGATTCCCGTACTCGGCTTCCTTCCCGGCCTCGTCCTCGGCATGGTGGCGCTCTTTCCGAGGACGAACGTCGGCCTCGAGCTCGCCTGCATCGTCATGATCTTCACGGGCCAGGTCTGGAACATGACGTTCTCCTACATCGGCTCGCTGCGCTCGATCCCGGAGGAGCTCCACGAGGTCGCGCGTCTCCATCGCTTCTCGTTCTGGAAGCGCTTCCGCACGGTGGAGCTGTCCTCCTCGGTGATCGGGCTCGTGTGGAACTCGATGATGTCGATGGCGGGCGGCTGGTTCTTCCTGACGGTCACTGAAGCTTTCACGCTCGGCGACCGCGACTTCCGCCTGCCGGGGATCGGCTCGTACATGGCCGTCGCGATCGAGAAGGGAGACCGGCGGGCCATGGCGTGGGCGATCGTCGCCATGACCGTCATGATCGTGGCGGTCGACCAGTTCCTCTGGCGCCCGCTCGTCGTGTGGTCGCAGCGCTTCCGCAACGCGGACGTCGAGGGACAGGACGCCCCTCAGTCCTGGATGCTGAACCTCGTCCGCCGCTCCGCGTTCCTGCGCAGATTGCGGCTCCGCCGGCGCCGGCGCCGCGGCGCCGCGCCCCTGACTCCCGTGCCCCTCGCTGAGGCGGCCGGGCCGAACCGCGGAGGCGAGCGCCTGCGCGCCGGCCTGCTCGTCGCGTTCTCTCTCGCGGCCCTGATCGGGGCGCTTTTCGGCGCATGGAAGCTCCTGAGGCTTCTCGCGCGCGTTCCCGCCGGTGAGTGGCTGGTGTTGACGGGGGCCCTCGGCGCGACGTTCCTGAGGACTCTCGCGGCGCTCGCCCTCGCGACGGCCTGGACGCTGCCGATCGGAATCCTCGTGGGCCGCTCGGCCGTCTGGTCGCGTCGGCTTCAGCCCATCGTCCAGATCGTGGCCTCGTTTCCGGCCCCGATGCTCTTCCCGATCGTGACGGGCGTTCTTCTCGCTCTTCGCGTGCCGTTCGGGGCGATCGCGGCGGTCCTCATGTTCCTCGGGGCACAGTGGTACGTTCTCTTCAACGTGCTCGCGGGCGCGAGCGCGATCCCGCACGACCTCGACGAGGCCGCGGACGTCTACGCGATGACGGGCGCCGCGCGCTGGCGGCAGCTTTTCGTGCCCGCGGTGTTTCCGTTCCTCGTGACCGGTCTCGTGACCGCGGCGGGGGGGGCGTGGAACGCCTCGATCGTGGCCGAGACGCTGAGCTGGCGCGGGTCGACGCTGGAGACGTTCGGGCTCGGCTCGCTCATCACGAAAGCCACGCGCGAGGCCAACTTCCCCCTGCTGGCCGCCGGGGTCCTGACGATGTCGCTCGCGCTCGTCCTCCTGAACCGCCTCGTCTGGCGCCGGCTCTACCGTCTCGCCGAGACGAAGTACAGTCTCAACCGATGAGCGCCCTCCCGACCCCCGCACCCGTCCCGCCGATCGCCGCCGCCCGCGGCGTGGACAAGGTTTACGCCGACGAGGCGGGCCGGAGCCGCGTGATCCTCAAGCACGTCGACTTCGAGGTGCGGGAGAACGAAGTCGTGGCCGTCCTCGGCCCGTCGGGCTGCGGAAAGTCCACGCTCCTGCGCCTCCTCATCGGCCTCATCCCGCCGAGCGCCGGCGCCATCGAGCAGCACGGCAAGCCCCTCGAGGGCATCCACCCGAGCGCAGCGGTCGTCTTCCAGAATTTCGCCCTGTTCCCGTGGCTGACGGTGGCGGAGAACGTGCGCGTGGGATTGAACGGCCGTCCGCTGCCGGCGGGCGAGGCCGAGAAGCGCGTTCGGTCGGTGCTCGCCGCGGTCGGCCTCTCGGGCAATGAACGCGCCTATCCGAAGGAGCTCTCCGGCGGCATGAAGCAGCGCGTGGGGATCGCGCGCGCGCTCGTGGGACGGCCCGAGCTCCTCTGCATGGACGAGCCGTTTTCGGCTCTCGACGTGCTGACCGCGGAGCTCCTGCGCACGGAGGTCTACCGCCTTTTCACGGAGCGCACGAGCGGGCTCTCGTCGGTCCTCCTCATCACGCACCTCATCGAGGAAGCCGTGTTCCTCGGCGATCGCATCGTGGTCATGGGCGCCAATCCCGGCACGGTCCGCCGCGTGATCGCGAACACGGTGCCCCACCCGCGCGAGTACCGGAACCCCGACTTCCTCAACCTGGTCGAGCGGATTCACGACGTCGTCACCCGCGTGCACCTCCCCGAGGAGGAAGGCGTCGCGGCCGAGGCTCCGACGTCGACTCTGCCCGGACGCCGCCCCCCGGGTCCCGTCGCGCCGCTCCCGGCCGTGCCCATGGGCGAAATCCTCGGCCTCCTCGAGATCCTGGCCGACCACGGCGGCCGCATGAACCTCTTCGACATCGACGCGATCACCGACTACGACTTCGGGCGCACGATCGCCGTCGCAAAAGGCGCCGAGATGCTCGACCTCGTGGACACGCCCAAGAACGACGTCGTGCTGACGGACTTCGGCCGCCGGATGGTGAGTGCCTCGGCCGCCGAACGGCCCGCGCTCCTGCGCGCCGTCCTGCTCACGCTCGGCACTTTCTGTCTCGTCATCCACGAGCTTGCAAAGGAGCCCGACACGCCTCTCAGCGGCGAGGCGGTGCGCGATCTCCTCGCCGAGCGCCTGCCGACCGTCGACGCCTCCGAGCTCTTCGAGACGCTCGTGAGCTGGGGCCGCGCGGGACAGCTCTTCGAATACGACGCGGCGGCCGACACGATCGCGCTCTTCTCGGGACGGGGGGAAGGGGCCGGAGACTGACGTGGCGCCGCTCCCGCGCCTCGTCTCGCAGACCGCAGCCGCTCTTTCGGAAAGGCGCGCCCGCCTGGACGCGCTTCTCGCGCGCGTGTCGGGTCCGCCGGCGGGCGAGACGCTTCACGACCTGCGCGTCGCGCTGCGCCGCGCCGCGGCGCTTGCGCGGCTGACGGGCGACGTTCCCCGGAAGGGAGCGGGGAACGCCCTGAGGACCGCCGCCCGGGACCTCCGCCGCGCCCTCTCGGTGCGGCGGACGCAGGACGTCGCACGCGGTCTTCTCCTCGGTCGTTTCCGGAAAGATCCGCGCCGCCGCCCGGTCGCCGAACGCCTGGCTGCGCGCCTCGCGAAGGAAGGCGATCCCGGACCCACGCCCGAACGCACCCGTGCCCTCCTCGCGCGGCTGCGCCGGGCATTCATGCGGCGAGAGGCCGTGTTGGCGCGTCTCCACGACCCGCTCACGGGCACCGTGGACCAGCGCGCCGAAAAGAGGCTCGCGAAGTCCGTCCGGCGCCGCCTGGGCCGCGCCGCGAGGCGCCTGTCTGGCGCCGGCGTGCCAGGCCCCGCCGGCCTCCACCCGGCTCGCATTCTCGCGCGCGACCTGCGCTACGCCCTCGAGTTCACCGGCGGCGCGATGCCGGCGCCAGCCGCCCTGCTCCCCCTCCTCATGGACTTTCAGGACGCCGCCGGGGCCGCTCACGATCTCTCGGAGCTGATCGGGGAGGTCAGGCGCCTGGCGGGACGCGCGCGGCCGGCGGAGCGGCGCGCCGCGCTGCGCCTTCTGGCGCCCCTTCTCGGTGCCGAGGAGCGCGCGGTCGCCCGCGCCCAGGCGTCCTCCAGGCGGCTTCTCGCCCGGCTCAGCGGCATGGACTTCGAGTGGTCCTGACGCCTACGTCGTCGATCCCGGTCGTTCCCGTCGCCCGCGTCGCGTCGCCCGAGGACGTCGCGTCACAGGCACCGTGGGCGCTCGCCGACGTGAACGGGGCGCCCGCGCCGGAGCTCGCGACACACGTGCGCTTCGCGGCGACGGCGGACGCTTTCGTGGTCCTGTTCGAGGCGGTCGCCGAGCCGCCTCTCGCCATCCGACACGGCGACGGCGAGGACGTCTTTCGCGACGAGTGCGTGGAGCTCTTCCTTTCTTCGCCGCTCGAGCCCTTCGCATACCACGAGTTCGTCGTGAACCCGCGCGGCGCGCTTTACGCGGCCCGAATCGTCAACCCAGACGAGAGCCGCGAGACGTGGGACGTTTCGCGGCGCGAGTTGCCGGCCGGAGCGTCCATCGGCGTAACCGGAGAGCCGGCCGCACGTCCCGCGACGGAGTGGGTGCGGTGGAGCTGCCGATTCACCGTTCCCTGGTCGTCCCTTCCGCCCGGCCGCCGGCCGGCGCCGGAAGAGGAGCGCCGCGGGAACGCGTACCGGATCGCGCGGGGGCGTTCGACGCGGTTCCTGGCCCTGTCTCCCACGCTCCGCGCAAGTCCGCCGGATTTCCACGTGCCGAGCCGCTTCGCCCGCCTCGTTTTCGGAGCCGCACCGGTCTGAAGGAGCTCCGGGCCCGTGGAAGCCAGTCGTCAGGAACGCGACTCCGGCGCTTCGTCCTCACGTACGCCGCGCGTGGAAAGCCACGCCCGAAGCTCCTCCCTGACCCGCCGGTCGCGGAAGACAAACCAGGCCTTTTCGTCGTTCGGGAAAGTGAGAAGCACGTCGCGAAAAGCGCCCGGGCCGCCGGACTCGAGCGCGAGGAGCGCCCTGGCGCGCGCGGCGGCGTCCTCCATGCGCGGGGCGAAGGCGCGGCAGCGCGCGGCGTCCACGTCGGGGGTGGACTTCGGGATGCGCAGATAACGCCCGGATCGCTCGTGGAGAAGCGCCTCGCGCAGGTCGGGCGAGCCGTTCAGATGCGCATGGACCTCTCCCGTCGCGCGGTCGAGGAAGTGGTTCATCAGCATCGACCGGGCCGCGAATGCGACCGTGAGGCCTTCCCAGTCGAGCTCCATCGGCCGGGTATCGTATCCCGGTGGATCGGGACGACGGCCCCGCGCGTGACGTGGCGCGCCGCCTTTCGCGGTGGTATCGGGCGCACCGGCGCGACCTGCCGTGGCGGCGCACGCGGGATCCGTACGCCGTCTGGGTTTCCGAGGTCATGCTCCAGCAGACGACCGTCGAGGTCGTGATCCCGCGCTGGCGGCGGTTTCTGGCGCGCTTTCCGACGGTGGAAGCGCTCGCGCGGGCGAGAGAGAGCGCGGTCCTCGCCGAATGGAGCGGCCTCGGCTACTACGCGCGCGCGCGAAATCTCCACCGGGCCGCGCGGGCGATCGCCGCGCGCGCCGCGTTTCCCAGAACCCTCGACGGGCTGCGCGAGCTCCCGGGGATCGGTCCGTACACGGCCGCGGCGCTGGCGTCGATCGCCTTTGGAGTCCCGGCGGCGGTCGTGGACGGAAATGTCGTGCGCGTACTTTGTCGGCTGCACGGCCTGAGACTCGACCCGAAGGCGCCGCGCACGCTCGCGCGCATGCGGAGAGAAGCGCAGGCGCTCGTCCCCGTCCGGGGCCCGGGCGACCACAACCAGGCCGTCATGGAGCTGGGCGCGCTCGTCTGCACGCCGCGGGCGCCGCGCTGCGGCGCATGCCCGCTCCGGACGCTCTGCAAGGCCGCGGCGAGCGGGG
>JBGPDK010000140.1:0-8762 GCA_041482235.1 Thermoanaerobaculia bacterium | reverse complement strand
TTTCCTCTCTTCCTCGTCTCCGGGACGCCGGGAATCTTCAGAGCCTGCTCTCGTCGCGGACGAGCATATCGAAGAGGGATCGGCCAGCGCACTCTTCTATCCGATCCCTGGGCAACGATCTTGCTCCCGTTGGGCGTGCAGGGTTTTCAGCGGTGAATATTTCTCGAAAGATCCTTCTCGCGTCGGCCACCTCTCTCCTCGTTCTTGCCGCGGCTCCCGCCCGGGCGCAAGTCTCCCTGGGAGGCCATGCCTCGTACACGAAGGCCAGCGGGGCCGACGGCACCTGGGCCGGCGGCGCCCAGCTCAGGCTGCGCTTTCCCGGGCCGGAAGGTGTCGCTTTACGTGGACGTCCGCTATGTCTTTCTCCGCGTGGACTCCATCGACACGATTCGCGACCGCTACAACAACAATCCGAAGCCCGACTTCTGGCATGGGACGGCGGGCGTCAACTTCAAGTTCTGAAGGCGTCCTTCTTGCGCACCCAGAGCCGCTTCGTGACGCGCGCGACGACCTCGCCGCCGTCCTCGGCGACGATCTCGGCCGTGAACCGGGGTTCGACTTTCTCGCCGCGATCGGCCGCGGCGCGGATCTCGTCGATCGCTTCCTTAGGAACGTGAAACCGCGCGACCACAGCGCCGCGTCCCGGCTTCAGGAAGTCGATCGTGGCGGACTTGTCCCACACGACGTAGCCGGGCCCGAGGTTTCGCGCCACGATGAAAACGAAATGCGGGTCGCACATCGCATACAGCGACCCGCCGAACTGCGTTCCGAAGAGGTTCTTGTTCCACCAGTGGAGCCCCATGCGCACGACGATCGTGTGCGTATCGCCCCGCCTCCGCAGCGTCCGGATGCTCGCGCCGAGGTACGGCGGGTAGAGGTTGACGAGCCTCATGAGGAGGCGCTGCCGGAAAGACGCCATCACGGAGCGAGGAGGGCCACGACGCGCACCGGGCCGCCGGACCCGCCGCCGATCTTCATGGGCAGCGCCACGAGCCACGCGCCCGTCTCGGGCAGCTCCGAGAGCCCGGTGAGGTTCTCGAGCCCAGGCACCTGAGCGGCTGCCGCGAGGCGATGGACGGGGAAATCCTGCGACGGGCCGTGGTCGATCGAGGCCGTGTCCACGCCGAGCGCGCCGGCGCCGCGGTCCCTGATGAGAAGCTCCGCGGCCTCCCGACCGTACGAAGGAAAGTGAAGATGCGAGGCGTCCATCGGCGTGTCGTCGCCGAAGTAGCGCCGACGATCCGGCCAACGAGCCGACCATCCGGTTCTCAGGAGCACGATCGCGCCGCTCGGGATGACGCCGTGCGCCGCTTCCCACTCCCTTACGTCCGCGGCCGTGAGCCGGTAGTCCGCGTTCTGGGCCGCTTTCGCGACCACGTCGAGGACGACGGCCGGGGCGATCAGCCGGCGGACGGAGACCTTCTCGGCGCTCTCCCCCGTTTCCGAGAAATGCACGGGCGCGTCGAGGTGCGTGCCGCCGTGCTCCGGCGTCGAGAAGGAATTGGACTCGTAGAACCATCCTCCCGGGGTCTTCCCCCTGCTCAGCGTCCGGAGCTCGAACGCCGAAGGAGACGTCGGCCAGTAGAGCGTCCTCGCGTCGAAGGGGTGCGTGAGGTCCACGACGCGCGCCTGTCGCAGGTTGACGACCTCGCTGAACTCTGCCTTCGGGGCGCCCAGGGCCGCGAATGGGACGTCCAGAAGCGGGTAGTCGCGCCAGTCCTTGTAGTCGAAGTGCCACCACTCGGCCGGGTACACGGAAAACCCCTCTCTCTCCATCAAGGCGCTCAGGAGGTCGCGGCGCGTGAGCGCCACCTTCGGGCCTTTGTCGTACGTCGCATACGAACGCCCCGACATCTCGTCGTACGCGCTGCCCATGTCGGCCTCTCGGCCCGTCGCGACGTCGTAGAGCGAGAGATCGACCGCGCACCCCCGGTTGTGGCGCGAGCCGTTCTTCGGGTTCGCGACGAAGACCTTCTTGCCTTTGGGCGTCGCATCCCAGAACGCCTTCGTGACCGACCATGGCCGGTAGCCGTCGAACACGAGGAGCCCGTAGCCCTTCTCCCTCAGCGCGCGGTTCACGCGCACGAGCGCCTCCGCCGCCGGACGCTGCAGGAAGGCCCGCGCCTCGGCGTACACCGGGCGCCCGAGAAAGTTGTTCCTGGTGGCGTAACGGATGTCGAGGCGGATGCCCGGATCGAGCCTGACGATTTCCACGAGATCCGGCTCGCGGAGCGGGCGGTCCTCCTTCGGCGGGCCGCCCTGCGCAAAGAGAGGCGCCGCGAAAGCCAGGGCGACAAGAAGCAGCCGGGCGGTTCTCATCGGGCGATCTCCTCCTGAATAGGAGCGTACTCCCGACCGCGTGCCTGCTAGGCTCTCCCGAGCCGTGAAGCTCGTCATCCAGATTCCCGCCTGGGACGAGGCGGAACAGATCGGGACCGCTCTGAAGGAGCTGCCGCGCCACGTCGAAGGCTTCGACGCGGTCGAGACGCTCGTCGTGGACGACGGCTCGACCGACGGCACGGCCGAGGCCGCGCGTCGTGCGGGCGCGGACCACGTCGTGCGGCTGCCGATTCACCGGGGCCTCGCGTTCGCGTGGCGGGCCGGCCTCGACGCCGCCCTGCGCCTCGGCGCCGACGTCATCCTCTCGACGGACGCCGACCGCCAGTACGCGGCTGCGGACGTTGCGACGCTCGTCGCGCCGCTCCTCCGGGGCGAGGCCGAGATCGTCGTGGGCGACCGCGGGGTCGCCACGATGGCGGCCTTCTCTCCAGGGAAACGCCTCACGCAGCGCTTCGGGTCGTGGGTGGTGCGTCGCGCCTCGGGAACGGACGTTCCCGACGCGACGTCTGGCTTCCGCGCCTTCACGCGCGAAGCCGCGCTCCGGCTCAACGTCTTCTCCCGGATGACGTACACACTCGAGACGCTCATCCAGGCCGGCAACAAGGAGATGGCCGTCCTGTCCGTCCCCGTGCGCACCAACCCGCCCGTGCGCGCCTCGCGCCTCATCCGGCGTACGGCGAACTACGTGCTCGTGCAGGCCGCGAACATCCTGCGCATCACGGCCCTCTACAAGCCGCTGCCCGTCTTCCTCGGCTGCGCGGCGCTCCTCGCCGCCGCCGGCCTCGGACTCGTCGGGCGATACGTCTTCTTCGTGGCCACGGATCAGAACCCGGCCGGCCACTTCCAGTCGCTGCTGCTCGCGGCTGTTCTCTTCGTGGCAGCCGTCGTCTGCGTTCTCTCCGGGCTCCTCGCGGACCTCATCTCCATCAACCGGACGCTCCTCGAGGAGCTCGTGCTGGAAAAACGGCGCCGGGAGTCGGGAAAAGGGGAAGAGGAGATTTCTGCTGAAGAGCGCACGTGAACGGCCGTGACGCGTCGAGCCGGCTCTCGGGCAGGACGATTCGTTCGAAGATGCTTAGAAGGTGAATAAGGGTCCGCGCGCCGCGGAACGGGCGCAGCAGGATGCGGACGCGGCTCTCCCGCACTCCGCCCCTCTTACCCTTTCTAAGAAAATCGTCGGCGTCGCCCTCGCGCTGGCGCTGCTCGCGCTCGTTGTTCTCGCGATCAGGCGTTCTCCAGCAGAAATCCTCTCTTCTCTTCGCAACGCGCAACCGGCCTTTCTCGTCGCGGGCTTCCTCCTGAACATCCTCGCCTTCGGGGTGCGGGCGTTTCGGTTCAACCTCCTGCTCTTGCCCGCCGACCGGATCCCGTTCGCGACCGCATGGTCGCTGTCCGGCGCGACGACGTTTCTCCTGCAGGTGATGCCGTTCCGGAGCGGGGAGATCGCGTCCTGGGCTTCGATTCGAGCGGCCCTCGGCGCGAGCTGGGCGCGCTCCGCCGCGGTCCTCGCGCTCGTGAAGATGCTCGACACGGCCACGCTCCTTCTCGCGGGGCTCGCCGGAGCGGCCTGGCTGCTTTTCGCGCGCGGAACGCACGCCCTCGGTTTCACCGTCGCCGCGCTCGTCTTCCTCGGCATGGGCCTGCTCCTCGCCCTGCCGCTCGCGGGCGGACGGCTTCTGGCGTCTCTCGTCCCAAGCCTCCCCGAAGGCGGCCGCCGCCAGGCCATCGCACGGGAGGTCGCCGAGGGTCTTTCCATCGCGCGCCGGGAGCCGGGCTCGTACGCGCTGGCAGCCGCCGCCGCGGGCGCGTTCCTCGCGCTCCACGTCCCGGCGCTCTGGCTCACGGCGCGGGGACTCGGCCTTCCGGTCCATGCCGCCACGCTCGCGGTGGCTCTCTTCACCTCGATCGCGACGGCCGCCGTTCTGCCGTCTCCGGCGGGCACTTTCGGACCCTACGAATCCGGCTTCGCCGCCTCCGCGGCCCTCGACGGGATCCCGCTCGCGGGCGGCGCCATCCTGGGGGGCTGTCTCCACCTCCTCACGACGCTCGCGGCGGGCGTCACAGGGCTCCCGTTCCTTCTCTCCCGCCTGCGAGAGAATCGTTCCTCCGGGAGGAACGTCGTCTGAAGAGCTTTTCCGAGTTCTGGCCGTTCTACTGCCGCGAGCACAGCAGGCCTCTCACGCGGCGCCTGCACTTCGCCGGCTCGCTGCTCGGCCCGGTCGTCGCCGTGGCGGTCTTCCTGCGCACGGGCAGCGCGCACGCCTTCTGGCTTTGGGCCGTGTGCGGCTATGGCTTCGCGTGGCTCGCGCACTTTTTCGTGGAGAAGAACCGGCCCGCCACGTTCACCCATCCGTTCTATTCGCTTGCGTCCGACTACGTCATGGTGTGGAAGATGCTGACGGGAGAGATGGACGGGGAAGTCGAGAGAGCGCTTCAGGGGCCGAAGGCAGTTTGAGATGCGCGGCCGGGAAATACGGTCTCCGGCCAGCATCGCGGCGATCATGCTGGCCGTCGCGATGTCATTCCCCGCGCATTCTCAGAAATCCCCCGGTTCTCCTCCGAAAGCTGTGGCGACCTCGGGCACCGCGAAGAAGAAGCCTCCGATGTCGAAGACAGCGGGGCTCGCCGCGCTCAAGTCCGAATACCTCAAGGAATTCCTCGAGCGCTTCCCGGTCGTCGCGACGTATCTCGGCGCGGCGGGTCTCGACTCTTCGTACGCGGTCCTCGACGGAAAGCTGCGCGACTACTCGCCCGGTGCCCTGCACGCCGAGCGCGACGCGTGGGCGAGATTCCAGGCGCGCCTTGCGAAGATCGACGCCGGGGCGCTTCCCGAGCCCGACCGCATCGACGCCTCCGTGATGGGCTCGCAGCTCGCGTTCCTCCTGCGCAACCTCGACCGACGCGTGCACGAGAGGGCTCTCGACGCGTTCCTCGAAGAGCCGCTTCGAGGCGTGGAGTGGACGCTGCAGGGAATGACTCCGGCGGGAGACGGCGCGGCGCGCGGCACGAAGGCCGAGTGGCAAGCCGTCGCGGCGCGCGCAGCCGCCGTGCCCGCGTATCTCAAGACGGCCCTCGCGAACGTGCGGCGCGGCACCTCCGGCAACGCGATCCCGGACCGGCGTCTCATCGCGGCCGCGGTCGACGCGGCCGAATCGACCGCCGTCTATTTCGAGACGGGCCTTTCCGAAAAACTCGCGTCCCGGGGTTCCGGCCTCGACGCCGAGACGAAGGCAGCGGTCGCGGCGGCGGCTCCGTCCGCGGCGGCCGCGTTCCGGGATTTCCGCAAGGGCCTCTTCGATCTCTTCTTCGAGCCCGGCGGAAAGGCGCTGGCCCCCGCGTTCGACAGGGACCGCTTCGCGGCGGGCGAGGCGGAATACTCGTGGGCGCTGAAGAACAACCTCGGCGTGACGCTTTCCCCGCGCGAGCTGTACGCCCACGGCAAGGCCGAGGTGAAAGCGACGCTCGGCGAGATGACGTCTCTCGCGCGGCGCATCGCGGGCGACCGCAATCTGCCCGACGCCTCGTCCGGGGGCGTCCTGTCCCTCCTCGCGAACGACATCCCGAGGAACGACGCCGAGATGCTGTCGTGGTACCAGGAGACATGCCGGCGCCTCGTGGCCTATGGGCGGAAAACCGGGATGTTCGACCTGCCCGCCGACTACCGGTTCGACGTCGTGTTCACGCCCCCGCCGCTTCGCGACACGATCGACGCGGCCTATTACCCGGCGCCGCAGTTCAAGAAGGGCGGCGTCGGGCAGTTCTATGTCACGCCGACCGGCGACGACCCCGCGGCGCTTCGGGAGCACGCGCGCGCCGCGATCGCGAGCCTCGCGGCGCACGAAGGCTTCCCGGGCCACGATTGGTATTACCAGTTCATGCGCGGCCGCGCCGCATCGATCCCCGCGATTCGCTGGCTCACGCCGGGCGGCGTCGAAGACTCGGCTTCCATGTGGGAGGACTCGATGTCCTCCGAGGGCTGGGCGCTCTACTGTGAGCGCCTCGTGGGCGAGCCCCGCGCGGAATTCCCCGGCGGCTTCTACACGCCCGAGGAGCGGCTCTTCCAGCTCCAGAACCAGCTCCTGCGCGACGCACGGATCGTCGTGGACGCCGGAATCCACTGCGGCTTCCTGTCGTTCGAAGAGGCCGTGACCTACCTTTCGCGCAACGTCTTCTTCGTGAAGGGCCCGATCTCGACGGACTCCGGGGCGAACCCCGATGCCGGCGAGCGCGCCGCCGTCGCCTCCGCACGCAAGGAGATCTTCCGCTACTCGAAGTGGCCGACGCAGGCGATCACGTACACCCTGGGCAAGGCCGAGATCCTCGCCCTGCGCGAGGAGATCCGGACGATCGAAGGGCCCGGCTTCTCCGAGCGGCGCTTCCACGAGGAGTTCCTCTCCGAGGGGCAGATCCCGCCGGGAGTCTTCCGCGCGCGCCTCCTCGCGAAGGCGCGGGCGCGTTCCGCCGGGACCGGGGCTCCGGACGCGACGGCCATCGGAATTTCGCGCTGACGGACGCGGACCTCAGGGCGGCGTAGGCCGCCGGCGGTCCAGGGCGCGCCGAATGCTCCGCGCAAGCGTTTCCGGGTTGAAGGGCTTCTGGATGAAATCGCTTCCCGGCTCCAGAATGCCGCTTTCGTCGAAGTAGCCGGACGCGAAGACGACCTTCGTCCCTGGGCGTTCGACACGCAGCAGGTCGGCGAGGCGCCGTCCGTTCAGGCCGGGCAGCACGACGTCCGTCAGGAGCAGGTCGATTTCCCCCGCGAAGGCCCGCGCCGTCTGAAGCGCCTCCTCCGCGCTCGACGCGACGAGGAGGCGATAGCCGCTCCTCTCGAGCAGCAGCGAGGCGAGGCGGCGCACCGACTCCTCGTCCTCGACGAGAAGGATCGTCTCGTTCCCCCCGCGCGGAAGGGCACGCTTGTTCGCGTCCGAAGGAAAGTCCACGGCGCCGTGGGCGCGCGGCAGGTAGACGAGCACGCGCGTCCCTTTCCCGGGCTCGCTCTCGATGTGGATGTAGCCGCCGCTCTGCTTCACGATTCCGTAGACCGTCGAGAGCCCGAGGCCCGTGCCCTTGCCTCTCTCTTTCGTCGTGAAGAAAGGCTCGAAAGCGTGAGAGAGAGTCTCGGCATCCATCCCGTGCCCGGCATCGGAGACCTCGAGCAGCACGTACGCTCCCTCGGCGACCTTCAGGACCTCCTTGAGGTCGCCGGCTTCGAGCGACACGTTCCGCGTCGCGACCCTGAGGACGCCGCCCTCGGGCATTGCGTCCCGCGCGTTCACGGCGAGGTTGAGGAGCACCTGCTGGACCTGATCCGGGTCGGCCTGCACGCGCCAGAGAAGCGGGTCGCGCTCGGCCACGAACGTCACGTCCTCGCCGAGCACGCGTCGCAACATGCTGTCGGTCTCCGCGAGAACCGCGTTCAGATCGAGGATCTTCGGCTGAAGCACCTGCTTGCGGCTGAAGGCGAGAAGCTGTTTCGTGAGCGAGGCGGCGCGCTCTCCCGCCTTGCGGATCTCGCCGACGGACTCGCGTACGTCGGCAGGGGGATCGGAGTCGAGGACGAGCTCCGAGTACCCGAGGATCGCCGTCAGGATGTTGTTGAAGTCGTGTGCGATACCGCCCGCGAGCCGTCCGATGGCCTCCATCTTCTGGGCCTGCCGGAGCTGTTCCTCCAGAGCATGCCGATCGGCGAGGTCGTGCACGACGGCCAGGGCGAGGAGGCGGCCGCCCTCCTCGATTCGAGCGACTTCAGTCTCGACGGCGAGCGCCTTGCCGTCGCGGCGGCGGTACTGGCGTTCGCCGATCGAAATCAGCCGCTCGCTCCGGACGCGCTCCAGGTTCGCATCCACGGACGCGCGGTCAGCCAGAATGATCTCGTAGATCAGGCGGCCGCGAAGCTCGTCGCCGGTGTATCCAAGCATCTTCCGGAGGGCCGGGTTCGATTCGAGGATCCGCCGGGAGTCGAGGTCGAAGAAGCACAACCCGTCCCGGGAGTGCTCGAACATGCTCCGGTAACGTCCTTCCGAGACCCGGAGCGCCTCCTCGGCCTCCTTCATCTTCGAAATGTCGAGAATGGTTCCCTCGATGACGGGCGTCTCGCCGAACCGAACCCTCGCGTGCTCGAGGGCCGTGAACACGGTCCCGTCGCGCCGGCGGTACCGCTCCTCGCGATTGACGAGCGTTCCCTTCTCGTTGAGCTCGGCGAGGAAGGCGTCGCGGGCCGCCGTGGTCTCGTAGAGCTGCACGGCGGATTGTTCGAGAAGGTCCTTGCGCGATTCGTAGCCGAAGAGACGCGCGAAGGCCTCGTTGCATTCGAGGATCCGCCCGTCCAGGCTCGACCGGTAGATCCCGGCGAGGTTCTGCTCGAAGAGAAGCTCGTAGCGCTGCTCGGAGTCCCGGAGCGAGGCCGTCATTTTCCCCGCGAG
>JBGPDK010000139.1:0-8962 GCA_041482235.1 Thermoanaerobaculia bacterium | reverse complement strand
GCTCGGTGCTCTTCGTCCCCTACGCCCTCCACGACTTCGACGCGTATGCCGAGAAAGCCCGCGCTCGCCTCGGCACGATGGGCATCGCGCTGACTTCCGTCCACGAGGAGCCTGACCCACAGCGCGCCATGGCGCGGGCTGGCTCAGGCAAGTGACGTCCTCGTCACCTGCACACCTTCGAAGAATCCGCTTCTTCTCCCCGGTTTCCTGAGCCCCGGCACCTTCCTCGCGGCGATCGGCGCCGACAGCGAGGAAAAGCAGGAGCTGGATCCCGCCGTAATGGCGTCCTCCACGATCGTAACCGACGTGACGGAGCAGTGCGCCGCGTTCGGCGACCTGCACCACGCGCTCGCGAGCGGTCTCGTGAAGCGCGAGGATGTGCACGCCGAGCTCGGGGAGGTCGTCGCCGGAAGGAAACCGGGCCGGCGCTCGGCGGACGAGGTCATCGTCTTCGACAGCACGGGCATGGCGCTTCAGGACGTGAGCGCCGCATCGGTCGTCTTCGCAAGGGCACGGGCCGCGGGGCGCGGGCTCGCGGTGGACCTCACGGCCTGACCTGCCGAGCTCATCCGGCGCGCGCGGACCCCACGAGCCGCTGGAAGCGCGGCTCGTTCCTCAGACTCTCGAAATCCGGATCGATGCGGGCGCGTTCCACGAGATAGACGCGGCGCATCGCCGCCGCGGCCTCGAGGATGTCCAGCGCCCGCTCCGTCTCCCCGAGGAGAGCCAACGCCGCGGCGACGTAGTACCGCGTGAACGGCTCGTCGGCGCCGACCCGCAGGCGATCTTCGAAGGCCTCGATGGCGAGCATGAGCGCCCGGCGGGCCTCCTCGGGGTGCCCGAGGGCGCGATGCGCGCTGCCGATTCGCGTGTGCAGCTCGATGATCGCCCGGTCCTTCAGGGCATGGTCCACGCGGCGCAGGAAGGAGAGCTCCTTCTCGTACGCCTCGAGAGCCTCCGCGGGCCGGCCCTGGAGCGCGAGAATCTGCCCCGACTTCATGTAAGCGCCCACGATCAGCACGCCCTCGCGCCCGGAGAGTCCCCTCTCCTGGAGCTCGACGGCCTGCCGCGCCGCGCGCTCGGCGCGCGGGAAGTCCCTCAGCAGCGCGGCGACATGCGCGAGCTGGAGAGCGTACCAGCCTCCCTGCGGATTCAGGGCGAGGGCCCGCTCGAAGGCGTCCGCCGCCTCGGCGAACCGGCCGGTACCGATGAAGTGGGCGCGCGCCAGAGCCGCGTGCGCGGCGCCGTCCCCGGGGTCGAGCTCGAGCGACCGGCGGATCGCCTCGAGCCCCTTGTCCTCGCGGCCCAGGTCCACGAGCGTGGCCCCGAGCTCTTTCCACGCGCGAGCGAGGCGCGGCTGAAGCGCGAGGCATTTCTCGAAGCTCCCCATGGCCTTCTCGAGAAGCTCCGGCATCGCGAGATATGTCGCCTTCACCTCGTAGGCTTCGCCCAGCTCGAGCCAGGCACGGGCGTAGAGAGGGTCCAGCGCCACGGCGCGTTCGAAAAAAAGGATCGCCCGGTCGACGGACTCCCGACTTTCGGCCCGGAGGTTGATGAGGCCCTTGGAAAGCGCCTCGTACGCGTCGATCACGTGCGTCTCGTCGGGCAGGCTCACGGCGGGATTCGACGCCAGGTGCAGGTCCGCGGACAGCTCCGTGACGATGCGATCCTGCAGCGCGAACAGGTCGCTCCGGCCGCCGTCCACCTTCACGGTCGTCACGACCTCGCCGGACTCCACGTCCGTCACGCGCGCGGTGATCCGCATGACGTCCCCCACGCTCTGGAATCCGCCCGTCACGACGCGCCGTGCTCCCACCTCGCGGCCGAGCCGAATGGCGAGCTCGCTCGCGCCTCGCGTGGGTTCGCCGGTCAGCCTCTTCTCCACCTCGCAGACCCGTTCGCAGCCGATCACAGCGAGCCCGGGCACGTTCTTCAGGTCGGCGGTGACGGTCTCCATGATCCCGGTGCCGAGCCAGTTGTCCTCGGTGTTCATCGTGATGTTCGTGAAGGTCAGAACCGCGATCACGTTCTCCGCCGCGGACGCGGAGGTCGAAGGCCCGGCTGCCCGCGGGGAGCCGCTCGCCAGAGCCGAGAGCTCCCGCGCGACGTCGCGCATCGAAGCGGGGCGGCGCTCGCGGTCCTTCGCCAACATCTTCAGCGTGAGAGCCTCCAGCTCCCGTGGAACGGCCGGATTGAGCCGCGTGAGCGACGGCGGCTCGGCGTGAAGCAACTTATCGATGATCTCGACCGCGTTGGCGCCGTCGAACGGCCGGCGGCCGGCGAGGAGCTCCCAGAGCACCACGCCCAGCGAGAAGACGTCGGTGCGCGCGTCGACATCGTGCCCGAGAGCCTGCTCGGGAGACATGTACGCGACGGTCCCGAGCAGGGCGCCCGGCGCCGAGCGCGTCGGGTCCGCGCCGACCTGACTCCAGGTCTCACTGCCCGCGCCCGGCGCCGGCCGGAACGCCGCGAGGCCGAAGTCGAGAACCTTCACCCGCCCCGCTTCGTCCACCATGACATTGCCGGGCTTGACGTCGCGGTGAACGACGCCGCGCGCATGCGCGGCCGCGAGAGCGTCCGCGACCTGAAGGACGAGGTTCACGGTCTCCGAAACCGCCGGCGTGCGCTCCTTGAGAAGCGCCGAAAGCGTTCGTCCCGCGACGTACTCCATCGCGATGAAGCTCCGCCGTCGCCCCTCGCGCTCCACCGTGTCGACGTCGTACACGACGGCGATGTTCGGATGGTTGAGCTGCGAGGCGAATCGAGCCTCGCGAAGGAGGCGCCCCTCGTGGTCCTCCGCGCCGCGCAGCACCTTCAGGGCGACGGGCCGCCGCAGCTTGAGGTCTTCGGCGCGGAAGACCTCTCCCATTCCGCCCTCACCGAGCCGCTCCGCGATACGGTAGTGCGCGAGGAGTTCCCCGATCACAAGGGGCATCTTAGTGCGCCCGCGCCGCCGGCCCGGCCCGCCCATAATCGGCGCCGATGGCGACAGGGGACCGCGCGGACCTGAGGGATCTCACCGCGCTCTTCCTGCGCCTCGGCGCGACGGCTTTCGGCGGACCCGCGGCCCACATCTCGATGATGGAGCGAGAGGTCGTGAAACGTCGCGGCTGGATGACGCGCGAGGAATTCCTCGACCTCCTCGGCGCGACGAACCTCGCGCCGGGTCCGAACTCCACGAAGATGGCACTGTTCATCGGCTATGTCCTCGGGGGCTGGGCGGGCTTTTTCGCCGCCGGCCTCGGGTTCGTGCTGCCCGCGACGCTTCTCGTGACCGTCTTCGCATGGGCCTACGTGCGCTTCGGCTCGCTGCCCGCCTTCCCGCATTTCTTCGAAGGCATCAAGCCCGTCGTCCTCGCGCTCATCGCGGAGGCCCTCGTCAACCTCGGCCGCACCGCGGTGAAGAACAGGTTCCTTCTGGCGCTCGGCCTCGCCGCCCTGGCGGCAACTTTCTTCGTCCACGAGATCGTGCTGCTGCTCGTCGCCGGGTGTGTCTCGGCGGGGGTAATGGCGTCGGAAGATTTGCTTAGAAAGGGGAAGAGCGACGCCGACGCACCAGCGCCGCCGGCGCGCGCGAGCGACGCCGAACTGAACGGCGCAACGGGTGGCGCCGCCGCGCCGGAAAACGCGTCGCCCAGCCCTGAACCCCTTTCTAAGAGATCTTCTCTTCTTTTCCTTCCTCTTTCTCTTTCTAAGAAATCTCTCTTTCTCCCCCTCTTTGCTCTCGGCGCTCCTCTCTCGTCTTTCTCTCTCACCAGCCTTTTCCTCTTCTTCCTGAAGACCGGAGCGGTCCTCTTCGGCAGCGGCTACGTGCTCCTCGCGTACCTGAAGGCGGACCTCGTCGAGCGCTGGCACTGGCTCACGAGCGCGCAGCTCCTCGATGCCGTCGCCGTCGGCCAGTTCACGCCCGGGCCGTTGTCGTCCACCGCGACGTTCATCGGCTACGTGCTCGGCGGCCTGCCAGGCGCGGCGGTGGCGACGCTCGGCATCTTTCTCCCGGCCTTCGCCCTGGCCGCTGTCATGGGGCCGTTCGTGCCGCAGCTCCGGAGATCGAGGCTCCTCGGCGCGTTCCTCGACGGCGTGAACGTCGCGGCGCTCGCGCTGATGGGGTCCGTCACGCTCCAGTTCGCGAGCCCCGCGCTCACGAACGGCCCCACCGTCGCGCTGTTCCTCGTGAGCATCGCGATCCTCGCGATCGCGCGGATCAACGCGGCCTGGCTGGTCCTCGCGGGTGGGCTCCTGGGCGTCGCGTTCGGGTGAGCGGCTCCTTCTATAATCCCGTCCGCTCCGGCGCCGTCATCCGCACACCCGCGCCGCCCGCAGGAGAAAGAGAATGTACGACCTGGTCGTGATCGGCTCGGGGCCGGGCGGGTACGTGGCCGCCATCCGCGCTTCCCAGCTCGGCCTGAAGACCGCCGTCGTCGAGAAAGACGCAAAAGTCCCGAACGTGGGCCTTGGCGGCTCCTGCCTGCACCGAGGCTGCATCCCCACGAAGGCGATGCTCAAGTCGGCCTCGCTCTACGACGAGGCCAAGAACCACGCGGCCGCCTTCGGCGTCAGGACCACTGGCGTCGAGCTCGATTTCCCGGGCGTCGCGAAGTTCCGGGACAAGGTCGTCTTCAAGGGCGCGAAGGGCGTCGAGTACCTCATGAAGAAGCACAAGATCGACGTTCACGCGGGCTGGGGCCGGATCGTCTCGCCGAACGAGGTTGCCGTGAAGGACGAGGCCGGCGAGACCGTGCTGGGCGCGAAGAACGTCCTGATCGCGACGGGCTCCGTGCCCCGCGACCTGCCGTTCCTGAAGGCCGACGGGCAAAGCGTCCTGAACTCCGACCACATCCTGAAGGCGCAGTCGATCCCGAAGTCGCTCCTCGTGATCGGGTCGGGCGCGGTAGGCTCTGAGTTCGCGTCCTGCTTTTCGCGCTACGGAACAAAGACCGTCCTCGTCGAAGTTCTCCCGCGCATCCTGCCCGTGGAGGACGAGGACGTCTCGAAGGAGGTCGAGCGCGTCTTCAAGAAGCGCGGCATCGAGGTGCACACGAAGACGGGCGTCGAGTCGGTCACTTCGAACGGCGACGGCACGGTCACGGTGAAGGCGAAAGGACCGGACGGAGGACCGCTGTCGTGGTCCGTGGAGAAGGTGCTTCTCGCCGTCGGCCGAAAACCGGTGACCGAAGGGCTCGGCCTCGAGGCCGTGGGCGTCGCGACGGACCGCGGCTACGTGAGGGTCGACACGCACCAGCGCACGAACGTGCAGGGCGTGTGGGCGATCGGCGACGTCACGCCCACGATCTGGCTCGCCCACGTGGCGTCCGCCGAAGGCATCGTGGCCGCCGAGACGATGGCCGGCCACCCGACTGTGCCCGTGAACCGCGACCAGGTGCCGGGGTGCACGTACTGCGACCCCGAGGTCGCGTCGATCGGCCTCAGCGAGGCGAAGGCGAAAGAGCGCGGCCACGTCGTGAGGACCGGCCGGTTCAACTTCGGCGTCCTCGCCAAGGCGGCGATGGAGCCCGCACAGGACGGCTTCGTGAAGATCGTCTCCGACGCGAAGTACGACGAGATCCTCGGCGTCCACATCGTCGGCCCGCACGCCACCGAGCTCATCGCGGAAGGTGGAGCCTTCCTCCGCCTCGAGGCGACGACCGAAGAGATGATTCGCACGATCCACGCGCACCCAACGCTGTCGGAAGCCCTGCACGAGGCCGCGGAGGCCGTCCACGGACACAACATCCACGGGTAGAGTCGCCGCCCGGGTCGGGGCGGCGCTCGCCGCCGTCGTCCTGACGACGGCGCTCGGGCGTCTCGCCGGGGTGAACCTGACGACGATCGGCTTCGTCTTCCTCGTCGTCGTCCTTCTCGCCGCGCTGAGGCTCGGCCTCGCTGCGGCAATGCTCGCCTCCCTCGGCGCGACCGCCTGCTACAACTACTTCTTCCTGCCGCCCGTCGGGACGTGGACGATCGCCGCCCCCGCGAACTGGGTGGCGCTCGCGACGTTCCTCCTTGCCTCCGTCGTCGTGAGCCGGCTCGCGGCCCGCGAGAAGAGACGCGCCGAGGATGCCGAAGCGCGCCGCACGGAGATGGAAGCTCTTTACGGCCTTTCCATCGACCTCTTCGCCGCGACGAACCGCATCGGCGCGCTCGGCGACGCAGCCGGGCGCGCCCTTCGCACGATGGGAGCCTCCGGGGGAGGGCTCGTCCTCTTTCGGGACGGCGAGCCCGAGGTCATTACGTCGCTCGGCAGCGGCATCGACGCCGCCGATCCCTTGCTCGCTGGGGTCATGCGCGCGTCCGAGGCCGCAGAGCTGCCGGCCGAAGGCGGCACACGCGACGTCTACCTGCCGCTCGCGGTGGGCGGCAGGGCCAGCGGCGTCCTCGTCATCCGAGGCACGCGCGCCGAGAGGAACGCGCTCGCCTCGGCGGGTCGCCTCGTGGCCCTCGCGGTCGAGCGCGAGAGGTTCCTCGCGGAGAGCGCGCACCTCGACGCCCTGAAGGAAAGCGACGCCCTCAAGACCTCGCTCCTGCGCGCGGTGTCCCACGACCTGAGGACGCCGATCACCTCCATCCGCCTCGGACTCGACCGGCTGAAGAGGTCGCCCGGCGCGGCCGGGATCGTGGAAGACGTCGCGAGAGAGACGGAAACGCTGTCGCGGCGGATCGACAACCTCCTCGCGATGGCCCGCCTCGACGCGGGCACGTTCGTGCCGCGCCCCGAGCCCACGCCCGCCGCCGACCTCTTCCGGGCCACGCTCGACGCCCTTCCGCTCGCCCTCGCGGGCCGCACCGTCGACGTCTCGGTGGCGCAGGAGACTCCGGACCTGCTCGTGGATCCCGCCCTCGCCGTCGAGATCCTCGCGAACCTGCTGGAAAACGCCTCGCGAGCGGCGCCGTCCGGGGCGCTGGCCCTCGCCGCGGAGCCGAGCCCGCGGGATGCCGCGCGCGTGCGCCTCGACGTGCTCGACCGCGGTCCGGGCGTCTCCCCCGCCGTGAAGCGGGCCGCGGCGGTTGCCGTGCCCGGCGACGCCGGCCGCGCCGGGCTGGGACTCGCGATCTGCCAGGCGCTCGCGCGCGCGATGGGCGGCTCCATTGCGCTCCTCGACCGTCCGGACGGAGGGACGATCGCGCGCCTCGAGGTCCCCGCCGCCGCGACATCGGGCGACGAGGTCGCATGAGCCGCGCGAGAGCAACCGCCCGGATTCTCGTCGTGGACGACGATCCCGCGATCCGGCGCGCGCTCGCGGCCGAGCTCGCGACCTCGGGGTACGAGGCCCTCGAGGCCGCCGACGGCGCCGAAGGCTTCCGGCTCTTCGAGGGGACGGAGCCCGACCTCGTCCTGACCGACCTCGCGATGCCGGTCGCGGACGGCTTCGATCTCGTGAGGCGCGTGCGGCGCGCGGGGGCGACCCCCATCGTCGTCCTGTCCGTGCGGGGCAGCGAGGCGGACAAGGTCCGCGCCCTCGATCTCGGCGCCGACGACTTCGTCGTCAAGCCTTTCTCCGTGCAGGAGCTCCTCGCGCGCGTGAGGGCCCAGCTCCGCCGGCACGGGGACGAGACCACCCGGGGCGTGCTCGAGTTCCCGGGCCTTTCCATCGACCGCGAGAGGCGACGCGTCGTCTCCGGGGGGCACGAGGTCAAGCTCACGCCGACCGAACTCGCGATTCTCGAGCTTCTCGCGACACAGGCCGGCAAGCCCGTGACCATCCGCCAGATCATCGGCCGCGTCTGGCACGGAGCGCCGGGCACGAGCCCGGATGCCGTGCGCGTCCACGTGGGCTCGCTGCGCAAGAAGATCGAGCCGGACCCGGCCCGCCCGCGCTACGTCGTGACGGAGCCGTGGGTCGGCTACCGGTTCGTGGCGGAGCCTCTCGCTCCCTGAGAGCGCGCGTCAGACCGCGGCGCGCACGGGAAGCACGATCGCCGGCACGCCCTCGAACTGGAGCTTCCGCTGGATCAACATGGCCGTCTCGTTGTGGAGGAGGCGGTGATACCAGTCCTCCTTCTTGAAGACCAGCTTGCCGCTGAACACGACCGAGCGCGGAAACTCCTGGCCCAGCTCCTTGCAGATCTCGACGACCTTTTCGACGGCTTCGGTGGCGATCGCGAGCCGGTAACCGGCGTTCAAGCCTTGCGCGCGACACCACGCGACGTATTTCTCGAGGTTCTGCCGGGCGTCCGCTTCGAGGTGCCCCATCTCGTCGCTGCCCTTGAAGTTGCCGGAGTCGACGACGGCCACGGAGACGAAGACGAAGTTCTTGTAGTAGTTCGGGAACAACATGTGGATGCTCAGGATCTGGTGGATCCCGTAGCCGGAAAACCGGTCCACCGTGAGGATCGCGGTCGGCAACTTGTGGTCCAGCTCCTCGAGATTGTTCTTTGCGACCGGGACGGGCTGGACGGGCACGAGGACGTCGTCGAGGCGCTTGAGGTCCCGCTGCACGCTCTCGTAGTGCCGCCGGATGAGAAAGCAGACGAAGATCGTCGCGCCCGTCACGAGCGACGTCACCCAGCCGCCCTCGGCGAACTTCTCGTAAAGCGTGACACAGAGGATCGTCACGCACAGGACGAGGCCGGTGCCGTGGATCGCGAGCTGGCTCTTCCAGTGCGGCTCCTCGCGCTCCGTGATCCAGTGACGGGCCATGCCGAGCTCGGTCAGCGAGAACGTGAGGAAGACGTTGATCGAGTACATGACGACGAGCATCGTGATGTTGCCGCGCGTGTAGAGCAGCGCCGCGATCGCCGCGAGGCCCATCAGGAAGACGCCGTTCTGCGTGACGAGCCGGTCGGAGAGCTGCGAGAAGCGATGCGGGACCCACGAGTCGACCGCCATGTTCCCGAGGACGCGCGGACCGTCGAGAAAGCCCGTCTGCGCCGCGACGAAGAGAAGCGCCGCCTCCGCGATGAGAAGGGCGAGGACGAGCGCCGTTCCGACCGCCAGGCCGCCGATCTTCCAGTGCCCGAAGAG
>JBGPDK010000138.1:0-8983 GCA_041482235.1 Thermoanaerobaculia bacterium | reverse complement strand
GGGCCGATCACGGATTTTCTCTTGAAAGGCGAAGTGCCGTCCGCACGAGAGATTCGCGACGAGACCGGCCTCGCGTCGGGCGCGTTCGCGTGGGACCTCGAGATCCCCGCGGGCGGCGCGCGGGAGGCGTTCCTGGCGGTGCCGCTGCATGCGGCCGCGACGATCCCTCTCGCCGAAGGCTTCGAACGGGCACTCGCGTCCGCCGCCGCTTCATGGACGGAAAAGGTCGACCGCGTGCGCTTTCTCGTTCCCCCTTTCGCAGAATCTCTCGTGGCGACCTTGAAGTCGAATCTCGCCTATGTCCTGATCAACCGCGACGGGCCATGGATCCAGCCCGGCTCGCGCGCCTACGAGCGCTCGTGGATTCGCGACGGCGCGCTGACGTCGTCGGCGCTTCTCAGGCTCGGCCATTCCGCCGAGGTCCGCGAATTCCTCGTTGCTTTCGCGGAGAGGCAGTTCGCGGACGGAAGGATCCCGTGCTGCGTCGACGCCCGTGGCGCCGATCTCGTGCCGGAGCACGACAGCCACGGAGAGTTCCTCTTCCTCGCCGCCGAGTACTTCCGCTTCACGCGGGACACGGCGACGCTCGGCGCGCTCTGGCCGCGGATCGCGAGGACCGTGGCTGCAATCGACGCGCTCAGGCGCCAGCGCCGAACGCCCGAATACGAGACGTCCGAAAAACGAGCTTTCCACGGGCTCTTACCCGAGTCGATCAGTCACGAGGGGTACTCCGACAAGCCGGTCCATTCGTACTGGGACGACGCCTTCGCGCGAAAAGGCCTCGCGGACGCGGTGGAGCTGGCTCTCTCGCTCGGACATCCGGACGACGCCCGCTCCTTCGCGGCGAGCCGCGACGAATTCGAGGCGGATCTTCTCGCCTCGATCGCCCTGACGATTGAACGGCATCACCTCGACTACATCCCGGCCTCGGTCGAAAAGCACGACTTCGACCCGACTTCGACCACGGCGGCGCTCTCGCCGTGCGGACTCCAGGGAAAACTGCCGCAGGCGGAGCTGGCGCGGACGTTCGATCGCTACGTGAGAGAGGCGCGGGAACGGCGGGACGGGACGCAAAAGAGCGACGCCTACACGCCGTACGAGCTGCGGACGGTCGGCGCTCTCGTGAGGCTCGGCCGGAAGGCCGAGGCGCACGAGATGCTCGCGTTCTTCATGAAGGACCGCCGGCCCGCCGCCTGGAATCAGTGGGCCGAGGTCGTCGGCCGTGATCCGCGCGCGCCCCGCTTCCTCGGGGATATGCCGCATACCTGGGTGGGTTCGGATTTCATTCGGTCATTTCTCGACTTCTTCGCGCTCGAGCGAGAGGGTGAGAAAGGGGGCTCGCTCCTCCTCGGCGCCGGACTCCCGGAGGAATGGCTGCGGGTGCCCGGAGGCGCCGGCGTGGAGGGCCTTCGGACCGTTTATGGACCGCTCGACTTCTCCATCTCGGTTTCGGGCGGCGAGGTTCGCGCCCGGATTGCGAGCGTGAGAGTTCCCCCCGGCGGCCTAGCCCTCGCATGGCCGCTCGCCGGCGTCCCGCGCGAGGCCACCGTGAACGGGAAGCCGGCCGGAATCCGGGGCGGTGAGATCCTCGTCCGCGAGGTCCCCGCCGAGGTCGTCGCCCACCCATGACGGCGATCTCTCACCCCGGCACCGGCGCGTACGGCCACTTCTCGGAAGACGGCCGGGAATACGTGATCACGGACCCGAGAACGCCGCGCCCGTGGGTCAACGTCGTGGCGAATCCCCGCGCCGGGTTCGTCGTGAGTCAGACGGGAAGCGGCTTTTCGTTCCTCGAGAACTCGCAGCTCGCCGCCGTGACGCGCTGGCGGCAGGATCTGGTCGAGGATCTTTCGGGGAAGTTCCTCTACGTGAGGGACATGGACGGCGGAGACCTCTGGTCTCTTTCGCCCGCGCCAGCGTGGGCGCCCTTCGACTCCTTCGCCTGCCGCCACGGCCTCGGCTATACGACATTCGAAACGTCGCGCTCCGGAATCGAGGCGGAGTGGACGCTGTTCTGTCACGCGAAAGAGAAGGCCGAGATCTGGCGCGTGACGCTGCGCAACGCGTCCGGACGGCCCCGGAGGCTTCTGCTTTGCGGCGCCCTCGAATGGTGCTGCGGCGTCGCACCCTCCCCGCGGCGCGAGTTCGGGAAGCTCTTCCTCGAGACGAAGTTCGACGCGGACCACCGCGCGATCGTCGCGCGAAATCACATGTGGGACGTGCCGTCCGAGCGGTTCGGGCACTGGAACACGAGCTTTCCGTACGTCAGCGTTTTCTCGACGTCCGAGGCGGTCGTCTCGGCGCAGGGAGACAAGGCGGCCTTTCTCGGCCGCTACGGCAGTTTCCGCGCGCCGGCGGCGCTCCTCGGGAAGGGGGGGCCGCCGGCGTTCGGGCGGCACGAGGATCCGATCGCGGCTCTCGAGGTCGAGGTCGTGCTCGCGCCGGGGGAGTCGCGGGCGATTGGCTTCGCGCTCGCGACGTCGGAGTCGGAGGAAGCCGCGGCCCTACTCGGGTCCCGCTTTGTCAAGGACGAGGAGAGCCGCCGGGCGCTCGAAGAGGTGACGGCGGGCTGGCGGGCGCGCCTCGCCGCGCACCGCATGGAGACGCCCGACCCGACGTTCGACGCCATCCTCAACGACTGGGCGCGCTATCAGGCGATCGCGGCGCGGCTCTGGGGGCGATGCGGCTACTACCAGCAGAGCGGCGCCTTCGGCTTCCGCGACCAGCTCCAGGACTCGCAGGTCTATCTGACGATCGATACCGAACGGTGCCGCGACCAGATCCGCCTCCACGCGGGCCACCAGTTCCGGGACGGTTCGGTCTTTCACTGGTGGCACCCGCTCACCGAGCAGGGCCTCGTCACGAAGATGACGGACGACCTGCTCTGGCTCGCCTTCGTGTCGGCGAACTTCATGAAGGAGACGGGCGACTTCTCGATCCTGACCGACGAGGCGCCGTTCCTCGATGAAGAGGGCTCGTTTCCGTTGACGGACCACGTGCAGCGCGCCTTCCGGCGCGTCTTCTCGCGCATGAGCCCGCGCGGAATCCCGCTCATCGGCGCCGGCGACTGGAACGACGGCCTTTCGGCCATGGGTCTTCTCGAGAAGGGCGAGTCGGTCTGGCTGGGCCAGTTCCTCGCCGGCCTTCTCGCCGACTGGATCGAGATCTTCCGCCGCACGGGGGCGACCGGGCTCGCGGACGAGTTCGCGGCGAAGCGCGAGACGCTCGTCGCCGCGCTCAACGCGCACGCTTGGGACGGAGGCTGGTACCGGCGCGGGACGCTCGACGACGGGTCGGTCCTCGGGAGCGCCGAGAATCGCGTGGGGAAGATCTTCCTCAACGCGCAGACGTGGGCGATCCTGAACGACGTCGCGCCGCCCGAGCGCGCGGCGGCCTGCCTCACGGCCGTGAAGGAGCATCTCGTCACCGAGGCCGGCGCGCTCCTCCTCGCCCCCGCGTTCGACCGGCCGGTCCCGGAGATCGGCTACATCACGCGCTACGCGCCCGGGCTTCGCGAGAACGGAGGCGTCTACACGCACGCCGCGACGTGGGCCATCGCCGCCGCGGCGAAGGCGAAAGACGCCGCGCTCGTCGAGAGGCTCCTCGTCGCGATCCATCCCGCGAACAAGGATCCCGAGCGCTACGCGGCCGAGCCCTACGTGCTTCCGGGCAACGTCGACGGACCCGCCTCGCCTCACCACGGTCGCGCCGGATGGACCTGGTACACCGGCTCGGGGGCATGGCTTCACCGCGTCGTCGGGGAATGGGTCTTCGGGGTGCGCCCCGGATGGGAAGGGCTGACGATCGACCCCTGTCTCCCTCCGTCCTGGAGCCGGGCGAAGATGGTCCGGCCGTGGCGCGGGGCGACGCTCGATATCGACATCGCGCGCGGAGCTCCTTCGGGAGGCGGCGCCGTCTCCGTCGCTGTCGACGGGCTCGTGCTGCCAACGAATGTCCTTCTGCCGCCGGGGCGCCCGGGCGGGTCTTCTGGCTACCCTCTTCGCGTCGCGGTGACGGTTCGGTAGGCTCAGGCGGCCGGGGAGCCGTCGAGGGCCGCGCCGGCGCTCCGGATCACGTCCGCGAAAAAACGGGCGCTCGCCTTCGGAGTGCGCCGCTGCGTGGCGAAGTCGACGTGCACGATGCCGAAGCGCTTCGAGAAGCCGTGAGACCACTCGAAGTTGTCGAGGAGCGACCAGGCGAAGTAGCCGCGGACGTCGACGCCCCGCGCGATGGCCTCGCGAGTCGCGCGGAGATGGTCCCCGAGATAGGCCACGCGCAGGGGATCCGCGATGCCGTCCGGCCCCGCCACGGGCGGGTCGGGGAAAGCCGCCCCGTTCTCGGTGACGTAGAGGGGAATGTCTCCGTAGCGCGACCTGACCCACGTCAAGGCGTCGAGGAGGCCCGGCGCGTAGACCTCCCAGTCCAGCTCGGTGTGGAGGGCGGCGTCCTGCCGGACACGCGAGGCGCGGTCGGGGACGGCTTCCGGATCGTCCCTCACGACGCCGCGCCTGTAGTAATTGACGCCGAGGAAGTCGATCGGCGTCCGGATGAGGTCGAGGTCGGCTGCGGGGAACCGAGGCCACGCCTCTCCGAACATCCCGGGCAGCTCGTCGGGAGTGCGGCCGAAAAAAACCGGGTCGAGAAACTGGCGATTCATGTAGGCATCGGCGCGCGCGGTGGCCGCGATGTCGGCGGCTGATTCCGACGCCGCGAACTTGGGCTCGAGGTTGACGACGAGACCAACGCGGCGCCCGCCCTCAGCGCGGCAGGACGCGACGGCCGCCGCATGCGCTCGGAGCAGATTGTGCGCGGCGATGGGCGCCTCGAACAGGTTCCGGTGACCCGGCGCCAGGACGCCGTTGAGGTAGCCGCCGTCCGTCACGACCCACGGCTCGTTCAGGGTCGTCCATGTGCACACGAGAGGGAGCGCGCGAATCACGACGCTCGCGTAGTCCGCGAACCAGCCGGCGATGTCGCGGTTCAGCCAGCCGCCCCGGTCCTCGAGGGCCGCCGGCAGGTCCCAGTGAAACAGCGTCGCGAAGGGCTCGATCCCCGCTCCCACGAGCGCGTCGACGAGGCGCCGGTAGAAGTCCAGCCCCTTCTCGTTCACGCGCCCGCGGCCCTCGGGGAGGACACGGCTCCAGGAAACGCTGAAGCGGTAGGCGTTGAGCGAGAGGCTTCGCATGAGCGCGACGTCTTCGAGGTATCGGTTGTAGTGATCGCACGCGACATCGCCGTTGTCGCCGCCGCTCACGAGACCCGGCGTGTGCGAGAAACGGTGCCAGTTGCTGGGTGCGGCCCCGTCGGCGAGCGGCGAGCCCTCGATCTGATAGGCGGATGTCGCGGCCCCCCAGAGGAATCCGTCCGGAAATCCCGGGTTCGGCGTCCTGAGCGCGTCCGTGGCAGGCAAGCCCTCAGTCTATGCCCCCCGCACCGCGGCGGCGCTAAACTGCGCCCGCCGCGAGCGTCTGCCCGTAGCTCAGCTGGATAAGAGCATCGGCCTTCTAAGCCGAGGGTCGCCGGTTCGAATCCGGCCGGGCAGGCCACTGTTCCTGAGGTCGTCCGTTACGGCGTTCTCCATCCTTCGCGAGTCCGTGTCCGCGGTCTTGCGTGTGCGGGTCGGGCTCCCTATTCTCATCTGCCACAGGACGTGTGAATGGCGACTCTGCCGGGTGTCCGCCGTGCCGACAGTGCCCGAAACCCTGAGGCGAAGAAGAAACGGTCTCCCTCTCGTCTCCTTGGAGCGCCGATCGTCCGCACATGGAACGTCCTGAGGAGATCCTGGACGCGCGGTCCGGACGTGTATCTCGCGAGCCGGGAGGACATCTTCCATGTCAAACGCCTCCTCGGGGAACTTCCCGTCGTCCCGGACAGCACGTACGTCGGCATCATCGGCGGCCTGGGAACACTGAACTACATTTTGGCGATCGCCCCGCGAAAGATCGTCCTGGTGGACGCGAACAGAGACCAGGTCGAGTACGCGAAATGCGTCGTTGAGTTGATCGAAATGTGCGACTCACGAGAGGCCTTTGTCGAGGCGTTCTTCTCCAGAAGGTTCGTGGAGGACGAACACCGGTTCCTCGGCCAGACCGGAGATCCAGGAATCGTCAGCGAGACTCTGCAGAAGATTCATGGGAAAGACCCGTTTCGAAGGTTCTTCCCGGCCATCAGGGACGGGGTAGTCGTCGGGGATGGTCTGGAAATCAGGGGAAACGGCTGCTGCCGACGCCTCAGGCTGTATGGGCCGGAAAGAGGGACAGCCCAAGGCGACAACTACCTGTACTTCGGTGAAGGCTGGCTGAAGGATGACACCTCGTTCTCCAGGCTGAGGTCGATCCTGCGCGGGGCCAGGCCGGAATTCGTCCACTCGCCCATCGAAGAGCTGGACCTCGATCCGGTTGGGAATTGTCTTTACCTTCATGGCTCGAACGTCGTGGATTCCTTCCCGTCCCCGTGCCGCGCCTTCTCGGCCGGGATCTGTCGGAGGCTGTCACGCCAGGACCGGGACGTGACGTTCTTCTCCTTCAGCACGTACCATCCGGTCAATATCACGACATTCAAGAAGTTCCACCCGGAAAGCGACGATGGCCACACGGACTGCGCCAGAAAGGTGGCCGTCTACACGAAGGGAAAGGTGGTGCTGGAACTCATACCGGGGGAGCACTGTTTTGGGCGGGAGCTGTGCGCTCGAGAGATTGAAGTAAGGGCGTTCCGGGGACATTTGCCCAACCGGAGATTCGATGTCGTGGTCAGTCACATTCTCTACGGGTCCGGACATCCAAAACTGAGCAAACGCGACTTTGAGAGGGCCATCGACGGGATGCTGGCCCTGGCGGACGAGGTGGTCATCGTGGAACACAACTCCGAAAGCCTGGACTTCGGCGGCGAGCGTCTGCTCGACGTCGGGGAGATCGCCGGTCTCCTCGGGAAGCATCACGGGCTCGAGATGCAGGTGGAGTTCGCGAGAGGTCACAGAGACAATCGCCGGAATGTCATCCTGTGGGTGAAGGCGCCGGGGCGGGCAGAGGCTCATTGACAAGCCCGGCCAACGCGCCGTGGGACAGGGGCGCCAGCCTTCCGTCGTCGAGTCCGTACGCGTGATCGAGACTTCGCGCGACACGCTGTTCGTGGCTGATGAGGAGCACCGCCGGGCGGGGAGTCCACCGGGCCACCGAATCGAGGATGTGCTCGACCGTCGTGGCTCCGAGGTGGTTGGTCGGCTCATCCAGGATGAGCAGCCGCGGCCTGCGAAGGAGCGCCCTCGCGAGGGCGATCCGCTGCCGCTGGCCCCCGGACAGCCGCACGCCGCGCTCGCCGACGACGGTCTCGTAGGCGTCGGGAAGGGCCTCGATGAACTCGTGAGCGGTCGCCAGGCGGGCCGTCTCGATGACGGTCGCCCGTTCGATGTCATCACAACCGTACGTGATGTTCTCCCAGACCGTCCCGGGGAAGACGAGAGGATCCTGGGGCAGGACGCCGATCTGGCGCCGGAGATGCGAGATGTCGAGGGAGTCCAGCGGCTCGTCGTCCACGAGGATCGAACCCTGCCGGGGGCGATAGAAGCCGAGGATCAACATCACGAGAGTGGTCTTGCCAGTGCCGCTGGGCCCGAAGAGACCGACGGAGCTTCCCGGGCGGAGGTCGAGATTGACGCCCCGGAGGAGAGATCGGCCCTCGTAGCCGAAGTGCACGTCTTCCAGCCGGATCCGTCCCCTGACGGGCCACGTCCGTGTGCCGCTATACGGCGGCTCGCTTTCATGGGTCAGCAGGGCGGCGATCCGGTCGAGTGACTCGCTCCCCTCGATCAGCTGCGGGATGACGACCAGCCCCGTGCCCACCGGGGACCGCAGAAGGGCCAGCCCCGCGAAGAAAGCGAACAGATTCCCGAGTGTCATGGATCCGCGTGACAAGCCGAGCCCCCCGATCAGAAGGACGAGGACCGCGGCGGCCGCGACCAGCGCCATGTGCAGGACACTGGAGGCCGACTGCAGCCAGGCCATGGCCTGGCTCTCCGTCTTGAGGCGGGCCATGTGTTCCTGCTGATGCGTGATCTCCCGCGACTCGGCCGCTTGGAAGCGGGTGAGGTCCATGGCCTCGAGGACGAACCAGATCCCGCGGCTGTACCGCTCGAACGCCCGGTGAAAAGCCCGCGTTCTTGCCTTGAGCCGCTCGCGGATCAGGTGGCTGGCGAGGACGAGGAGCGGAAGGAGCGCAAGCGTTACCAGCGTGAGCCTCGGATTCAGGTAGAAGAGGATCGTCCCGATGCCCGCCGCCAGGCACGCCGCAGGCAGGACGTGGAAGACGATCGCGCTGGTCAAGATGTCAAACCGTTCCGTGTCGTGCACCATGAGGTCGTGCACCCGTCCGTAGTCCAGGCCGGCGGAGTCGCCTCGCGGCATCCGATAGAGCCTCTCGAGCAGGTCGCGGCGCACCTCCAGGAGTTTCTGTTTCGTGACTTTCAGGCTGAGATGCCGGGAGAGCACACCGAGGGCGGCGCTCAGCAGATTGAGCCCCAGAACTCCGACGACGATCAGCGCCAGCGTCCTCGAATCCCGCGACGGAATCGCGCGATCAAATGCCAATCCGAACGCAAACGGGATCGGCAGCAGGGCGGCGGCCTGTGCAATGGCCAGGGCCGTGGCGCCGAGGAGTTGCAGCCGCGATCGGCGATAGTAGCGCGCGTACAGCCTCCATGGGGTCGGCCGGCGCGGCG
Source organism: Thermoanaerobaculia bacterium (assembly GCA_041482235.1). GTDB lineage: Bacteria > Acidobacteriota > Thermoanaerobaculia > UBA5066 > UBA5066 > Fen-183. Next base: position 270 of record JBGPDK010000138.1, on the reverse strand, counting down.
CAATCGGAGGGTCCGCCGTCATTCTCGTTCCATGCTAGCCCATTGGGCACGCTGCTAGACTTTCGGAACGGATGGTCCGAAAGTGACAGACGATGCCGGAGTGCCCGAGCTCCCGGTTCGCAACGCAGCCGCGCCGCTCGGACGTTCCGTCGAGCGCCCTTCGGCGACGGTTGTCGTGCTCGCCTACGACTCGGCCGAGGTGATCGGTGGCTGCCTCTCCGCCCTGCGAGAGCAGGACTTCGACGAGCCGTTCGAAACGGTCGTCGTCTG
>JBGPDK010000137.1:0-8989 GCA_041482235.1 Thermoanaerobaculia bacterium | reverse complement strand
TCGTGCCGCTGTAGCGCGACCGCCGCTCCGCTGTTCTTCTCGCTCGCCTCGCGGGCCGAAGCCAGCGCGGACTTGAGGCCTGCATTCTCCCCGGAGAGGCCCTTCACGACCTCCACGAGCGTTTCCAGGCGCGACTCGATCGCGTCGAGAACCTCCTCGAGCGAAGTCTCCGTGGGCGGCTCCGGCTTGCCTTCGTTTCGGCCCTTCGTCTCCTTCACCTTGTCCTCCTCAGCTTCCTTCTCTCACACCGTCCACTTTCGCATCGGGCAGGGCCAGCAGGCGTCGGACCGCCTCATCGCGCCACGCGTTCACATCCTCTCGGGCGAGCGAGCGCGACGGCGAGCCGAACCGCAGCGTCAGCGTCGTCTTCACGAATCCTTCCGGCACGCCGGGACCACGGTACCGGCCTTTCGCCTCCACCGCCACGAGCTCCGGAGGCGCGCCTGCCCGCGCGGCCGCGTCGAGCGCCTTCCAGGCGGTCGCGACCGGGTGCGTCACGGTGACGTCCACTTCACTTCCGGGGAAACGAGGGGGCGGCTCGACGGACGTGACTGGAGGCGGCAGCAGGGAGCCCAGGAGACCGAGATCGAGATCGGCGATGACCGGGTCGGTGAGATCCCATGAAGCCGCGAGGGCGCTCTCCAGCACCCCAATCCATCCGCATTCCCGGCCCGAACAAACGATGCGGGCGCTCCGGCCGGCGACCAGGTACGAAGAGGACCATTCTTCGAAAGTGACTGGGGCACGGGGCGGACCCAAGCCCAGGCCCCTGATGAGAGCTGCTGCGATTCCAGCCCCTTCGAAGAAATCGGTCTCTTCGGGCGCCTCCGACCAGTGGCGGCGCCGCGCGCCCGTGAGCAGAATGCCCACTCTCTCTCTTTCGATGACTCTCCCGTCTCCCGTCTTCTCTTCAGCAGAAAGCTTCTCTCGATTCCAGCCGAACGACGTCCCGACCTCGAAGAGCGCGAGGTCCTTCTGGCCGCGTCGCGCGTTGTGCCGCGCGCTCTGCAGGAGCCCGATCACGGGCGTGGCGCGCATCGTCGTGAACGGCTCGCCGAGCGCGTTCTCGATGAGGACCGGCGCCCCGGGCGCGGCCGACGCGAAGGGCGCATTCTCGGCTTCCGAGACGAACGAGTAGGTCTGGCACTCGAGGAGCCCGAAGCCGGCGAGAAGGTCCCGCGCGCGGTCCGCGACGAGCGCCGCAGCGGAAGGCCGCGCGGGCGCGTACGGGCGCGGCAGCGTCTCGGGCAGGCGATCGTACCCTTCGCAGCGGATGACCTCCTCGATGAGGTCTTCCTCGCCCGCAATGTCGACGCGCCACGAGGGCACCGTCACGCGGATCGCGTCGCCGTCGCGGACCGGCGCGAATCCGAGAGCGGCAAGGATCTCCGCGCAGCGTCCGGCCGGGATGTCCATTCCGAGAAAGGCCGCGAGCCGCGAAAGGCGGAGCGTCAGGATGCGCTTCGCGGGCCGTCCCGCGCGGACGTCGATCGTGCCCCGGCATGGAGTCCCGCCACAATCCGCGAGGATCAGGCGGGCAGCCCGGTCGAGCCCGTCGCGCGTCGCCTCGGGGTCGGTTCCCCGCTCGAAGCGGTGCGAGGCGTCGGTATGCATGCCGAGCGAGCGCGCAGTCTTCCGCACGGCGCGCGGGTCGAAATGCGCGCCCTCGAGGACGATGCGCGTCGTTTTCTCCGAGATGGCGGTCGCGAGCCCGCCCATGACCCCCGCGAGGGCGACCGGCTTCTCGGCGTCCGCGATCACGAGGTGCTGCGGCGTGAGCGCGCGCATGACGCCGTCGAGGGTCACGAGCGACTCCCCCGCCCTGGCGCGCCTCACGACGATCGTCGGGAGGCCATCGGCCGCCCTCGCGAGCGTGTCGAGGTCGAACGCGTGAAGAGGCTGGCCGATGTCCCAGAGGACGTGATTCGTGGCATCCACGGGCGCGGAGATCGCCGCCGAACCGATCTCGCGGAGCCGGTCGCGCACGGCGCCGGACGCCGGCCTCACGCGGATTCCTTCGAGCACGCGCGCGGAATAGCGCGAACAAAGCTCGGGTTCCTCGACGAAGACGCGGGCGCGCGCATCGGCGGGCGTCTCGCCCTCGCGGAGAAGGAGCCCGCCCTCGGGCTCTGCGAACCGCCGGTTGAGCGCGACGGAGGCTTCACGGGCGAGACCGCGGTGGTTCATTCCGTCGGGCCGGTTCGCCGTGATCTCGACGGTATAGACGGTCTTCTCGCCCGTCCCCTCGACGCCTTCGACGATGAACCCGACGGCCGTCAGGCGCTCGCCGAGCGTCTTCGGGTCCGGCGCGGGGCCGGGCAGGTACGACGCGATCCAGGAGTAGGAGAACTTCATCCGGCCGCCCTCAGCGCCACACGCGATCGAGGAAGCGCACGTCGTTCTCGAAGAAGAGCCGCAGGTCCGGCACCCCATAGACGAGGAACGCGATGCGGTCGATGCCCATGCCGAAAGCGAAGCCCGAATACTTCTCGGGGTCGATTCCTCCATTCCTCAGCACGGCGGGATGGACCATTCCCGCGCCCATGATCTCGATCCAGCCGGAGCCCGAGCAGGGGCGGCAGGTCGCGCCGCCCGTGCGGCCCGTGCCCGAGCAGAAGACGCACGAGACGGCCACGTCCACGCCCGGCTCGACGAAGGGAAAGAACGTCGGCCCGAATCGGATCTTCGTCTCGGGCGTGAAGAGCAGGCGCGAGAACGCCGCGAGCGTGCCCTTCAGGTCGGCGAACGTCACGCCTTCGTCCACCGTGAGCCCCTCCATCTGGTGGAACACGGGCGAGTGGCGCGGATCGATGTCGTCCTTTCGGTAGACACGCCCGGGGATGACGATCCGGATCGGCGGCTTCTGCGCGAGCATCGTCCGGATCTGGACCGGCGACGTGTGCGTGCGCAGGAGCAGCCGGTCCTTGCCTTCTCCCCCGCCCTTCACGAAGAACGTGTCCACGGCGTCGCGCGCGGGGTGGTCGGGCGGGAAGTTGAGCGCCTCGAAGTTCAGCCAATCGGTCTCGACGTCCGGGCCGTGCGCGATCTCGTAGCCGAGCGAGACAAACGCGCCTTCGATCCGGCGCCTCACGACCGTGATGGGATGCAGCCTCCCGACGCGCGGGGCGCGCGGGGGCAGGGTCACGTCGACGGCGAGGACGCGCTGCTTCTGTGACCGTTCGAAGAGAAGAGATCCTTCTTCGAGTGAAGCGAGAGAAGCCTCGACGTCTTTCTTGAGCCTGTTGATGGCCGCACCGGCCGCGGCCTTGTCTTCCTTCGAAAGGGTCCGGAGCCCGGCGAGAAGCTCCGTGACGGCACCCTGCTTCTGGCCGAGCCAGCGCACGCGCAGTTCGCGCACGTCCGCCGGGAGGAGGCCCGTCCCGGACGAGGCCCTCTCCTCGGCGGTCTTCAACTCTTCGAAGAAAGCTCTTCGTTTCTCTTCGACGGAGACGAGCAGATCGGCCACTCGATGGGGATCTAGGCGCTCGCGATCGCAGTCCCGCCCGCGGTGGGCAGCCCGAGCGCGGTCTTCGCCGACGCGACGATGTTCGCGAAGCCCTTCGGATCTTCGACGGCGATCTCCGCGAGGACCTTTCGGTTCACGTCGGAGCCGGCCTTCTTCAGGCCCGCCATGAGCTTCGAGTAGCTGAGGTCATGCAGGCGCGCAGCCGCGTTGATGCGGACGATCCAGAGTCCGCGAAACTCGCGCTTCTTCTGCTTGCGGTCGCGCGTCGCATAGGCCAGCGAGCGCTCGACCTGCAGCTCGGCGATGCGGAAGCAGTTGTGCTTGGTGCCGTAGTAGCCCTTCGCGAGCTCCAGAACTCGTACGCGGCGGTTCTTCCTCTTGGGTCCACGCTTGACGCGAGGCATGGTGGTTCTCCTTGTCTCTCGATCTCGATTAGGCGTACGGGAGCATCGACCGGACGTTCTTCGTGTCGGCTTTCGACACGAGCGCGGCCTTCTTGAGGCCCCGCAGGCGGCTCGCGTTCTTCTTCGTGAGGATGTGGCGCTTCATCGCGTGGCCGCGCTTGAACTTGCCGGTGGCGGTCTTGTGGAACCGCTTCGCCGCGCCGCGATGCGTCTTTCTCTTGGTGGCCATGTTCGGGGCTCCTTCTCAGTGCCTTTTGATCGGGCCGAGGATCTGGTGCATCCGGTTTCCCATCATCTCGGTACCGGACTCGGCGTGCGCCCGGCCCTCGAGGTCCTTGACGAGGCGGTCCAGAACCTTCCGCCCGTTGTCGAGGCGCGACATTTCGCGGCCGCGGAACTGGACCGTGGCCTTTACCTTGTCGCCCTCGTCCAGGAACCGGAGGATGTTCCTCAGCTTGAAGCCGTAGTCGTGCTCGTCGATGTTCGGCCGGAACTTGATTTCCTTGACCTGGGTGATCTTCTGCTTCTTCTTGCTCTCGTGCTCTTTCTTCTTCTTCTCGAACGTGAACTTGCCGAAGTCCATGATCTTGCAGACGGGCGGATCGGCCTGCTCGGCGATCACGACGACGTCGAGCCCTTCCTCGCGGGCTTTGGCAATCGCCGAGGGAGGATCGACCACTCCCAGCTGGCTTCCGTCCGAGCCGATGAGCCGTACGTTTTGAAAGCGGAGGATGAACTCGTTGATCGGGGAGTTTTTCGTCGGGGGAACGCGGGGACCACCTCTGAAAAATGCCAGGGTGTTTTCCTCCTTAGGTCTCGGTGCGTTGGGAAATCGAGGCGTGAATTGTCATGAAGAAGAAGAGGAAGAATAGGATTTCTTGGAAGGTGAAGAGGTCAAATCGCCGGCACCGTGCCATTGAAGGCTCCTCGCGGCGACCGCTCCGTTCATCATTCTCAGAAGCTCTTCTATATTCTGGTCCTTGAATTCTCCGCCGTGCCTCACGCGGAGGGAGACCGTGCCGGCCGCCTGCTCCTTCTCGCCGACGATGAGAAGCGCGGGAACTTTCTCGAGTTCGCCATGGCGAATCTTCGCGCCCAGTTTTTCATTGCGAGAATCCACCGAGGCGCGAAGGCCCTCTTCTCTTACCCTTCTGAGAATCTTCTCCGAATATTCATTGAGTTTTTCCGACACCGGAACGACGCGGACCTGCTCCGGCGCGAGCCAGAACGGGAAGTCGCCGCCCGTGTGCTCGATGAGGATGCCGAGGAAACGCTCGAGAGAGCCGAGAATCGCACGATGGAGGAGGACCGGACGCTGCTTCGTCCCGTCCTCGGCCGTGTAATGCAGGTCGAAGAGCTCGGGGAGGTTGAAGTCGCACTGGAAGGTCCCGAGCTGCCAGGGCCGCCCGATCGCGTCATTCACGCGGAAGTCGATCTTCGGACCGTAAAAGGCCCCGTCGCCGGGGGAGACGACGTAAGGCCGCCCCGTCGCCTTCAGGGCCGCCTCGAGCACTTTCTCCGCGCGATCCCACACGGCGTCGGCTCCGACGCGCTTCTCGGGCCTCAGTCCGAGCGAGATCGCGACGTCCCGGAATTCGAACGTTCCGTAAACCTCGTCGAGGAACGTCAGGAACGACGCCACCTCGCGGTCGATGCTCTCCGGCGCCGCGAAGATGTGAGCGTCGTCCTGCGAAAAGGATCGAACGCGCGTGAGACCCTGCGTGACCCCGGATTTCTCGTACCGGTGGAGCCGCGCGAAATCGGCGTACCTGACGGGCAGGTCGCGGTAGCTCCATGCCTGGGACGCGAATACGAGGCAATGCCCCGGGCAGTTCATCGGCTTGACGCCGAACTCCCGCTCGTCGACCTGGACGAAGAACATGTTCTCGCGGTAGTTGCCCGTGTGCCCCGAGGTCGTGAACAACTGTTCGTCGAAGATCTGGGGCGTGAGGATCTCCTGATAGCCGTACTTGACGTACAACTCACGAATCCAGGAAATCAGAAGGTTGTAGATCGTCGTGCCCTTCGGCAGGAAAAACGGCGACGCGGGGGCCCACGGATGGAACACGAATAGGCCGAGCTCCTTGCCGAGCTTGCGGTGGTCGCGCGCCCGCGCGGCCTCGAGCCGGGCGAGATGCCCATCCAGCTCCTTCTGCGTGAGGAACGCGGCCCCGTAGATCCGCTGGAGCATCGGGTTTCTCTCGTCGCCCTTCCAGTACGCGCCGGCGGAATGCGTGAGCTTGAAGACGCCGAGCTTGCCCGTGGACGGTACGTGCGGCCCGCGGCAGAGGTCGATGAAGTCCTTCTGCTCGTAGCACGAGAGGCTGCCCTCGGGAATCCCCGCGACGATCTCGACCTTCAGCGAATCGCCCTGGGCTACGAAGAGCGCGACGGCCTCCGCCTTCGACATCTCCCTGCGGACGACGACGTTGTCCTCGGCGACGATCTTCTTCATCTCGGCCTCGATTTTCTCGAGGTCCTCCGGCGTGAAAGGCCGGCCGGGGTCGAAGTCATAGTAGAAGCCGTACTCGATCGCGGGGCCGATGCCGATCTTCACGCCCGGGAAGAGGCGCTTGACGGCGTTCGCGCAGAGGTGCGCCGTGGAGTGGCGATAGAGCTCGAGCGCGTCGGGGTGCCTCGGCGTGACGACCTCGAACGCGCCCGACTCCGCGAGCGGGCGCGAGAGGTCGAGGACCCGGCCGGCGAGCTTCACGGCGAGCGCATCCTTGGCGAGCCGCGGCCCGATCGACTCGGCGACCGCGCGACCGGTCGTGCCGCCAGGCACCTCCCTGACCGTCCCATCCGGCAGCGTCAGACGGATATTCCCTCCGCCTTTTCCAGCCGCCGGATCAATTCGGTTCGCGCTTTCCACCGAGGACATGCCAGACCTCTTCCCTTCTCGGAAAATCTTCATCTCTTTCTTCTCTTGAACGAGAAGAACTCCGATTTCGGGTCGTGGCAGGGAACAAGAGGAGGTTGGTAGGCGCTAGCGGACTCGAACCGCTGACCCCTTCCGTGTGAAGGAAGTGCTCTACCGACTGAGCTAAGCGCCTTCGAGCAGCCTGGGGCGGCGGCACGGGAGAGAGCCGGCGATGGTAGGCGCTAGCAGGATCGAACTGCTGACCCCTACCGTGTCAAGGTAGTGCTCTACCGCTGAGCTAAGCGCCTGAACGTGTCTCGCCTTGTGTCTCTCCGAGGGCTGTCGCCGGGGGCCGTTCGCAAAGAACGTCTTGTGATCCCCGACCTCGACCCGGATCGTCTTCTCCAAAGAGCATTTCCGGCGTTTCGGCCGGAGCGGGAGAGGATACCGGCTCCGGCCGGGGACCGCAAGTTGAGGACCTTCCTACTTCTTGACCTCGAAGTCCTTCGTGGCCACCGGGGCGCCGTCGGCCGAGACCTCGACCTTGTACTTCCCCACCGGCCAGCCGGAGGCCTTCGAGATGTGGAATTCGAGGACCGCGGGACCCGCCGGGATGATGTCCCGCGTCTCTTCGCTCACGAGCTGGCCCTTCACGCCGAACGTCCAGCGAACCTTGATCGCGGCCCTGGCCGCGACGCCCTCGGAGGTGATCGCCGCGTAAATCGTGTCCTTTCTTTCGAACGTCGCCGCGGCGTCCTTGATCTTCCTGTCGTCTCCGATCGATCTGCCGAGGTCGACGGACGTGACCTTGAACGGCACGGGCGTCGGGGCGACCGGAGTCATCGGCGCCAGCGTTGGAGGCGGCCGGGGCGGCTCTTGCTTCGCGCAGGCTCCGAGGGCGGCTGCGGCGGCAAGGGCCAGTGTGGCGGCGGGGCGGAACGTTCTCATCGGCGTTTCCTCTCTTCCTCGTCTCCGGGACGCCGGGAATCTTCAGAGCCTGCTCTCGTCGCGGACGAGCATATCGAAGAGGGATCGGCCAGCGCACTCTTCTATCCGATCCCTGGGCAACGATCTTGCTCCTGTCAGGCTCTGGAGGATTTTCAGCGGTGAGCTCTTTCCGAAAGGTCCTTCTCGCCTCCGTCACTACTCTTTTCTTTCTTGCCGCGGCCCCCGTCCGGGCGCAAGTCTCCCTGGGAGGCCATGCCTCGTACACGAAGGCCAGCGGGGCCGACGGCACCTGGGCCGGCGGCGCCCAGCTCAGGCTGCGCTTTCCCGGGCCCCTCGGTGTGGAGGGCCTGATCGACTACCGCCGCACGACATACAGCGCAGGCGGCGCCGACGTGCTCCGCGTCGAGCAGTATCCCGTGCAGGCCTCGCTGATGCTCTTTCTTCTGTCGGGCCCGATCCAGCCCTACGTCCTCGGCGGGGGCGGCTGGTACTACACGAGATCGACGTTTCTGGGACCTCAGGCGGCGCTCGGCTCGGACACGCAGCACACGTATGGCGGGCACGCGGGCGGCGGCCTCGAGTTCGGGGCGAACCGGAAGGCGTCGTTTTACGTGGACGTCCGATATGTCTTTCTCAACGTGGACTCCATCGACACAATTCGCGAGCGCTACAACAACAATCCGAAGCCAGATTTCTGGCATGGGACGGCCGGGGTCAACTTCAAGTTCTAGAGGCATCCTTCCTGCGCACGCAGGGCGTCGTCGCGGTCGCCTGGCCGGGCCTGTGCGTCGCTGCTCACTGAGATAGCATCTCGACATCACGTCACGCTGCGCCCGTTGCGACGCCGAGTTGCCGCCCTCCGGCCGCTTCTGCCCGGCCTGCGGGCACGCCGTGTCGGGTTCACTTTCGCGTCTCCCCACCGAGATGGGCTCGGCGCCCAAGCCGGTGCCGCCGAGGCCGCCCTCGTCCGTCGGCCGTCTCGTCTCCTCCGGTTCGCTCGACCTCGGCGCGTTCCCGCCGGGCGCGATGCTCGGCGAGCGCTACCGGATCATCGGCCTCCTCGGCCGTGGGGGAATGGGCGAGGTCTATCGCGCCGACGACCTCAAGCTCGGCCAGGCCGTCGCACTCAAGTTCCTCCCGAAGGCCGTCTCGAACGATGAGAGTCTCCTCGCGCGCTTCCACGCGGAAGTGCGCCTCGCGCGCCAGGTCTCGCATCCGAACGTCTGCCGCATCTACGACATCGGCGAGATCGAGGGCCGCCACTTCCTCTCGATGGAGTACGTGGACGGCGAGGACCTCGCCTCGCTCCTG
>JBGPDK010000136.1:0-9016 GCA_041482235.1 Thermoanaerobaculia bacterium | reverse complement strand
ACTCGCTCGACAAGCACGGCGTCGTCCAGCGTGGCGAAAGGCGCGCCCGCGACGTCGAGGAGAAAGTGAAGGCCCAGGCTCATCGGATTCCCAGCGCCTCGACGGTCTCCCGGTTTTCGGGCCGCACCTTCCAGAGGAACGCGTCCCACACGTAGTGCGTGGCTTGGGGAAGGGCGAGAAGAGGCACGATCAGCGCCAGGAGGAGCGCGCCGGGGTCGAGCGTGGGCCCCGGGAAGAGCACGGCGTGATCATGCCAGACGAGGCGATCCCAGCCCCATTCCTCGGCGAAGGCGACGAGGAGGAGGGGCGCGAGGAACAAGACGATTTTCGGGGCCATGCGGTCCGCGAAGGACGGCGCCTCGCCCGCCTCGCGGCGCGCGGCGGCTCGCGAGCTGGACGTGAACCACACGAGGCCCATGTACGGTATGCCGTGGACGAAGACGTTCGTCACCGTGAAGGCGTAATCCGAGTCGAAGACGACGATGCCGAGGAACCACGTCGCCGCGGTCGAGAGCACGATCAGGACCTTCCCCCACGACACCGGCCGGCCGGCGCGCGTGCGCGCGACTTCCTTCACGACCCACGCGGCGAAGATTCCGGCATAGAGGACGAACGCGATCCGGCTGACTTCCTCGGGCAGGCCGTCCACGAAGTCTCCCCGCAGGAACCACTGGAATCGCCGCGGGAGGTGCGCGTGCCAGAAGAGGAGCGGCGTGAGCGTCGCGCCGTAGATCGCCGCGGCGTCGAGAGTGCGCCCGTCCCTTCCCTCTCCGTTCTTCCGGCGGTAGAGAGCAACCCAGCCGTACTGCTGCCGCACGAAATGGAACACCGCGAGATACGCGAGGACGCGCCAGAAAACGAGAGCCGAGACCGAATACGCCGCGACGCCTGCGGCCCACGCGGCGATCGGCACGCCCAGATAGAGCGCGAGGCGCGCGCGCCCGGCGCTTCCGTCCGCGAGAACGCGCCATCCCGTCGCCCACACGTGCGCCACGTCCACGCACACGACCGCGACGAGAAACAGCCAGGGCGGAGCGTCTCCGTCGAGAAGGCCGGCCGCGTGGCCGATGCCGAGGAAGAGCAGCGCGAGAGCCGTCGAGCCGCCGAAGAGGAGGAGGTCGGCGCGCCGGCCGAAGAGCCATGGGGAGTCCACGGAGGCCGGCATCTTAGCCCGCGGCCAGCGGCGCGAATCGCGCGCCGCGCTCCGAAAGAATCGCCTCGGCCGCGTGAACGCCGGCGTCCTGCGCCTCCTCGAAGAGCGGAAGCCCCGCGGAGTCGGCGTGAGCGAAGTGGACCCCGCCCGCGGGCGCGAGGCAGCGGACCGGGTTCGAGAGGAATCCGGGGGTCGGGCGCGCCATCGCGTGGCCCCAGCGCATGACGTCGAGACGCGTGACGAGATCCGGCAGGTCGCGGTGCGCCGTGGAGAGATCCGCGAGGACGGCCGAAGCGAGATCCTCCCAGGACGCGGCGAGCAGCTTCGCGCGCGCTGCGGCGGGGGCCTCGTCCGTGAACGGCAGGTAATACGTGAAGACGGTCGGCCCGTGGTCGCGGCCCGACTGGTGCGTCGCGACCACGTAGCCGAGCGAGCGCGACCCGTGGAGGACGTTGTCCCACGCGAGGGGGAAGCCCGTCTCCTTCGGCCGCGCGCGGAGCGTGAGGTTCGCGACGAGCCAGGGGGCCCACGACATTTCGGCGAGGAAGGCGGGAGGCGCTGCGCGCCACGGCGCGAAGACTCGCGCGGCCGCGAACTTCGGCAGCGCGAGAATCGCGTGCGCGGCCTCGACCGCGACGACCTCGTTGCGGACGGCGTCGAGAACGCGCAGCGTCACCGGTGCGCCGGGCCCGGGCGCCGGCAGGACGTCGAACACGAGAGAGGAGGGTGCGATGCATCCCGCGGCGGCCTTCGCGAGGAGGGCGACGAGGCGGCCGTTCCCCTCGGGCCAGGTGAGGAATTCCGACGGGTCCTCGTCGTCGTCCTCCCCGGGCAGGCGGGCGGCGTTGTAGTGGACACCCGCCCACGCGGAGGTGCCGGCGAGATTCGTCCCGAAGTCGTCGCGGCAACCGTACTCCGCGAGCCAGAGGAGGCGCGGCGACGTGTAGCCGCGAGCGCGCATCCACTCGGCCATCGTGATGCGGTCCAGGCCGGTGAACTCCGGGTCCTCCGACGAGAGGCGCGTCGGGATCGCGAAGGCGCGCCGGCCCCGGGCGTCCCTTCGGGCCGCGAGGCCGTTCATCTCGCGCCGGAACCGCGCGAGCTGGGCGAGGTCGTCGGGCGAAGCGCCGTCGCGCGGGTCCAGGCCCGGGCGCCACGCGTAACCGAAAAAGAGGCGCTCCTCGGGCTCGCGGCAGAGCATCTCCTCGGCCCACACGGGAGCGCCGTCCGCGTCGCGTGAGGTGAGCGCGCCGGTTTCCTCGAGGACGGCCTCCAGGGCGCGGTTCGGCGAGGCCGGCACCGGCACGTAGTGAGCGCCCCACGGGAACGCGGACACGTCGTTCTCTCCAGAGAGGGCGGTCCCTCCCGCCGCGTCCTCGACGTCGTAGACGCGGAAATCCATATCGCGCGCGCGTGCGAGACGCCACGCGGCCGAGAGTCCCGAGACGCCCGCGCCCACGATCGCGGTGCCGACGCGCTCCGCCCGGACGGCGGGGCGCGACAGAAGATCTCCCGTGCGGAGGAGATGGCCCCGCGCCGCGTTTGGACCCACGATCCTGCCGTCGAAAGGAAGGCCGCGGTTCTCCGTCTTTCCGCAGGCCGCGAGGGCCGCGGCGAGGGCCGAGAGCGCGGGCAGGCCGACGAGCGACGCGATGGCGTCGCGGCGGCTCAGTCGAAGCGCTTCCACTCTCCCTCGTACGTCCTCACGAGAACCTGGTCGTTGAGCCGGTTCACGGGCGCGTCGTCGATGCGCGCCACGTCGGGACCGAAGACGAAGAGCGACGGCAGGAGCTCGGTCGACAGCGCGCGAAGGCCCTCGGGAAGGCGCGGGCGGACCTCGGCGGGCTTCGCGGACGCGAGGACGAAGCCCCAGTCGCCGAAGGACGGCACCGCGATGTGATACGGGCGGGTCGAGAAACCGGCAGCCCGGAGAGTCGCGTCCACGATCCAGAAGCTGCGGCGCGCGAAGAGGGGAGACGTGGACTGCACGGCGACGACGCCCTCGGGATCGAGCTTTCTCTTCACGAGCGAATAGAAGCGCGAGGTGTAGAGCTTGCCCACGCCGTAACTGTTCGGATCGGGAAAATCGATCACGACGACGTCGAAGAGATCGGGCTCCTTCTCGATCCAGATCATGGCGTCTTCGTTCACGACGCGCACCTTCGGCGACCTCAGCGAGCCGCCGTTCAAGGCGAGAAAGAGAGGATGCGTCGTCCCGAGGCGCGTCATCGCGGGGTCGAGGTCCACGAGCGTGACGCTTTCGGCCTCGGGGTGCTTCAGGATCTCGCGCACGGCGAGGCCGTCGCCGCCTCCGAGCACGGCGACGCGCCGGGCGCGCGGCGCGGCCGCGAAGGCGGGGTGCACGAGGGCCTCGTGGTACCGGTACTCGTCCACGGACGAGAACTGCAGGTGCCCGTTCAGAAAGAGCTGGAAGCCCGCCCGGTTCCGGGTCACGACAATGCGCTGGTACGGCGTCGTCTCGGCCACGACGACTTCGTCGGCGTACTGGTTCTCCTCGGCGACGGCCGTGAGGCGATCCGCGACGACGAAGGCGGCTAGGAGGACCGCCGTGACGAGAGAGGCCCGCGCGAGGAGGCCGCCCGGCGGCCCGATCCGGTCCCGGAAGAGGCGGATCGACCAGAACGCCACGGCCGCGTTCAGAAGGCCGAAGAGAACCGACGTGCGCGTGAGCCCGAGGCGCGGGAGGAAGACGAGCGGAAAGAGGATCGAAGCCGTGAGCGAGCCGAGGTAGTCGAACGTGAGGACCTGCGCCACGAGATCTCGAAAGAGCACGGCGTCCTTGAGAAGGCGCATGAGGAGCGGAATCTCGAGGCCGACGAGCGTCCCGATCCCGACGACGACGCCGTAGAAGACGGGCGGGAACCAGCGCGGCGAGGAGAAGGCGAAGAAGAGCATCGGCGCGGAGAGCCCGCCCAGGAGCGCGACGCCGATCTCCGTTTCCACGAATCGCCGCGCGACGCCGCGCACGACGAACCGGGAGAGAAACGCGCCGAGGCCGAGGGAGGAGAGGTAGACCCCGATGACGAGGGAGAACTGCGTGACCGAGTCGCCGAGGAGATAGCTCGCGAGGGCGCCGGCGACGAGCTCGTAGACGAGGCCGCACGAGGCGATGAGGAGAACCGTGAGGTAGACGGGCCCCGGCCGGAGGGCAGGCGCCGCAGGAGGGCCGGCGCGTCCCTCGCGGTCGCCCATGCGGTCAGCCTCCCATGACGGCGGCCGCGATGATGATCGCCATCGCGATCACGATCGACCCGAGCACGATGGCGAGCGCGGTGTTCTGGTCCTCTTCCATCTCCTTCTTGAGCGAGAAGGGGAGGAGTTTCGGCAGGATCGCGAAGAAGATGCCGAACAGGACCATCCCCAGAACCGAGAACACGACGGTCGACGTCACCTGATGCCCGTGCAGCGCCCACCAGTCCATCACTTGCCTCCGCTCCAGAAGTGCCACGTCCGGTAACCGCCCGCGTTGCGGGCTCCCGGAGGCAGCGTGTTGCGTTTCGTGTTTCCCGCCATCTCCCACCCCGAGAACGCCGCGAGAGCGTACGTGAGGAGAAGCGTGCCGCCGAAGACCTGGAAGATGCGTCTCATCGGGCCTCCTTCATTTGTCGTCCGAGTCATCCGAATCGTCCGATTCCCGTTCCCCACCGGCGCTCGTGAAGTCGCTCTCGGACCAGCGCCGGCCCTCGAACGCGATCTTCCTGAACGCGAGGACCGTCGGAACCAGGAGGAGGAAAAGGATCACGAGGACGAGATGCGAGACGTGCGGCACGCCGCTCGTGAGCCTCACGCGGAACGAGGGCGGAGCCATCCCGGCCTCGGACTCGGGCTCCAGGCGCAGGACCCAGCGCCCGGCGGGAATGCGCGGCACGTAGATGCGGCGGTTCTGGCTGCCTTCGCTCCAGCTCTCGCCGCCGTCGACGCCCGAATAGCGGTCCGAGATCAGGTCGAAGGAGCGGACCTCGCCGGTGGCCCCGGAGATGAGGTCGAACCCCACCTGGACCCAGGTGTTGTTCGTGGGCGCCCAGAGGTCCACGGCGAGATTCGCTCCACGTTTCGTTTCGAACGGCTCCGAAACGAGGACGCGCGCAGCCAACAGCGCGACCTCCGCGGCCTCGCGCGCCGCGATGGGATTCGCCGGCGTCGAGGCCGAAGCCGCGCCGCCCTGCGTCCAGTCGACCGAGGCCGACGTCGCCGAGCCGCGCACCGCGTAGATTCCTCGCGCGGCATCCACGAGATCGAACGTCTGGTCGTACACGACGGCGTGCGGCGTGAGGAGACGCGCGAGGAAGTAGACGACGATCGAGGCGAGCGACAGGAGCCACGCCGTTCTCCACCAGAGATGGCTCGTGTCCGCGTGGGGCCACGGCTGGCAGGCGCCGACGCCCTCCGGCGGCGGAAGGGGATCCTTGAGCGCGAACGCCGCGGCGATCTCACCGGGCGGGACGTACGAGCCTTCGGTCCAGGCGATTTCCTTCTTCGCCTTCTCCTTCGAGAGCATGCGCGGCGGCTTGATGAAGTCCGTCGCCAGGGTGGTCTCACCGGTCTTGACGGCCCAGTAGAACTCGCCGAGGACGCCGGCGACGCGCGCCTGGCTGCGAGAAAAGATGCGGTAAGAGTTGCCGCGGAAGACCGCGACGCGCGGGCCGTCCTTGACCTCGCCCGCGGGCACGGGCTCTAGGAGCGTGTAGTGGCCGTTCGATTCCGCGAGCCAGTGGAAGCCTTCGGACTTTCCTTCTTTCAGCAGGTACTCCGTCCAGAAGTAGTCCTCGCCGCCCGAGGAGGTCGTCTTCCGGATCGCGCCGAGGATCGCGTACTTGTGGCCGCGAAGCGGTCCCTCGGCCCCGAGCGGAAGCACCGCCTTCCACGGGACCGCGGCGAGCCTTTCGAGGACGGCGAACTTCGAAGGCGGGCCCTGCTCGTTCCGGTCGGCGGAGCCGAGCAGGGACCCGCAGAACGGGCAGGCGATGCGCACCGTGTTCGCGGGGTCCTTGAGCTGGAGCGCGCCGCCGCAGTTCGGGCAATTGAGGGCGAGCGCCCCGGCGGAGACCGTGCGATCGGACCAGGCGACGACCTCCGCGATGCCGAGGCTCTCGAGCGCGACCGGTTTGCCCACGTAGAAGCCGTCGAGGCCCGGACCGTCGCCGTAGTCGAGCGTCGCGAGACTGCCGTCGGCGCCGGAAAGGTCGGCGTAGCGGAAGACGGATCCCGGCGGGGCCGCGAACGGCAGCTCGCCTTCGGCTGAGGCGTACGTGGCTTCCCGGGCTTCGACGATGGCGAAGCTCCCGTAGGCGCCCAGGTCGAGCGTTTCGCCGGGTTGGAGCTGCTCGTACGCCGGCACCTGCGGAGGTTTGACGGGCGTCATGAGCCAGAACCCGCCCTGCGCCTCCGCGAGCCACCCCCATGTCCCGTCGGTGAATCCGACGTACCACTCGTCCCACGTCCCCTCGCCGGTCGAGAGTTGGAGGCGCCCGGCGATGTGGAACGGGCGCGCGCCCTTCTGCGGGCGCGCCTCCATCCCGACCTTGAAAGGGGAGGACGTCGGGACAAGCTCGGCGACCGTCCCGATGGCTTCGAGGTCAGCGCCCTTGCGCGCGACGGCGGACTTGCACTGCGGGCAGATCGAGACGAGCGAGGCCCCGGTCCGGAATCGAACTTCACCCCCGCAGTTCGGACATTGCGCCGCGCGCGCGCTCAAAGTGGCCGCATATTAACCGTTGCTTGCGGGCGCGCTCAGGCGCTACTCGGGCTCTCGGGGTAGAGCCGCTCGAACTCGGGTTCGCCGTGCAGGAGCGCGAGATCCGGGTCGCGGCGGGCCCACTCCGAGTCCTTGAAGCCGCCGTCCCAGGCTTTCCGGACCGCGTCGAGCGCTTCCGGCTTCTTCTCCATCTTGCAGAAGGTGCACGCGAGGTTGTAGAGAACGATCGCGTCGTTCGGGCGCAAAGCGACTGCGAGGTTCGCCTCCCGGGTCGCATCCTCGCGCCGGCCTGAAGAAGCGTAGTTGCTTGCGAGGAGAACGCGCGCGCGCGCATCCTCGGGAACCGACTTCAGCTGATTCTCCAACGCCTGGATCTGCCGCTGGCGGGCGTTTCGGAGCGGCTCCTCCTTTCCGAGCGCGCCGAGGGCGTTGAGGATGGGGACATAGATGTTGTAGTCCTGACTGCTCGCCTCCACGGCCGCGTCCGCGACGTTCACGAGCTCCTGGTAGCGGCCGGAGGCGAAGAGCGCGCGGGCGAGGAGGTGGTATGCCCCCTCGCAGTCGCTCTTGCGTTCGATGGCCTGCCGCGCACAGCGCGCCGCGTCGTCCTGCTGGCCTTCGGCGTGCAGGATCCAGGCCTGCGCGACGAGCACCTCGGGGAGCTGCGGGCGGAGGGCGACGGCCTTCTTCGACGCCGCCAGGGCCCGCTCCAGCCAGACGGGATCGCGCGCGTAGAGGTAGTGGGTCTGCGCGCAGACGTTCGCGATGGCGGCGTGGGCCAGCGCGAAGTCCGGGTCCAGCCCGACGGCGTTCTCGAACATCTGGAGGGCGAACTCGAAATCCTGGCGCGTGAGTCGACGCGCGTAGCTCTTTCCGCGTAGGTACAGGTCGTACGCCTGGAGGTTCTCGGTCGGCTTGGCGGCGAGGGCCGCCTCCTCCTGCGGCGAAAGCGTGACGCGGAGGGCTTCGGCGATCTTGCGCGCGATCTCGTCCTGCACCTCGAAGACGTCCTCCATCTGGCGGTCGTACCGCTCCGACCAGAGAGGAAAGTCGGTGTGCGTGTCGACGAGCTGCGCGTTGATCCGCAGCCGGTTGCCGGCGCGGCGCAGGCTTCCCGCGAGGACGTAGGCCGCGTTGAGCTGCTGCCCGATCTGCGCGGGCGTCACCTGCTTGTCGCGATAGGCGAGGACCGTGGGGCGCGAGAAGATGTTCAAGCCCCTGATCTTCGAGAGCTCCGTGATGATGTCCTCGGTGATGCCGTCGCGGAAGTATTCGTCTTCCTTCACGCCGGAGAGGTTCTCGAAGTAGAGGACGGCGATGGACTTCTCGGCCGTGCGGGCTCCGCCCCCGCGCGAGTCGCTCTTCTCAACCGCGCGCTTCTTGCCCGAGTCCATGTCGCGCTTCAGGCGGGTGAGATCGGTCTTCAGGTCTGTTGCTGTCTGGTAGCGCAGGTTGCGGTCCTTCTCGAGCGCTTTGTCGAGGATGCGCCCGAGCTCGGGGGGAAGCGCAGGATTCAGCTGTGCGGCCGGGAGCGGATCCCTGTTCAGGATCGCGTCGAAGACGACCGCCGATGTCTCGCCCGGGAAAGGCAGGGCACCGGTCGCCATCTGGTAAAGGACCGTCCCGAGCGAGAAGAGGTCGGTACGGGCGTCGGCGAGCTGCCCGCGCGCCTGCTCGGGGGACATGTACGACACCGTGCCCATCGAGGTGCCGGGCGTCGTGAGGTCGTGCTGGGCTCCGACGGTCTCGAGGAGGGAGACGGCCCCGTCCGTCCCCCGGCGCGCGCCGTCGATCCGGGCGAGGCCGAAATCCAGGATCTTCACCTGGCCGCGCGCGTTCACGAAGACGTTCGCCGGTTTGACGTCGCGGTGCACGATGCCCCGGGCGTGCGCCGACTCGAGGGCGTCGGCGATCTGGATGCCCACGGCGAGCAGGTTCTCCGGGTCGAATGGCGGACGCCCTGTCATCATCTGTGCGAGCGTTTGGCCTTCGAGGAGCTCCATGACGATGAAGTGCTGCCGCTCGTGCTCCTCGATGGCAAAGACCGTGCAAATTCCGGGATGGTTCAACGCCGACGCGGCGCGCGCCTCGCGCTGGAAGCGCTCGAGCGACGGGGTGTCCTGGGCAAGCTCGGGGGGCAGGAACTT
>JBGPDK010000135.1:0-9051 GCA_041482235.1 Thermoanaerobaculia bacterium | reverse complement strand
CCCTGGGGCGCGCGCGGACGCCCGGCCGAGACCATCACGCGACCTTCGGGACCTGCTCGAGGTCGTGTACCTCTTTGAGCACGGCGCCCGAGATCACGACCCGCGAGATGCCGTTGAACAGAACCGCCACGCCGACCATCGTCCCGATCGTCCAGACGGCGCTGTTGGGCCACGAGCCGAGGATCAGGACGCCGAGCAGCGCGCTCGCGATCGCGCTGGTCAGGAACCAGCCGCGACCTCCTCCGACCGGGACCGAGAACGCGAGGACGATCTCGATGAACGCGTTCGCGACCAGCATGATCCCGACGGCCGCGGTCAGCGTGAGCACGCCCGCGGGCAGGAACCCGACGAGCGCGACGCCGCCGATGCCGTAGAAGATGCCGAGGAGGAGCTTCAGGAAGAAGTTCCCCACCGACTGCGAGCTGAACGCGAAGACCACCTGCGCGGCGCCGGCGAGGATGAGGGACCACCCGAAGAACAGCGTGGAGACCGTGGCGGTCGCCATCGGGTAGAGAATCATGGCGGCGCCGATCGCGGCCGTGAGGATGCCCATGAAGAGGCTCCAGCCGGCCTGCTTCGAAACCTGCTGAGAGAGAGGCGGGTTCATTGTCAGTTTCTCCTTCTGTGTCTTGAGTTCGTTCAGACCGGGGTGTGCGCGAGCTGCTTGAGCGCGCTCGCGGCGGCTTTCGCGTTCTGCTTGAGGACGTCCTTCTTGGCTTTGTGGCGAGCCTCGAAGGCTTCACGCCGCTCGATCGTCTTCTTCTGCTGCGCGTCGATCTTCGCCTCGAGCTCGCCGATCTTCTTTTGAAGCTTTGCCTTACGGTCGGCATGAGCCTTCGAGATTTCGCTCTTGAGCTGCGCGAGATCCGCTTTCATCGCGGCGGTCTCCTCGTCGTTAAGGGTCTGTTCCACCTCCCAGAGCGCGCGGCGCAGCACGGTCCCGCCGAGCGCCTCCATCCGCGTGTCGACGGGCGTCGTCCACTCTTCCTCGACTTCGGCGACGACCGCGACCTTGTTCGGGGTCAGCGACTTCGAGACGTCGTCGAGGAAGTCCTCGCCGACGCGAATGTCGTCAGCGTCGTAGAGCGCACCGAGCGCGAGGCCCGATGCGGCACCGATGGCCGCCCCTACCGGTCCACCCAGCACCCCGATCAGACTGCCCACGGCCGTCCCCGTGAGCGTGCCGATCGGCCCGGAGTCGTCGAGCTGCTTGACACTGACGGTCCCGTCCGCATGCTTGACGACCACAGCCCCCGCATAAATACTGAAGCTGCCTTCCAGCTCCAGCTGCCGAAGGGCCGATCTGCCTTCAAAGGCCTTCTTCTCGTTGTCGAAAACCACGACTAACATCCGTTCCATTGCCGTTTCTCCTTTTGGGTCCGTCGGTAGAGAGCGCGTCACTCGGAGTCGCCGAGCCTCTCCCTCTCCAGAAGGACCCACGCGCGGACGTACGGCGGAAGGTTGCGGAGCTCGAGGCCTCCCCGTTCGACCGCCGCCAGGTAGCGGACCGCGTCGAGATCGACGAGTTCCACCTCCTGGAGGTCGAGGGCGACGGGGTTCGGCATCTCCGCGATCAGGGCCTTCAGCTCTTGGACGTCCGGCGAGGCGATCCTCCCGACGAGCTTGAGAAGCGTCGGCGAGTCGTTCGGGGCGGGCTCAATCCTCAGAACCATGGTTGCCTCTAAGGCAACCGGGGTGCCAACGTGAAGCCGTTGACGCCGAATGACTTGAGCGCGGCGCCCGTTGGCGAACGTCGGCAAATGGCGGGTTTCGACACCGCCATTCGCGTGAGCCGACGGCCTATCCGGTCCTGAATCGATGCTTGTCGATGCGGAGCGAACGGATCTTCGATTCGAGCGTGGACCGCGGGATGCCGAGCGCGGCCGCCGCGCCGTCCGTGCCGGAAACGCGGCCACGCGACCGCGCCAGAGCGCTCTCGATCCACTCCTTCTCTTCGCGGCTGCTCAACCGGCCGAGGCGACGTACGCCGGCCGCCGCCCGGCTCGGCGGCCGGGTGAACCACGTCTCGTCGACCGCCAGCGTGCCCTCGCTCAGGATCACCGCGCGCTGGATGACGTTCTGCAGCTCGCGGACGTTTCCCGGCCACTCGTAGGACCGGAGCAGATCCATGGCCCTGCGGCTCACCTCCGTGATCCTTTTCCCCGCCTTCGCGGCGTAACGCTGCGTGAGGTACTCGACGAGCAGCGGGATGTCCTCGGCGCGCTCCCTCAGCGGCGGCACGTGGATCGGAAAGACGCTGAGCCGGTAGTAGAGATCGCTCCGGAACGCGCCGTCCGCGATGGCCTTGTCGAGGTCGCGGTTCGTCGCCGCGATGACGCGGACGTCGACCGGGATGGACTGGCTGCCGCCAACGCGCTCGAAGGCGCGCTCCTGGAGGACGCGGAGCAGGGCGATCTGCGTCTCCTGCGGGAGCTCCCCCGCCTCGTCGAGAAAGATGGTCCCCCCGTCGGCCAGCTCGAAGCGGCCGAGATGGCGCTGCAGGGCGCCGGTGAACGCTCCCTTTTCGTGGCCGAACAGCTCAGACGTGATCAGGGACGGCGGAACCGCGCCGCAGTTGACGGACACGAACGGCCGCGAGGCCCGGGGTGATTTCTTGTGAATGGCGCGGGCGATCAGCTCCTTCCCGGTGCCGGTCTCGCCGGTGATCAGGACGGTCGAATCGGTGCTCGCGACCTTGCTCACGAGCACGAGCACCCGTCGCAGCGGCGCCGAAGAGCCGACGATCTCCTCGAACATCGAGGACTGGCTCACTTCGTCCCGGAGTGCGATGTTCTCGTTCTGGAGCTGATCTTTGAGCTTCTGCAGCTCCTGTTCGGCGCGTTTGCGGGCGTCGATGTCCGTGAGCGTGCCATACCACCGCAGGATCACCCCCTTGTCGTCCCGAAGCGGAAAAGCGCGGGTCAGGAACCATCGATATGTCCCATCCGCGCCGCGGACCCGCATTTCCTGGTCGGGGGCTCGCCCCGCGGCGATGGCGTCGCGCCAGTCCTGCACGACGCGTTCGCGGTCCTCCGGATGGAGCACCTTCGCCCACTCCCACATGAGTGTCTCGTCCTTCCGAAGACCCGTCTGCGCGAACAAGCGGCCGGTGATGAAGTCGATGGCGCCATCTGGCCGGGCGGTCCAGACGAAGGCAGGGATCGTCTCGAGGATCGTCCGAAGCTCGTGCTCCGTTTTTCGGGGGGGCTCTTGGTCCGGAGGCTTCATCTCCTTCACGGAGGTCCTTGTTGGACGGGAAGTCTACGTCCGGCCGACCTTCCACAGCAGGGGGAAAAACCGGACCCCGGTTTTCCCCCTGACTCCTTTCGGGTCAGCTTTTCTTCTTGACCTCGATCGCGGGCGCCTTCGCCTGGATCTTGATCTGCTTCGGCTTCGTCTCCTCGCGCTTCGGCAGCTCGACGGTGAGGATGCCGTTGTGGAACGCCGCCGTGATCTTCTCGTTGTCGACGTTCGACGGGATCGTGAAGGAGCGGACGAACCTCCCGTAGCTCCGCTCGACGCGGTGATAGTTCTCCTCGGCGTTCTCTTTCTCGAACTTCCGCTCGCCTTCGAGCGACAGGATGCCGTCCTCGAAATGGAGATGAATCTGGTCTTCGTCGAAGCCCGGCAGCTCGGCATTGAGAACCGTCTTCTCCTTCGTTTCCAGGATGTCGACGGGAGGGGCCCACGCGCCGGTGAGGAGCTCTTCCTCGTTGCGGGCCGGACCGGAGAGCGTCGTGTCGTAGGCGCGGTTCAGACGGCTTTGAAGCGAGGCGAGCTCACGAAATGGGTCGTAGCGGATGATGTTCATGGTTCTTTCCTCCTGGGTGGGATTCAGCGGGCCCTCGCGGGAGCCCGTTCGGGCGTGTCGGTCTGGAACTCGAGCGCGGAGCCGCCGGGGGCGAGCGCGAGGGTGACCGTGGAACCCTCGTGAACGTCGCCCGCGAGGAGCTTCAGCGCCAGCGGGTCCTGGACGAGCTTCTGGATGTTTCGCTTGAGCGGCCGGGCGCCGTACACCGGGTCGTACGCCTCGCGCGCCAACCATGTTTTCACAGCGTCCGTCCACGAGAGCTTCACGCCGCGCGCGGCGACGAGCTCGCCCACGTGCCGGAGCTGCAGGCCGACGATCTGCTCGATGTCGGCGAGCTCGAGGCGCCGGAAGACGACGATGTCGTCGATCCGGTTCAGGAATTCGGGACGGAAGTGGTCGCGCAGCTCCGCTTCGACCCGCGTCTTGAGCGCCTTCTCGTCGACGCCCTGCATCTCCTGAATGATCGGGCTGCCGACGTTCGACGTCATGATGACGACCACGTTCTTGAAGCTCACGGTGCGGCCCTTGCCGTCCGTCAGGCGGCCGTCGTCGAGCACCTGCAGGAGGACGGACCAGACGTCGGGGTGGGCCTTCTCGATCTCGTCGAAGAGGACGACCGAGTACGGGCGCCGGCGCACGGCCTCGGTGAGCTGGCCGCCCTCGTCGTGCCCGACGTAACCCGGAGGTGCCCCAATCATGCGGGCCACGGCGTGCTTTTCCTGGTACTCGGACATGTCGAGCCGGACCATCGCGTTCTCGTCGTCGAAGAGAAATTCCGCGAGGGCCCGCGCGAGCTCGGTCTTGCCGACGCCCGTGGGGCCGAGGAAGAGGAACGAGCCGATCGGCCGCTTCGGGTCCTTCATTCCGGCGCGCGCGCGGCGCACGGCGGCCGAGACCGCGGCGACCGCCTCGTCCTGCCCGATGACGCGCAGCTTCAGCCGCTCGTCCATTTTCAGGAGCTTCTGCGTCTCGCCCTCGACCATCTTCGAGACGGGCACGCCCGTCCACTTCGACACGATGGCCGCGATATCGTCCTCATCCACTTTCTCGCGCAGGAAGGCTCCTCCCTTCTGCAGGTCCGCGAGGCGGGCGGAGGCGGCCTCGAGGTCATTCTGGAGCTTCGTGAGCGTGCCGTAGCGCAGCTCGGCGGCCTTGTTCAGATCGCCTTCGCGCTCGGCGGCTTCTGCGGCGAGCTTCGTGTCGTCGAGCCTCTTCTTGAGGCCTCGAATGACCGCGATCGCGTCCTTTTCGGACTTCCAGCGCGACTTCATTCCGTTCGAGCGCTCCTTGAGCTCGGCGAGCGTGCGCTCGAGGTTCGCGAGCCGCTCCTTCGCGGACTTCGCATCGTCCTTCTGGAGAGCCTTCTTCTCGATCTCGAGCTGGAGAATGCGGCGCTCGACCTCGTCGATCTCCGTCGGCAGCGAGTCGATCTCCATCCGGAGCTTCGACGCCGCCTCGTCGATGAGGTCGATCGCCTTGTCGGGCAGGAAGCGATCCGCGATGTAGCGGTCCGAGAGCGTCGCGGCCGCGATGAGCGCCGCGTCCGTGATCTTCACGCCGTGGTGGACCTCGTAGCGCTCCGCGAGGCCGCGGAGGATCGCGATCGTGTCTTCGACGGACGGCTCACCCACGAGGACGGGCTGGAAGCGCCGCTCGAGGGCCGGGTCCTTCTCGATGTGCTTGCGGTATTCGCCGATGGTCGTGGCGCCGATCGCGCGGAGCTCGCCCCGGGCCAGCGCGGGCTTCAGCATGTTGCCGGCATCCATCGCGCCCTCGGCCGCGCCCGCGCCGATGAGCTGGTGCAGCTCGTCGATGAAGAGGATGACCTTCCCGTCGGACTCCTCGACCTCCTTGATGACCGCCTTCAGGCGCTCCTCGAACTCCCCGCGGAACTTCGCGCCGGCGACCATCGAGCCGAGATCGAGGGACACGACGCGCTTGCCCTTGAGCGTCTCGGGGACGTCGCCCGCGACGATGCGGCGGGCGAGCCCCTCCACG
The DNA here is from genome assembly GCA_041482235.1 of Thermoanaerobaculia bacterium. Taxonomy (GTDB): domain Bacteria; phylum Acidobacteriota; class Thermoanaerobaculia; order UBA5066; family UBA5066; genus Fen-183. Next base: position 3,242 of record JBGPDK010000135.1, on the reverse strand, counting down.
ATGGCGGTCTTCCCGACGCCGGGGTCGCCGATGAGGACGGGGTTGTTCTTCGTGCGTCGGGTGAGCACCTGCATGACGCGGCGGATCTCCTCGTCGCGCCCGATGACCGGGTCGAGCTTGCCCTTCTTCGCGAGGTCGGTGAGGTCCTTTGCGTATCGCTTCAGAGCCTGGTACTTGTCCTCGGCATCGGGGTCGGCCACGCGGCTCGAACCGCGCACGTCCTTGAGGGCGGCGAGAAGGGAGGCTTCGGAGAGGCCGCGAGCGAGGAGGGCCCTGGCGGCCTTCGACCTGCCATCGCGCAGCAGCGCGAGGAAGAGATGCTCGCTCGCAATGTAGTCGTCCTTGAACTCGCCGGCGATCTTCTCGGCGAGGTCGAGGAGCTTCACGAGGGCGGGGGAGAACCGCGGCTCGGCGCCCTCGCCCTGCACCTTCGAGAGCTTCGCGAGCTCTCGGGCGATGTCCGTTAGCGCGAGGCCGGGCGCCACTCCCACCCGCTCGAGGAGCGCGGGGACGACGCCCTGTTCCTGCGTCAGGAGAGCCTCGGCTAGATGCTCGGGCGTGACCTCGGGATGGCCTTCAGCGCGGGCGGCCTGTGCCGTCTTCTGGAGGGCTTCCTGAGCTTTATGGGTGAAACGTTCCGGGTTCATCAAAGAGAATATAATATCTGCTAGCAACGCTGTCAAGTAATATCTAACGTGATACTATTAGATTTAGGAAATATTTAATTTAGAATAGTTTAGCATGCTCGGCGAGTTCGAACGTCAATTGCTCCAGCTTCTGCGAACCCCTTTGCCCTCAGCAGACACGAGTCGCAGCTCTCGCAGGGATGTCCCCGTTTCCCAGGGTCGTAGCAGGACGTCGTGAGGCTCGTGTCGAGTCCGAGGGCGAGCGCAAGGCGGACGATGTCCGCCTTCGTCATGCCCAGAAGAGGGGCACGAATGGAGAAGGTCCTGCCTTCGGCGCCGGCTCTCGTCCCGAGCTTCGCGACGCGCTCGAAAGCCCTCAGAAACGCCGGACGGCAGTCGGGATAGCCGGAGTAATCGAGCGCATTGGCGCCGATGATGATCTCGGTCGCGCCGCTCGTCTCGGCGACTCCGAGCGCGAACGCGAGAAAAAGCGTGTTGCGCGCCGGGACGTACGTGATCGGAATGCGGACTTTTCCGAGCGCCTTCTTCGGGATCCGAATCGAGCTGTCGGTCAGCGCGGATCCGCCGAGCGCGCCAAACGCCGGAATCGGGATCACGCGGTGCGACGCGACGCGGTACCGCCGCGAGAGGACGCGCGCCGCAGAAAGCTCCACGCGATGCCGCTGCCCGTAGTCGAAGGAGAGCGCATGCACCTTCCATCCCCAGCGGGAGACGAGGGCGAGGCACGTCGCGCTATCGAGGCCGCCGGAGAGGAGAACGACGCACACGCGCGCGCCCCGTGCCGGCGCGACCGGAATCGGCGCAAGAGAAGAAGATTTTCTTAGAAGGTGCATAGCGCGGCTCATCTTCCCGGAACATCCCCCCAGAGGAGCTTATGGACCTGGAGATTCAGCCGGAGCTTTCTTTTCGAGTCGCGGACCCACTCCGCGACGTCCGCCGCGATCGCAGACTCCGCACCTTCGAAGACCGGCGAGATCAGAACAGCGTGCTCTTGGTCGAGGTCGTGCCGGGCGACGAAGTCGAGCGCCCAGTCGAAATCGCGGCGATCGTTGACGACGAACTTGATCTCGTCGCGCGGTCCGAGCAGATTCAGGTTCCCGAGGTCGTTGCGGGACTGCATGCCCGAGCCGGGGCACTTCACGTCGAGGATTTTCACGACGCGCGAATCCACGCGGCCGACGGGGACGTGGCCGCCCGTCTCCAGGAGGACGGTGTAGCCCCGGTCGCAGAGCGCCGAAGCCAGCGGGTAGACGCCCTCCTGTTCCAGCGGCTCGCCGCCCGTCAGCTCGACGAGCGGGGCCCCGAGACGCTCCACTTCCCCGAGAACGTCCTCGAGGGTCCGCTCGAGGCCCCCGTGAAAAGCGTAAGCGCTGTCGCACCAGACGCACCGCAGGCCGCACCCCGTGAGGCGTACGAACGTGCACGGCAGCCCGGCGAACGTGGATTCCCCCTGGAGGCTCCGGAAGATCTCCGTGACGACGAGCACCGGGGCGTCGGCCATCCGGCCGACGATAGCGCGGGGCGCGGCCATAATCGCCGTCGTGCGGCTGAAGCTCGAGCTGGCGTATCTGGGGACCCTCTTCGAGGGGTGGCAGGTGCAGGCGCCTCGCGCGGATGGCACCCTGCCGCGCACCGTCCAGGGCGTCTTGGAAGACGCTTTGAAAGGGGTCTATCAGGCGGAGATTCGCGTCCATGGCGCCGGCCGCACCGACTCCGGTGTCCACGCCGACGGCCAGGTTGCGCACGTTGACCTTCCGCCGACCGCGCCCTCCATTCCATTCGAAGGAATACGGCGTGGCCTGAACGGAAAGTTAGCGGAGGATGTGAGGGTGCTCTCGATTTCCGAGGCAAGCTCCGATTTCCACGCACGCCACTCTGCGATCGGCAAAGTCTACGTCTATCGCCTTCGCCGAGGTGAGATGCTGCATCCCCATCGCGGTCTCATCGAGGCCCTCGCGCCGGAGCCGCTCGACGTCGCAGCGATGCGTGGCGCCGCGGCGACTCTCGTCGGGCGTCGCGACTTCGCGCCGTTCTCGCTCACGGGCGGAGGCCCGGGGACGACCGTGCGCACGCTCGCGCGGCTCGGCGTTCAGGAGGAAGGATCTCTCCTCGTGATCACGGCGGCCGGGGACGGCTTTCTCCGGGGCATGGTGCGGCGCCTCGTAGGGACCCTTCGCGACGCCGGTCGGGGCCGCATTCGCCCCGAGGATGCCCCGGTGAAGCCCGGGCCCACCGCGGAGGCGCGCGGCCTCACGCTGGAAAGAGTTCTGTATCCCCCCGAGACGCTCCCGCGGGACTCCTCGGCCGGCGCCGGCACGCCCGTTTCATCGGGATAGAATCCGACTCTCGGGGCGTGTTCCGCCCCCGGATGCTGATGATCAACAAGGACTCCATCGCCGCGTCCGGGACGCCCGACCGGGCGCTCCTCGACGCGCTCGACCTCGGCCGCCTGCCACGGCACGTGGCCGTCATCATGGACGGCAACGGCCGCTGGGCGCGCCAGCGGCGCCTGGCACGCGTCGAAGGCCATCGCGCGGGGATCGACTCCGTGCGCGCGACGGTCGAGACGGCCGCGCGCCTCGAGCTCACCGCGCT
>JBGPDK010000134.1:0-9302 GCA_041482235.1 Thermoanaerobaculia bacterium | reverse complement strand
CGCTCTGCTATCGTCGCCGCCCGGCGAGGCGATCGCCGGGGAGGCCTGACCTGACGACGACGATGATGTTCCTGGTCGCGTTCGTCATGGTGTGGTTCGCGGCCGGCAGCATCTGGAACGTGCGGAAGGGAAAATCCACCCTCCGCTGGATGCAGGGAGGGCTTCATCTCCTCTGCGAACGGACGACGGTCCGCTGGCTCGGGACGACGGCGGTCGAGCTGGTTCTCTCGAAGCCGAAGCCTCCCTTCGAGGAAACGACGCTCGTGATCTTCCTCGAGCCGCGGGACGTCCCGTGGCTCTGGGGGTTTTCGAGAAGCCGGGGGCGCAGGGACGCGCTCATCCTTCGCGCGCGGCTGCGCCGCGCGCCGCACGGCGATCTGGAGGCGCTGGACCGCTCGAGCTTCGCGGGGCGCGATGCCCTGCGCCGCATGGCCTCCGAGCGCTGGTCCGTCCGCGAGAGCGCGGCCGAAGGCGCGCGGCCGGTCTTCTACAAGGTGGAGGGCACGCTTCCCCTGGCCGACGATCTCCTCGAGCTGGCCCGCGCCGGGGGCTTGACGGTCCGGCGCCTTTCGGTGCGCCGAACCGAGCCCCATTTGCAGCTCCACATCGACCTGCCGGCCGGGTCCGCGCCCGCCGCGGAGTTCTTCGCGGCGGTGCGGACGATCGGCGAGCGTGCGCTCCGGGCCTAGGTGGTCGCGATGGCCGGCTTCGGCACCGCCGGTGTCGCGCTGTACTTCTGGTAGGCCTTCAGGCCGTCCCATCCGATGAAGAGCGCCGCGATGATCAGAAGAGCCGCGAGCACGATCATCGCCCACGCGCCGGCAACCGGCAGCCCGCTCATGGCGGGGTTCGAGGCGATCGTCACATAGAGGTTGCGTGCCGTGACGGCCGTGGCGAAGAGCGTCGTGACGTACATGAACAGCATCGGGTAGAGGGCGTAGCTCGGGTTGCGTTTCTCCGACTTCAGCCAGACCGTCACGACGAGAAGGCTCAGCGCGGCCATGAGCTGGTTCGACGCGCCGAACATCTGCCACAGGTAGACCCACGTGCCCGTCAGGACGAGCGCAAGGGTCAGCAGCATGGAGATGATGCTCGAGACGTGCATGTTGCGCACCAGCGGAATCGCTTCACCCGCCCACTCCGTGAGCGTCACGCGCATGACGCGGAAGACGAGCTGCGTCACCGTCAGAACGATGACGACGAATGCGCCGAACCCGAGGGCCGTGCCGAAGACCTCCGGGATCGCCTTGAAGGTGCCGGCGTAGATCAGCTTGCCGACGCCGGCCGCGAACCGGCCGCCGCCGCCCCCGACGCCCGCGATCGAGACCGCGACGAGCGAGAGAAGGGCGAGCGTGTACTCGCCGAACATCGAGCCGCCACCGACGGGAAGGCCGTCGGTCTCGTACTCGAGCTGCCGGGCCGTCCCGACCGAGCCGACGAGCGCGTGCCAGCCGGAGATCGCACCGCAGGCGATCGTCACGAAGAGCATCGGCCAGAGCGGTTGCCACGCCGTGAAAGGCTTGGAGGGGGCCGTGAAGCCGAGGTCCTTCACCGCCGTCAGCGCGAACGTGCCGATGGCGTTACCGGCCGCGTCCAGGGCGCCGGTGAGAGGCGCGACGAGCGCGCCGATGGCCGAGAGGACGATCGTGATGAGCATGACCCAGAAGCCGATGTAGTTGACCGGCTGGGCGAAACGCCAGATCGGCATGTTGGCGCCGCAGTACGAGAAGGCGAAGAGGAAGACCATCCAGAGGAGATAGTTCGGAAGGGTGCGAATCTGCTTCGTGGCCGAGTCGTAGGCCGGAGTGGTCGGACGCTTGCCGTCCGCGCCCGGAGCCGGGATGCGGGGGTCGGCGTTCGTGGGGTCCTCGAGGGAGAGGATAGGCTTCTTGTCGTTGAGGCTGTCCACGGACGCGTTCAGCGAGGCGACCGCGGCCGCGACCGGCCCGCGCACCATCGCTCCCTTCGCGTCCTTCGTCTGGCCCCACGGCCCGAGCGCCATGGCGCCGAGCGTCACGGCCACGACGATCGCGGTCACGAGGATCAGGTTCATCTTCCAGCGGTACATCATCTGGCCCGCCAGAAGGCCCATGAGCGCCAGCATCACGATGCCGAACGGCACGTCGGGGCGGGCGGAGAGAATGGCCGCGAGAATTCCGACGAAGGCCCCGGCGAGGAGCATCAGGTAGAAAAAGATGAAGATGAACAGGATCGTCCGCGTGCGCGGGGCGATGAGCTTGTGGGAGATGGCGCTCAGGCTGTTACCGTCGTTGCGGACCGACACCATGATCGCCGAGTAATCGCTCACCCATCCGATGAAGGTCACGCCGATCACGAGCCACAGGAGGGACGGAAACCAGCCCCACAGGTTCGCCGCCGTGATGGGGCCGACGATGGGCCCCGCCGCGGCGATCGACTTGAAGTGGTAGCCGTAAAGGACGTTCTTGCTCGTGGGCATGAAGTCCACGCCGTCCATGTACATCGTGGCGGGCGTCGCCTTCTTCTTGTCGGACTGGATGACGTTCCGGTCGATCCGCCGCGCATAGAAGTTGTAGGCGGTGTAGATGACGATCACCGCAATGACGACGATCCACAGGGTGTTCATCGAGGAACTCCTTTCGCGGGGCGCACGAAATATGCAATGGGCATCTGCCGCTAAAGATACGACCGGCCCGCCCGGGAGCGCGCGATGCACATGCATCATCGCGGTCTCGAGCGCGGTGCTTCAGGACGCGAGCTGCGGCGCAGCGGCGGTACCGAAGATGCGCGGAAGGCGGAAGGTAGATCTTGAACGTCGTCCCGCGACCGGGCTTGCTGTCGATCCAGTTCGACCCGTCGCTCTGGTTCACGATGCCCTGATGTGTCTTGGCACGCGCGTGACACACAAGACGGGCTGAGTGACACACCGTTGCTGCCTTCGAGTGCGGCTTCGGCGTTGCAGAGCGTGGGTTTAGAGGCCTGCTTTGAGCGGAATCGGAATTGCGTATCACTCGGGTCTGGAGGAAGAGAACCCATGGACGCCGCCTCGACAATCATAACGATCGTGATGCTTCTGGCTTCGGTTCTAGCGGCCTCCGTCGGCGTCGGCGCCTATCGTGCGTTCGGCGGCCTCAGCGAGATCTCGTGTCCCGAGACCATGGAGGCGGCTCTCCTGGCTGGATCCCGCACCATCAGTCCATCTCCGCGAAGCCGTAGCTGCACGGAAAGCCGAGGCAGGGTTTTCTCTTCGGCCTGCTGGGAGGCGATAGCGAGCGCGAGGACCCTGTCGTCGTTCCCGCCCTCGCGCGGGGTATAGACTTTCCGGGTACCGAAGGGTTCGCCGCCCCCGATCGAGAGGCTCTCCGTGACGGACGTCGCTGGGCACAAACGCTTGGAAGGCGCGCCGGGGCGTTCGGAGCAGCTGCTCCAGATCGTCATCGACTCCATTCCGCAGCGCGTTTTCTGGAAGGACCGGAACTGCGTCTATCTCGGCTGCAACCGGTCCTTCGCGCGCGACGCCGGCCTGGACGATCCTGCGCTCCTCGTGGGGCGGAACGATTTCGAGCTCGCCTGGAAGGCCACCGCCCATCTCTACGTCGCGGACGACCGCCTCGTCATGGAGTCGAACGTGCCGAAGGTCGACATCGACGAGCCGATGACGTTCGCGGATGGACGGACGATCTGGCTCCGGACGAGCAAGGTCCCGCTCAGAGACGCGAGCGGAGTCGTCTTCGGCGTGCTCGGCACCTACGAAGACGTCACCGAGAAGAGACAGGCCGCGCTCGACCTTCACGAGAGCGAAGAGCGGTTCCGGGCCACGTTCGAGCAGGCCGCGGTCGGCATTTCCCATGTCTCGACCGACGGCCGCTTCCTCAGGGTCAATCGAAGGCTCTGCGAGAAGCTGGGCTATACGCGCGAGGAGCTGCTCGCGCGGACGTTTCAGGAGATCACGCATCCCGCGGACCTCAAGGCCGACATGGAGAACGTCCGCCGGATGCTGGCGGGAGAGATCCAGGCGTACGCGATGGAGAAGCGCTACGTCCGCAAGGACGGGACGGCGGCCTGGATCGCGCTGACGGTGTCGCTCGCCCGTGATGCCGAAGGCCGTCCGAAGTACTTCATCAGCGTGATCGAGGACATCGAGCCGCGGCGGCGAGCCGAGGAGCAGGAGACCCGGCTGAGGACTCAGCTCGAGCAGGCCCAGAAGATGGAGTCCGTGGGCCAGCTCGCGGGCGGGATCGCCCACGATTTCAACAACCTCCTCACCGCCATCCTGGGCTTCTGCGAGCTCGTTCTGAGCGACGAGAACGCGTCCCATCGGAGCGAGCTCGAGGAAATCAAGCACGCGGGCGAACGGGCCGCCGCGTTGACGCGGCAGCTCCTCGCCTTCAGCCGCAAACAGGTGTTTCAGCTCGAGCTGCTCGACCTGAACGCCGTCGTCGTGAAGATGGAAGCGATGCTTCGCCGGCTGATCGGCGAGGACGTGCGGCTCACGAGCACGCTTTCCCCGGAGATCGGCCTCGTGAAAGTCGACCGCTCGCAGATCGAACAGGTCCTCCTGAACCTCGCGGTCAACGCCCGCGACGCCATGCCCGGCGGAGGCGTGCTCCGGATCGAGACGGCGAACGCCGATGTCGACGAGACTCTCGCGGGGGCGGATGCGCCGAATGCGCCGGCCCGGTTCGTCGTGCTCACCGTCTCCGACACCGGCTGCGGCATGGACTCCGAGACCCAACGCCGGGTATTCGAGCCGTTCTTCACGACGAAGCCGAAGGGGAAGGGGACGGGTCTCGGCCTGGCCACGGTCTACGGCATCGTGAAGCAGAGCGGCGGCTTCGTTTCGTTCTCGAGCGAGCAGCAAAAGGGGACGAGCTTCCGGATCTACCTGCCCCGTGCCGGCGAGCCCGCCGCGATGAGCGCACTCTCCGGGAACTACACGGCGGCGCCACCGAAAGGAACCGAGACGATCCTCATGGTCGAGGACGACGACGGCGTCCGCCGCCTCGCGTGTCATGTGCTGGACTCGCTCGGGTATACGGTCCTGTGCGCGGAGTCGGGACGTCAGGCCCTCGATCTCGCACGGGATCACAAAGGGAAGATCGACCTCGTCCTGACCGACGTCGTGATGCCGGAGATGAGCGGACGCGAGGTCGAGCGGCGTCTGGCGGAGGCCGGTCACGCCGCGCGCGTCCTTTTCATGTCGGGTTACTCCGACGACGCCATCCTCCGGCACGGCGTCCTGGAAACCGGAGTCGCCTTTCTCCAGAAGCCGTTCACGCCCGGCGCCCTGGGGCGAAAAGTCCGTGAAGTGCTGGACACCCCGGTTCTCCGCGTCGTCTTCTGAGCCCTTCTCCCTTCTTGATAAGATTTGCCGCTCCATATGAGCGACAAGAAGAACTGGGGCTCCACGGTCCTCGGGTGGTTTGTCGTCCAGGAGGGCGGTACGCCGGAAGGCGCGTCCCCTCCGGACGATGCCTCCGCGCCGGCCGCTCCCGAGCCTCCCGCGTTCGTGAAGGAGCCTCCACCCGCGCCGGGAGGGCGGGTGGACTTCCCGAAAGTCTACGAAGCCGCGGGTGTGGACTCCGAGGAGCAGGGCCGCGTGGCGAAGGCGGCCGAGCTCCTCGCCGCGCTCCCTCTCGGGACCGAGCCGGCGATCAAGAGGCAGATCGTCGAGGCCTCGCTGAAGGCGTTCGGGGTGCCGATCGAGAAGATCATCGAGGGCGCCGTGCAGGAAATCCAGGCGCTGGAGGCCTACATCCGCGCCGGCTCTCTCGACACGCAGAACGTGCACGAGGAGTCCGAGAAGCGCATCAGGCAGTTCGAGGCGGAGATCGGGCGCATCAAGTCGGTCATGGAGAACCGCACGCAGGAGCAGCTGGCCGTCGTCACGGCATGCAATGAAAGGAAGCTCGGGATCCAGAAGATTCTCGAGTTCTTCGGCCAGGAAACGGTGGCGCGCGTCGTCCGCGACTCGCCGAAGCTCGTCGAGCCGCAGGGTTCGTGAAAGGAAAGGACATCACATGGCGGATATCGGTTTCTTCAGCCGTCTGGGGAACCTCTGGCGGGGCTTCCTGTCGATCTGGATCTCGAACGTCGAGAAGGAGCACCCCGAGATCGCGTACGAGAACGCGATCAACTCGATGGTGGAGAAGTACGCGAAGCTCAAGTCGGCCACGGCGGCCATCATCCGGCGCCGCGAGGACATCGACGAGCGCCTGAAGCGAGCCGCGAAAGAGCTCGCGCAGACGGAGCTCGAACTGAACGCCGCCGTCGAAACGAACCAGGACGACCTCGCCGTCGTCCTCATCCAGAGGAAGAACGCGCTCGCCACGGACACGGCCGAGCTGACGGGCGACCTCGGGACGGCCAGCAAGGACGCCGACTCGGCAAAGCAATCGCTCCTCAACGTGCAGGGCGAGATCCGGAAGCTCAAGGCCGAGCGCGACGTCATGCTCGCGAGGATGCAGTCGGCCCAGGCGCGGCTGAGGATCCAGGAGCAGCTCGACGGCTTCTCGGTGGACGCCGACGTCAAGGCGCTCGACAACGTGCGCGAGCACATCAAGAACACGATCGCCGAGGCGAACCTCGGTCAGGAGCTCGCGGGGAGCTCGCTCGACTCGCGCCTCGCGGCGCTGAAGACGCAGGCGGGCGACGTGCAGGCGAGGCAGCAGCTGGCCGAGCTGAAGGCGAAAAAAACCGCCCAGCAGGCGGCCCAGCCCCAGAAGACGATGTAAGGAAGCAGCATCATGAAACTCACACCGTTCGCGAAGTTCTTCATCACCGTCGTCATCCTCGGCGTCATCGGCTACGCCCTGTGGCACTACAAGAGTCTGGACATCCGCAAGTGGGCGGGCGCGGACAAAGGCGCGGCCGGTGCGGCCGCGAAGGCCGGGAGCGGCGTCTCGTCCGACGACTTCAACGCGCTCCGGAGCGCTCCGCCCGACCCCGAGCGCGGCAAGGGCGCGGCGGGCGTGTCGGGCGCGGCGCTCGCCGGCTCGGGAAAGCTCAGCCGGCCGCTGGTCGTGGCGATCAACACGTGGGCGGGCCACGCGCCGGGCATCGTGGCCGCGGGCGGCATGGAGACCGGCGCCGCCTCGCGCTACAAACAGACGTACGGGCTCGACGTGAAGTTCGTCCTCCTCGAGGACCCGGCCGCGAAGCTCGCGGCCTTCCGCAAGGGCGACGTGGACGTCATGTGGAACACCGTGGACAACTGGGCCCGCGAGGCCTCCATCCTCGCCGAGCAGAACCAGAAGGCGAAGTCCGTCGTGATGCAGGACTGGTCGCGCGGGGGCGACGGCATCGTGTCGCTTTCGACGATCAAGTCCATCGAGGAGCTGAAGGGCCACAAGATCTCGTGCACGCAGTTCACGCCCTCGCACTTCCTGCTGCTCTACCTCCTCGCGCAGTCGGGCCTTTCCGCCGACGACCGCGCGGCCCTGGAGAAGAACATCATCTTCACGCAGGACGCGCCGGCGGCCGCGGCCATGTTCAAGGCGAAGCAGGTGGACGCGGCCGTGACGTGGGAGCCCGATCTCTCCGCGGCGGTGACGGCGCGGGGCGACGAGGCGCACGTGCTCGTCTCCACGACGGCGGCCACGAACATCATCGCGGACACGCTCTGCGCGCGGCAGGAGCTGATCGACCGCGCTCCCGACACGCTGCGCGACTTCATCCATGGCTGGTTCGACGGCATCGAGATGATGAAGTCCGACCCGAACGCGGCGTACGCCGTCGTCGCCAAGGCGCTGAAGCTCGACACGGACACCGTGTCGGGGATGCTCTCCGGCCTGAAGCTCACGCCCTATGCCGACAACGCGCAGTTCTACGGCCTGTCGGGCGGCAAGGCCCACTACGAGACGCTCTTCGACACGGCCTTCGTCATCTGGCGGAAGAAGGGTCTCGTGACGAGGCCGGTCGAGGCGAAGGACTGGGCCGACACGCGCTTCCTGTCGGCGCTCGCGGCGAACTACCCGCAGCAGAAGGTGGAGGAGCAGAAGATCGCGGCCAAGGCGCCCTCGTCGAAGGACCGCGCCATCATCAACAAGCAGATCCAGATCCACTTCACGCCGGGCTCGGACGAGATCATGCCGGGCTCCAACTTCGTCCTCGACGCCCTCGGCGAGACGATGACGTCGTTCGGGAACACGTATTTGCGCGTGGAAGGGAACACGGACGCCACTGGCAACCCGACGTCGAACATGACGCTCTCCGAGCGGCGCGCCCTGGCCGTGAAGAACTACGTCCTGAAGAACTTCCCGAACATCCCGCCGCAGCGCTTCCAGACGATCGGGCGCGGCTCGACGCAGCCCGTGGCTCCGAACACGACGGAGACGGGTCGGCAGCTCAACCGTCGCACGGACATCAAGGTCGTGCTCGCGAGTGTGTGAGAAGACGGGGCGCAGGAGCGAGCTTTTCGCGCTCCGCGCCCCGCTGCCGCGCTCGACGGCGTTCGGCCTCGGGCTCGTCGCGCCGGCGCTCTTCCTCGGCGCGTGGTGCGTGGCCTCCTACGGGGGCCTCGCGCCGCCCGACTTCCTGCCGTCGCCTTCCGAGGTCGTGCGCGGCACGCTGCAGCTCTTCCTTCAGTACGAACTCGGGGAGGCCGTCCTCGTATCCACGCGCCGCATCCTCCTCGCGTTCTTTCTGGCTTCGGCGCTGGCCCTGCCGCTCGGGGTCCTGATGGGCGCCTTCGAGCCGGTGAACCGGTTCTTCGAGCCGGTCGTGGCGCCGCTCCGGTACATGCCGATCTCGGCCTTCATCCCGCTCCTCATCCTGTGGTTCGGGATCTACGAAAAGCAGAAGATCGCGTTCCTGTTCCTCGGGGTCTTCGTGTATCTCCTGCCGGTCGTCGTGACGGCCATCCGCGCCGTCCCCGAGGAGCTCGTGCAGACGGCGCTCACGCTCGGTGCCACGCGCGCGCAGGTCGTACGCACGGTGCTCCTTCCGTCCGCGCTCCCCGAAATCTTCGACTCCTTCCGCGTGATGAACGCGATCTCCTGGACGTACGTCATCCTCGCCGAGGCCGTGAACCCCGAGCACGGCCTGGGCTACATGGTGGAGCTGGCGCGCACGCATCAGAAGGCCTCGTGGTCCTTCGCGGGGCTCCTCGTCATCGGCGGGATCGGCCTCCTGACGGACTTCGTCATCCGCACCGTGTCGCGGATCCTCTTCCGCTGGCGGGAGGTCGAGGCGTGAAGGACGAGGACGCGCCGAAGGCCGTGCCGCAGGCGGGAGAGCCGGGCACGGTCGCCGTCGACGTCGGTCCCGCGGGCGCGAAGAAACCCAGCTACCGCGCCGACCTGAAAGGCGCGCCGCCGAAGCTG
>JBGPDK010000133.1:0-9377 GCA_041482235.1 Thermoanaerobaculia bacterium | reverse complement strand
GAGCTCGCCGGGGTCGTCGAGGTACCAGTCGGCGGGCAGGTAGCGGCTGTACGGCTCCTGCAGGAAGCGCCGGCAGGCGAGGACGACGACGCCGGTATCCGTGCCCGAGCGGATGAGGCGCCCGGCGCTCTGGACGACGCGCGTCATGCCCGGGATGACGTACGCGTACTCGAAGCCGCGCTCGAAGCGCTCCTCGAAGTAGCGGCGCATGCGCTCCTGCTCGAAGCGGACCATGGGCAGCGCGGGCGAGACGACGACGACGGCCTGGAGCATCTCGCCGGGATAGTCCACGCCTTCGGCGAACGCGCCCCCGGAGACGGCGAACACGAGGACGGGCGGACCGCCGTCCTTCATCGCCGAGAGGACGGAGTTGCGTTCCAGCTCGGTCGAGCGGTCGGACGGGCGAACGACGCGGCGTCCGGGCAGCGCGGGCAGGTGGCCGCGTACTTCGTCGAGAAAGCGGTACGACGGAAAAAGCGCCAGCACGTTGCCCGGGCACGCGCGCGCCACGTCCGCGACGAGGGCCGCGAGGCGCGGGGCTCCCCGCCCGCGCGCGGCGTACGTCGTGTCCACGTCCGGAGCGACGAGGATCGAGCGGTTCTCCCGCGGAAAGGGCGAGGGAAGCCGGAGCACCGATGTGCGGTCGGGGTCGAGTCCGAGGAGGTCGCGGTAGAACTCCGGCGGGGAGAGCGTGGCCGACATGGAGACCGTGGCCGCGGCCGCGTTGAGCGTCTCGCCGAGGAGCTTCGACGGGTCCTTGCAGAGGATCGCGAGGCGTTGGCCGCCCCTGCCCCGCGCCGCGAGGACGTCGAAGGCCCCCTCGGACATGGCACGGCCTGGCGGGGGCACAAGTTTCGACACGTCGTGAAAGCGCGCGTAAGAGAAATAGAGATCGAGGACGGGGTCGTCCGGCACGCGCTCGCCTCCCGCGCGCAGGTCCGCGAGGTGGCGCACGAGGAGCGACTCGAAGTCGAGGCGCAGGTCGTCGAGGCGCGCCTCGTCCAGCGTCACGAGGTCCACGGGCTCGGGCTCGTCGTCCGGTAGTCCGCCGGCCGCGTCCGCCACGAGCTTGCGCAGGCGCCGGGCGGCCTCGCCCGCGTCCCAGGCCATCTTCGCGTTCGAGACGCCGATGCGCTGCTCGAGCGACGCGAGGGCGGCGTCGGAGAGCTCGGGCGAGTAGTACCCGCGCCCGCGGTCCACGAGGTTGTGCGCTTCGTCCACGAGGAGGAACGACTCCGCGAGCGCCGACGGGTCGCGCGCCGCCTGGAGCGCGACCACCGGGTCGAACACGTAATTGTAGTCGCCGATCACGACGTCGGCTTGTTCCGCGAGCTCGAGGGAAACCTCGAACGGGCAGACCGTCTCGTTGCGGGCCTCCTCGAAGACCATGTCCGGGTCGAGGTGGCGGTGGCTCTCGACGAGCCTTTCGAGAAGGCCCGAGGCCTCCATCTTCGCGCCGTAGTCCTTCGCGTACCGGCAGTGGTTTTCGTGGCACAGGACGACGTCGTTCGCGCACATGCGCTCCTTCGCGCGGAGCCTCACGGAACGAAACGACTCGCCCTCGATCGCCGCGAGCGTCTTCATGTACATATCCTGCTGCGTCGTCTTGGCGGTCAGGACGAACAGCCGCCGGTGAGTCTCGAGAGCGCCCACGAGCAGGGGGAAAAGCGCGGCCGCGGTCTTTCCGATGCCGGTCGGGGCCTCGACGAGCAGGTGTTCGCCCTGCGCGGCGGCGCGGGCGACGGCGGCGGCCATCTCCCGCTGCCCGGCCCGGAAACGAGCGTGCGGGAAGATGAGCGTCGCGGCTTCGGCTGCCTTTGCTTCGGCGAGGGCCCGCTCCTCGAGGAACGCGTCGAGGAGGTTCCGCGTCCTTCGGACCAGGTCCTCGAGCGTCTTCTCGGGCTCATGGGGCACGTCGACGAGCTTCGTCGCGCCCGTCTCGATGTCGGCGAGGACGAGGCGCCCGTGGACGGGCCGGCCCTCGGCAGTGGCGACCGCCTGCATGTACCAGCGCAGCTGGAGCTGAAAGCGCTCGAGGCGCGGGGAGCCCGGGAGCTTTCCGAGGTCCTCGGCGAAATGCAGGGACTTGACCTCGTCCACGACCACGCGACCGTTCTCCTCGAAACGGCCGTCGAGGCGCCCTTCGAGCACCGCGGTGAAGTCGTCCACGGCGTAGGAGAGGCGAATGGCCTTCTCGACGGCGTAGCCGGGGACGCTCGCGAGCTGCTCGCCGAGCACGCGCCGATGCACCGCCTGCCCGATCCACAGCCGCTCGAAGCCCTCGCCCCGGTCGAAGCCGGCCCGGCGCGCGACGCCGCCGAGGAGCGTCCCGGGGGAGAGCGTGATCGTTTTCTTCGCGAGGTCGACCGTGAGCGCCACGGCTAATTGTACGGTCGCTCCTCCTTGCATCGGGCGTGTTGTTCAGGTAATATGTACTCCGATGTTCTGGGTTCACCGGCTATTTGGCGGCGCGGCCGTCGCTGTTTTTCTCACGTGCGCATCCCCGGCGGACGCGGCGAAGAAGCCCGTGCGGCCGGCGACGCTCGAACAGCGCCTCAACGCCCTGCTCAGAAGAGGTCCTGTGCGGCGGTCCGAGATCGGCGTGGTCGTCACGCGGATCGGCGACGCCGCGCCCCTCGTCGCGCTCAACCCCGGCAAACTCCTCGTCCTCGCCTCCACGACGAAGGTCTTCACGACCGCCGCCGCGCTCGACCGCCTCGGACCCGACTACAAGTTCCGGACGCGGCTGTACCGCGACGCGGAGATCGGAGAGGACGGCGTTCTGCCCGGGCATCTCGTCGTGACGGGCGGCGGCGATCCGGGACTTTCCGGCCGCTGGTATGAGGACGACCCTCTCGCCGTCTTCCGGCCGTGGGCAGCGGCGCTCGCGAACAGGGGGGTCCGAGCCGTGCGGGACGGCATCCTTCTCGACGTATCGTTCTTCGACGACGTGCAGTCGCATCCCGACTGGCCGAGCGAGCAGGAGCAACGTTGGTATCAGGCGCCCGTCTCGGCCCTCTCGTACAACGACAACCTCGTCCTCGTGCGGGCCTCGGGGGGGATCCGGCCCGGGAGTCCTGCGCTCCTCGGCTTCGACCCGCTCGGGCCTCCTCTCCTGAACCTCATCTCCAACGTCGTCACCGCCTCCCGCCGCACCTGGGTCGGGGTGCGCCGCGGGGCCGGCAGCCACACGGTCGTGGCCGCGGGGCGCGTCGGGAAGAACCGGACGTGGGTGGGGGACGTGACCGTCCCCGACCCACCGCTCTATTTCGCGGCCGCGCTCTCGCAGGTCCTGCGCGAGAGCGGCATCCGTCTCGACGCCCCGCCCACCGTGAAGACGGAGCCGTCGAGCGTGCCGCTTCCGTTCTCCAACCGCGTTCTCCTGCACACGCACGAGACGCCCCTGCTCTCCGCCCTCGCGGTGTGCAACAAGCGCTCGCAGTCCTTTTTCGCCGAGCAGATCCTAAAGACGCTCGGGGCCGAGAAGCGGGGAAGGGGGACGTGGGAGAACGGGCATGCCGAGGTCGCTGCGTTCCTCGGATCGCTCGGACTGGACGCCTCGCGCTATCAGCTCGCCGACGGATCGGGGCGCGCGCACACGAACCGCGCCTCCGCGGCAGCATACGTGGACTTCCTCACAGCGCTCGCGACGCGCTGGGAGCGCTTCGAGACGTTCAAGGCCACGCTCGCCGTCGCCGCCGAGCCGGACGGCACGCTGCGCCACCGGCTTCAGGGATCCGCCACGGCCGGGAAGGTGTGGGCGAAGACGGGCAACGTCGCCGGCGTCGTGACGCTGTGCGGCTACGTGCAGGCGCAGAGCGGGCAGATGTACGCCTTCAGCATCCTCCTCAACGGGGGATGCTCTGATGTGCGCGGCCATGCCTATCAGGACCGTTTCCTGAACCAGCTGGCGACTTTCGGCTAGCGCTCCAGACGAGCGCGCGGCTTTCGGTGCGCGCGCGCCCTGCAAGCGCGCGGTGTCCGGCTGACGCTCCGCCCGCCCGCGCCGCCGGTTACACTCGCCCGATGGACTACCGCCTGCTCCTGAAGAACGTCGAGAGGACTCTCGAAGCCATCGAGGGCGGGGACGACGTGCTCGCGACGATCGTGCGCGTGGGCGAGGCGATCGTCCGGAATTTCCGGAGCGAGCTGGGCATCCTGGGCGGGCGGCTCTACGTGCGGCGCGAGAACCAGTATCTTCTCGAGCGGGGATTCGGCCGCTCGCGCCACGTCCCCACGGGCATCGCCGTCTCGGCCGACTACGGACCCATCCGCCGGGCGGAGGAGGACGGGATGGCGCTCGCCGACCTCGACGACCCGTCCGTGGACCGCGAGCTCGAGGAACGCCTCGGCGTCTCGCGCTTCGCGGCAGTCTCCTTCGGCGAGGAGCGCTATCTGCTCTCGTTCGACGTCCATCCGAAGGCCCGCGCGGAGGACCTCCTCCTCGCGCTCGGAATCATCCGGACCGTCGTCGACTCGAAGGTGCGCACCGAGCGCCTGGAAGGCCTCCTGCAGGACGCCCGGCGCATCCAGCAGTCGATCCTCCCGCGCGCGGTGCCCCAGGTGGGAGACTTCGAGGTCTACGGGCTCTCTCTGCCCGCCGAGGCCGTCGGCGGCGATTTCTACGATTTCCTCCCGCTCGGCGACCTGAGCTTCGGCGCGGCGATCGCCGACGCCTCGGGGCACGGCCTTCTCGCGGCGCTGCTCGTGCGCGACATCTACGTCGGTCTGCGCATGGGGATCGGACACGACTTCAAGATCGCCCGCACGATCGAGCGGCTGAACCGCATCCTGAACAAGAGCCGCCTCACGACGAAATTCGTGTCCCTCTTCTACGGCGAGTTCGAGACGAACGGCGACGTCGTGTACGTGAACGCCGGGCATCCGGCGCCGCTCCACCTGCATGTCGCCACCCGCGCGTTCACCGAGCTCGAGTCGACGGGGATGGTGCTTGGGCCCAAGCCCGACGCCGTCTACAGCCGCCGGGCCACGCACATGGAGCCCGGCGACCTTGTTCTTCTCTACACGGACGGCGTCGTGGAGGCGCACGACTCGAAGGGGCGTGAGTTCGGCGCTCCCCGCCTGAAGCGCCTTCTCGTACAGGCGCGACGCGAGTCGGCGCGCGAGATCGTCCAGCGCGTCGTCAACGCGGCGCGCTCGTGGGCGCACGGCGCCCCACCCGAGGACGACATGAGCGCGGTCGTAATCCGGCGGGTTCCGCGCCGGCATTCCGCCCCGGTGCGTGTCAGGCCGGAGACGATGCCCTACGGAACCAGGCCGCCGTCCGGCTGAGGCCGTCCGGCAGGTCCACGAGAGTCGTCAGGCCGAGGGCCGTGCGGCTCTTCGCTGCGTCGAGAACGCTGCGCTTCTGCTCGCCCGGCTTCGCCGGTCCGCGCCGCGCGGGGCGCGCCGTCTTGCACGCGGCGGCGACCAGGTCGTAGAGCCGGTTCACCGACGTCTCGATTCCGGTGCCGATATTGATCACGCCGGCCATCCGCCGTGCAGCGGCGGCGAGGTTGGCCCGCACGACGTCGTCCACGAACACGAAGTCGCGCGACTGCTCGCCGTCTCCGTTGATGATGCACTCCTCGCCTGCCAGGAGCTTCTTCATCCAGATGCCGATGACACCGGCCTCGCCGAGGCCGTCCTGGCGCGGGCCGTAGACGTTCGCGTAGCGGAGCGCGGTCACGACGAGGGGATTGCCGTGCGCGAGGCCGAAAAGGTACTTCTCGCCGGCCAGCTTCGCGACGCCATAAGGTGACACGGGATTCGTCGGGTGGCCTTCGCCGGCGGCGAAGCCCTCGGGATCGCCGTAGATCGCGCCGCCGCTGGAGGCGAAGACAATTTGCACCGCGCCCGCCGTGAGCGCCGCTTGAGCAAGGCGAATCGTGCCGAGGACGTTGACCTCCGCGTCGAAGACGGGATCCTCGACGGACTTGCGCACGTCGATCTGCGCCGCGTGATGCACGATCGTGTCGATCTTCTCGGCGCGGAGGAGGCCCTCGAGGTCGAAGCGCCGGATGTCGCCGTCCACGAACCGCGCCGAGGCCGGGAGGCGCGACCGGTGACCGGTCGAAAGATCATCGAGGATGACGACCCTTTTGCCTTCCGCGAGAAAGGCGTCGGCGAGGTGGGAGCCGATGAAACCGGCCCCTCCGGTGACGAGGACGGAACGCGTCTCGGGCATCATGCGGCCGAGGATAGCGTGTCCTTTCCCCGATCGCTTCCCGCGTCCTTCTACCGGCGCGACACCGCCGTCGTCGCGCGCGATCTCCTGGGCTGCCGCCTGACGCGACGATTCCCGGACGGCGGGACGCGGACGATCGTGATCGTCGAGACGGAGGCGTATCTCGGAGTGAAGGATCGCGCCGCGCACACCTGGAACGGCCGCAAGACGCCCCGCGTCGCGCCCATGTGGGGCCCGGGCGGCCACGCGTACGTCTACTTCGTTTACGGCATGCACCATTGCCTCAATGTCGTGACGCGAAGGGAAGGGGTTCCCGAAGCCGTTCTGCTCAGAGCCGGAGTTTCGGAAGAATGGTGGAAAGCGCGGGTCCCCTCTTTACTTTCTGAGCAGAATATTCTTCTTCTCTCCGGTCCCGCGAAGCTCTGCGCCCACCTCGGAGTGACATCGGCGCTGTCGGGCGTCTCTCTCCGAGGTCCCGAGCTGCAGATTCGCCGCGGGCCCCGCCGCGATTTCGACGTGCTCGTCGGGCAGCGCGTGGGCGTGGACTACGCCGGCGAGGCCGCCGCGTGGTCGCTGCGCTTCGCGGTCGCGGGCTGCCCGGCGGTGACGCGGCGCGGCCTCCTCGTCACCTGACGATCGCGACGACGCCGAAGAACGGGTCGATGAGCGCCTGGGCGCCGGTCGCCGTGGCGCGCCGCTTCGCCTCCGCGCGGGAGAGCGAGCCCGTGAAGATGCGCCACGCGCTCTCGGCGTCGACCGAGATCCGTGCCATCGGCGCATCCGCGGAGCCGTCCAGAAGGAGCCAGCGGCGTCCCTCGCGGCGGAGCGCATAGACGCGGTCGACCGGCCGCCCGACGGCGATCTCGACAGCCGTGCCGTCCGGGACGGAGACGTCGCGGTACGCGAACGGGAGGGCGCGGGCGAACGTGTCCATGACGGGCACGGAGTAGCACGCCTCGAGAAGGAGCGGGATGCCGGCCGCGAGCCGGATCTGCTGCTGGTGGTGCCAGTGCTCGGTGAGGTCGCGCGCGAGGTCGAACCACGCCGCCGAGCGCGCCTCGCCGGCCCACGACACCGCGAAGACCCCGGCGCCGTACGGGTCGGCCGCGCGCGCGGTCTCCGCGAGGCGGGGGCCCACCCACTCGAGGAGCTCGATCAGGAGGCGTGGACTGAGCCGGCGGCTCATCTCCACGAAGCTCGCGTTCAGCTCGTCGAGGAAGCGGACGAGGTCGGCTTTTCCCCGTATGGGCGCGGTGGGCGGCGGAGGCGGGTGGCCGTCACGTTGTGTCGAGACGCGCCGCAGCTGGCCGTCGAGGATGTGCGCGCCGATCTCCCGCACGCGCCAGCGGCGACTCGTCGTGGGGAGGTCCCAGGCGCCGGCCGGAAGGCCCTTGAGGACGCGGACGAGCTCCTCCTGCAGCGGAAGGAAGAGATCCGCGACGAGGGTGGGTGCGAGCGGCCCTGCCATGGGCTAGAGCGTCTTGAGGTCGGCGAGCGCGGACGCCGCCACGAGGCAGTTCTTGCCGCTGCGCTTGGCCTGGTAGAGAGCCTGGTCGGCGCGCTCGATGAGGTCGCGCTTCGTGACGGCGTCCTCGGGGAAGGTGGAAAGCCCGAGCGAGATGGTCACGGCGAGGGCGTGATCGAGCTGAGGGGCGACGAAGAGGCGAGAGGCCACGCAGTTTCGGAGGCGGTCGGCCACGCCCCAGGCCTTCGCCGGCGTGGTCTCCGGAAAGATGAGAGCGAACTCCTCTCCGCCGTAGCGTGCCACCGTGTCCATCTCGCGGACACCCCTGGTCAGCTCCTCCACGAGTCCCCGCAGCACGAAATCACCCACCGGATGCCCCCAGCGGTCGTTGATCTTCTTGAAATCGTCGATGTCCAGCATGACCAGCGTGAGCGGCTGCCCGCTGCGCTCGTGGCGGGCGAGCTCGCGCGAAAGCGTCTCCTGGAAATACCGGTGGTTGAACGCCTCCGTGAGCGAGTCGCGCACCGACATCTGCCGGGTCGTCTCGTAAGCGCGTGCCGACTGGATGGCCGTGACGGCCTGGTTCGCGAAGATCTCGAGGGCCTGGACGTCCTCGAGGCGCGGGCTGAGTCCGCTCCTCGGCTGATCCACCTGGAGGGTTCCGACGAGCTGGTCGCCGGCGGTGAGCGGGACGAAGAGCAGGTCGTTCGGGTACCATGCCCCCACGGACGAAATGCGCCTGCGGCGGACGATCTTGCCGGAATCCTCGACCGACACCTTGCGGTCGAGGTTGCTCACGAAGTAGGACTTCGAGATCCGAAACCGCTCGCCGAACCATCGCGCGATCTCGTCGCGCGGCACCTTTCGCGGCGGGGCGCCGGGCGACGTGTCGTCGAGGCCGACCTGCGCGCGGCGCTCGAACACGTTCTCGACGGGATCGAAGAAGAAGAGCACGACCACCCGGTATCCGAGGCTGTGGTGGACGGCCTGCACGATGCTTTGCACGAGGTGCTCGAGCGTCAGGTGCGCCTTCAGCTCGTTGGAAACCTCGAGAATGCGTTGGAGCATCTCGGCTCGCCCCTGCAGCCGCTCGTTCACGGCCTGCATCTGGCGCCTGAGGTTGCGGTCCTGAAGGGCGAGCGCCGCGTGGTCGGACACGACGGAGAGCTCCTGGAGCGTCTGCGGCGCCACGAGAGACGGGTCGTCGGATTCGGCGATGAGGACACCGGCGATGAGCGCGGGAGTCTGGAGCGGCAGGAACACCTGGTATGAAAAGTGCGGATTCAGGACGAGGGCGCGGTCCGGGCCGCTCGCCACGTGGGGAGACGGCGCGGCCGGCAGGAAGGGCGATTCGAGGTCCTTCTGGGCGCCGACCCAGTCGAGGAAGGACCGCCTCTCGAGGGTCACATCCCCTCCGAAGGCGACGAGAGCCTGCCCGTCCGGATCCTCCTCGTACGACACGGCCGCCAGGGCGCGGATGGGCAGCGCCTGGCGCAGGGTGTCGAAGAGCCGGGCGAAGATCTCGTCTCCCGGGGCCACGCTCGAAACGATCGCGGTGAGCTCGCGAAGCGTCGCGAGCTCGCGATTCTTACGCGATAGCTCGGCCGCGCCGGAGCGAGCCTGCGCGAGCTGTCGGGTGACGACGATCACGGCGACGAGAAGCCCCATGGCGATCGCCGTGAACAGGACGGGCCGGAAGTCGAGAAGCGACATCACTTGAACGAG
>JBGPDK010000132.1:0-9457 GCA_041482235.1 Thermoanaerobaculia bacterium | reverse complement strand
CGCCCGTCGCACTGGCCTGCCGCGACGAGGCATGCGTTCACGGGCACGCCGTCGAGCAGGACCGTGCACGAGCCGCACTCGCCTTCCCCGCAGCCCTCTTTCGTCCCGGTGAGCCCGAGGGGTCCGCGTAGGACGTCGAGCAGGCGCGCGAGCGGGGGCGCGTCGATCGTGCGGGAGAGGCGGTTCACGACGAAGGTGATCCTCATGTCGCCGTCCGTCGCGCCGCGAAGAGGTCTTCGGGCAGGAGCGGCAGGTCGTCGCGGACGATGCCCGTCGCATGCTCGATCGCGGCGGCGATCGCGGGCGCGCCGCCGTCCATGGGCAGCTCGCCGATGCCCTTGGCCCCGCCGCCCGGGCCCCTCGAATAGGGATCCTCCACGAGGATCGTCGTGAACCGCGGGGCGTCGAGGCTGGTGGGGACGATGTAGTTCGCCATGCGGGCGTTCACGATCTTCCCGTCCCTCGCAACGAGCTTTTCGTTCAACGCCCAGCCGATCGCCTGAAGCGTTCCCCCCTCGATCTGCCCCTTGCACATGAGGGGATGGATGGCCTTGCCGACGTCGTGCGCGGCCCAGAAGCCGAGCACCGTCGTCTCAAACGTGTCGAGGTCCACTTCGACCTCGGCGATGTCGCAGCCCCATGCGAAAACGGGGTACGCGTCCCCGCGGTAGGCCGCGTCGTCCCAGACGACGTCAGCCGGAGTCTCGTAGGTCTTCTCGGAAACAACCGCGTCCTGGCCCGCGAGCAGGCGGAGCGCCGCGTCGTCGAAGGAGCCCCCGAGCTTCTGGCGGTCGCCCTCGATGCGCGCCAACAGGTCGCGCGCGGCGCTCTCGACGATCGAGCCGACGATCATCACGGTGCGCGAAGCGACGGTGGGGCCCGAGTCGGGGACGACCGCCGTGGACGGCGTCGCGAAGTCCACCCGGTCCAAGGGGACCCGGAGAGCATCGGCCGCAATCTGCCGGAAGACCGTCTCCGTGCCCTGACCGATGTCCGTCGACGCCGTGCGGATCCGGAAACGCACTTTCCTCTCCGAAGGGGCCCTGAGCATGTCGATCGCGGCGCGGCCTTTCAGCTTGCGCTCGCCCGAACCGGTGAACCCCGCTCCATGGAGGAAGACGCTCGCGCCGACGCCGCGGGCCTTGCGGGGAAGGGAACCGCCGCGCGCGGCCGGGCCGAGCGCAAGGCGCTTCTTCTCCCAGCCGCTCGCCTTTTTCGCCTCCTCGACGCACCGCGCGACGCCGACCGACTCTTTCAGGATCTGGCCGGTCGGCGTCGTGTCCCCGACGCGGAGGAGGTTTCTCTCGCGCAGGAGGAGCGGGTCCAGGGACAGCTCGCGCGCGATGCGATCCATGTGCCGCTCGATGGCCCAGATCGTCTGCGGCGCCCCGAAGCCCCGGAAGGCGCCGTTCGGAGGCGTATTCGTGGCGACCGCGACGGCCTCGATCGCAACGTGCTCCCACCGGTAGGCGCCCGCCGCGTGAAGGGCGCCGCGCGAGAGAACGACCGGGGTCAGCGTGACGTACGCGCCGCCGTCCATGACGATCCTGACCGAGACGGCCGACAGGTTCCCCTCGCGGTCGCAGCCGGATGTGATCGCCACCTCGCAGGGATGACGTTTCGTCGTCGCCTCGATGTCCTCCTGCCGGTCGTAGATCATCTTCACGGGCCGGCCGCTCTTCTTCGCGAGCAGGAGGGCATGCAGCGCGAGAAGCGTGGGGTACTCCTCTTTGCCACCGAATCCGCCGCCCGTGACGGCCTGCGTCACGTCCACGTGCGCGTCCTCGAGGCGGAACGCGCGCTTGACGCCCTTGTGGACGTAGAACGGGCACTGCAGCGAGCCGACCAGGTGAGCGCCGCCCGCGTCCCAGAACGCGAGCATCCCCTGGGGCTCGATGTAGAGCTGCTCCTGATGGGGCGTGCGGTACGTTCCAAAGAGGCGGACGGGACTCGACGCGATCGCCCGGGCCGCGTCGCCCTTCGAAATCCGGTACGTCGCGAAGACGTTGTCGGACCCGTGAATCCGCGCCTTTCGCGCGAGCGCGTCGACGATCGTGAGCACAGGCGCCAGGGGCTCGATCTCGGGCGTGAGGGCGCGCAGGGCGCCGGCGAGGCGGACGGGGTCCTCGGCCGCCACGAGCGCGATGGGCTCGTACGCGTGGCGGACCTCGTGAGAAGCGAGGACGGGCTGGTCCTCCTCGATGAGCGAGACGACGTTCACCGGCACGTCCTCGGCGGTGACGACCGTCACGCCCGCCCAGTCGAACGCGGGATCCCTTCGGATGCCGCGCAGCCGGCCCCGCGCGACGGGACTGCGGAGGGTCGCGCCCAGGAGCACGCCCGGCCGCGTGAGATCGTCGACGTAGCGGGCCGTCCCCGCGACCTTCGCCGGTCCATCGGTTCGCGGCACGCTGCGGCCGACGAGCGCCATCCGGTCAGTCTTCCGTGACGTCCCGGAGCGCGGCTGCGATTTCCGTGAAACGGAACCTGAAGCCGAGCGCCTCGGCCTTCTTCGAGACGACGCGCTGCCCGTCGAGCACGACCGTGGCCATCTCGCCGAGCAGAAGCCGTACGGCGGCCGCGGGTACGGGAAGGAGGCTGGGCCGGTGGAGAACGCGGCCGAGCGTCGTGGCGAATTCCTTCATCGTGACCGGATGCGGAGCGACGCCGTTCATCGGGCCGTTCGCGGCCGGGTTTTCCAGGGCGAAGGCGAAGAGGGCCACGAGGTCGTCCCGGTGGATCCACGACATCCACTGCTTCCCGCTCCCCACGGGTCCGCCCGCGAAGGCCTTGAAGGGGGGAAGCAGCTTCGCGAGGGCGCCGCCGCCCGCGCCGAAAACGATTCCGGTCCGGATCCGCGCCACGCGCACGCCGAGCGGCTCGGCCTTCCTCGCGGCCTCTTCCCAGGCCGTGCACGTCGTCGCGAGAAAATCGCTTCCCGGCGGAGAGTCCTCGTCGAGAAGCTCGTCGCCGTGCGGGCCGTAGATGCCGATCGCCGATGCGTTCACGAGGACGGACGGCTTGACCCGGGCCTTTTCGATCGCCGCGCACAGACGCGCGACGGCCACGATGCGGCTCGTCACGATGCGCTCTTTGGCGGCGGCCGTCCAGCGCTGGGCGATGCTTTCGCCCGCGAGGTTCACGATTCCGCCCGCGCCGTCGACCCACGGTTCCCAGGCCGCTCCTTCCGCCCATGACACGACGCGGACCTTCGGGTGAATGTGGTCTCGCGAGCGGGAGGCGTCGCGCGTGAGGAGGACGACCTCATGTCCCTTCGCGACCAGGCTTTCGCAGAGCTTCGAGCCGATGAACCCGGTCCCGCCCGTGACGATGACGCGCATTCCGCTCTCCTCGTCCTCCCATCGTACCCAAAACGCGCCGCCGTATAGTCCGAGGGACATGGACGAGCGTCTCGCGCCTTGCGCCGCCCTCCTTCTCGCCATCGCCTCGACAGCCGCCGGTGCCGAGACGGCCCCGCCCGCGGCGCCGGATGTCGATGCCCGCGAACTCGTCCGGCGTGTCGTGAGAAGCCAGCGCCGGGTCGAAGCCGCGTTCGCAGGCGCCACCTTCGACCAGCGCGAGGTGAAGATCGAATGGGGTGCCGACGGCCGGGCGAAGGAGATCGCGTCGCGCCTCTTTTACGTCCTGTCGGGGGACGGCGACGCGGAAGGCTCGCGCGCGCTCGTCGAGGTGGACGGCCGGCCCGCGACCGAAACCGAAAAGCTCAAGGCCGCCGAAGAGGACGAGAAAGGCCGGAAGAAGCGACTCGAGCGGAAGGCCGCCGCGGAGGCCCGACGGGCCGAGAGGGTCTCCGGCGACGAGGACGATCCGCTCGTCGGCCGCAAGCGGCTGTCGGAGCTCATCGGCCGCTTCGTGATTCGCGTCGTCGGCGAGGAAATCGTGGAAGGCCGGCCCGTGTACGTTCTCGACTTCGCGCCCGATCCCGCGGCGCCTCCGGCGAAGAGCCTCGGAGACCGCGCGCTGAACGCGCTCGAGGGCCGCGCGCTCATCGATGCCGTGGACTTTCAGGTTCGTTCGGTCGTCGCACGTCTCACGAAACCCGTGAAGGTCGTGGGCGGCATCGCCGCGAACGTGAAACGGGCCGAGATCGTCTACACGGGCCAGCCGCTCGGGGGAAACCTGTGGTTTCCCTGCGTCGTCGAGTTCAGGCTGACCGGAAAGACAGCCCTCTTCTTCCGCCTCGACACGTCATTTCGCGTCGAGTTCGCAAATCTCAAACGGTTCCGCGTCGACACGGAGAGCGACGTCCGTCACGCCGCGAACCCCGGGAGCGCCCCATGACACCGTCCCGCCGCCGCGTCGTCCTCCTCGGTGCCCTTGCCCTGTTGGCCGCCGGATTCGCCTGGGCTTACTGGCTCTCGCTGGTCCCGGCGACGCACCCGGACCACGATCACGGGATCCTGAACCTCGATATGGGCGGGCGTCTGAACGTGACGACGCGGGACGGCAAGACGCGCAACCTCGTGGGGCGGCCGGGAAAGGCCCTCGTCCTGCATTTTTTCTCGACGTCGGCCGAAGGCGCGGCCCCGGAGCTGTCCGGCATCTTTCGCACGCAGGAAGAGATGAAGGGGGATTCGGGCGTGGAATTCGTCCTCATCGCCCAGGACCGCGACTTCGGGACCCTCGACGCCTGGCTGAAGCAGAAGGGGCTGACGGCCCCGCAGCCCGCGACGCTCGCCCTCGACCCGACCGGCGACACCACCAACAAGCTCAACTCCAAGCGTCCCCTCGAGACGATGTTTTTCAACGCCGAGGGCAAGCTCTCCTCGCAGGCGCGCGGCTCGCTCGAGTGGCCGGACGGCGCCGCAGGCCACCTCGCGCGCGCGCGCGGCGGAGAGACGATCGAGTAGAGGTCTACTTCTTCGCGGCGGGAGGCGGAGGGTCAGCCGAGGCATGGTCCGCGACGTAGACCCACTTCCCGTCCTTCTCCGCCGCGACGTTGGTGAACCGGCCGGTCATCGTGACCGGCGCGCCACCCGCCTTCGGCGCGAGCGTCAGCGAGTAGTGCCCCCAGCCGGTCGACATTTTTCCGACGGTCCTGTAGTGCGTGTCGCTGAGTCTTGCGTCCTTGACCGTGTTTTCCTTGAGGACACCGGCGTAGTTCTCCCGGATTGCCTTCCCGCCCTTCGCCTCCGGGTCGCCTGGCCCCCAAAACACCGCGTCCGGCGCATAGCAGGCCACGACGGCGTCGAGATCGTTCGCGAGGATGGCCTTCGTCCAGGCCTCATCCACGGCCTGCGAGCCGCTGACCTTGGCCGCGGCCTTCGGGTCTTCTCCCTGAGCTGGGATGCCGACGGCGATGGCGAGCACAGAGGAAACGAGAACGGCGAGGGCAAAGGACTTCCTCGGCATGACAGAACCTCCCTACTTCTTGAGACCTCTTCTTATCACAGGCGACACGGCGGAGGAGGACCCGCTCTCGGGAAGCGTGATCAGGACGACAGCCGCCACGATGACGGCGGCGGCGACGAGCGTGCGCGGCGACACGGTCTCCCCGGCCAGCGCCCAGCCGAGAAAGACGGCCACGACCGGGTTCACGAACGCGTAGGTCGAGACGCGCGACGGGTCGGCCACGCGGAGGAGCCACATGTAGACCGTGTAACCGACGAGGGAGCCAAAGACGAGCAGATAGAGAAGCGCTACCCAGGAGCGGACCGAGACGTTCGCGGGCGAGAAGCGGCCCCATTCGCCCGTTGCCAGAGAGGCCGCGAGAAGAAGGGCTCCGCCGGCAAGCATCTGCAGCGCCGTCGCCTGAAACGGCGATTCGGACGGCGCGAAGCGGCGCGAGAGCAGGGACCCCAGAGCCCAGGTGAGCGCGGCAAACAGGACCACCGCGGCTCCGAGGAGGTCGATGTGTTCACCGCCCAGCCGGGAGGGGCCGAGAAGCAGCGCGACGCCCGAGAGGCCGAGGGCGACCCCGAAAAGCGCGCGGCCGCCCGGCGCGTGCCGCTCGGGAGGCAGGGCCCGCAAAAGGACGATGAAGAGCGGCTCGATCGCGATGAGGAGCGCCGCGAGACCTGACGAGATGCGCTGCTCGGCCCAGACGACCCCGCCGTTTCCGCAGAGGAGCAGCAGGGCGCCGCACGTGAAGGCCGGCACGAGGTCGCGGGCCGCGACGCGGGGAGCCCCCATCGCCTTCGCGGCGGCGAGGAGGATCGCGCCGGCGCTCGCATAGCGCAGACCCGACATCGCGAACGGCGGAATCGATTCCAGCCCGAAGCGGATCGCGAGGTAGGTGGAGCCCCAGACGACGTAGAGGACGAGAAGGCCGAAAACGGCGCCGCGCTTCACGGCGCGACCATCGCCTCCCAAATCGCACGCGACATCTTCCGCGCCGCGCCGGTGACCCTCTTGCGCCCCTCCTCGTTCGCGCCGAACTCGTCCGCGAGGAGGACGAGCACGTACTCCCGCCCGTCGGGCAGTCGCACGACCGCCGCGTCGTGCTGAACGGACGAGATGGACCCGGTCTTGTGGCCGACGATGGCTCCCGACTGCGGATGGAGGCCGGCGGGGATCTCCTCGTTGAAGGTCTGCCCGGTGAGGATCTCCCACGCTTTCGATCTCGCGGCGAGAGAGAGCTTCGGCGACCTCACGGCGGCCTCCATCACGGCGGCCATTCCCGCGGCGTCCGTCTCGTTGTTGAGCCCAAGGTCGAACGCCTTTGAATCCTCGACGCAGCGGCGCACCTTCACCGTGGGCGCGCCGAGCGCGTCCGTGAACGCCTGAACGTTCTCCGGCCCGACGAGCGAGAGAACGATGTTCGCCGCGAGGTTGGAGGAGCGGACGATCATCTCCGTGACGAGGAACTCGAGCGTGGCTTTCCCGCCGAGCTGCTTCATCGTCGGGCCGTCGCTCTCCTCGAGGCCGATCGAAAATGGAGAGCCGTCGACGAGGCTCCTGAACTCGTTCCTCACCAGAACTTCGTCCGGAAGACTCAGGGTGCCCGCGTCGGCGCGGCGCAGAACCTCGAGGAGGACGGGCGTCTTCATCGTGGATGCGGCGTGCATCGAGAGAGAAGGATTCTTCGAAAGGGAAAGACCGCTGGCGAGATCCTTGAAGAAGATGCCGAAGCGCGCCCCGCTTCCGCCCGCGATCGAATCGAGAGCGCGCCGCAGGTCGCGCGCCTTCGCTTCCGTGAGCCGCGGCCCGCCGCCCTCTTTGCCATTCGGAGAAATCTTCTCTTCTTCTTTCTTCAATCTCCTCGCATAGCGGAAGAGCGGCTTCAGAAGCCGGCTGTCGAAGGGCGTGATCTGCACGCCCGGCACGTCGTGGCGCGTGGACTGCAGGACCGTCCCGTCGCCGAGCCACATCGCCTCGTGGTCGATCTTGTCCTCGGTGCCGAAGAACAGGAGGTCGCCCGGCTGGAGCTTCTCGAACGCGACGGGAATGAGGTGTAGATCCTGAAACGCCTGCTCGTAGCTGTTCCGCTTCAGGAGAACCCCGTGCTCGCGGAAGATCCTCTGGATGAGCCCCGAGCAGTCGAACCCGAGCGGCGTCGTGCCGCCCCAGGTGTACGGCGCGCCGACGAAGCGCTTCCCGAAGGAGATCCATTCGGAAGGGGAGCGAAGAGGAAGAGAAAGATTTTCTTCGAATGGTAAGACGGTGACGTCACGGCTCGCAACGAACCCGGTGCGCCCATCGGGCAGTGAGACCCGGACCCATGAATACGCCTCGCCCTCTTTTTCCTTACCTTCTAGGAAATCCGAAAAAAACATCCTGGCCCCGACCGGAGCGCTGAGTAGAGGCCTGGCGGCGGTGAAGGACGGGGAGCCGTAGACGTGGGCAAAAATCGACGTCACGCGCGCGACCTTCGTGCCGGCCTGAGGCGCGGCCTCGCCGCGCCGCAGGGAGCGCTCGGGAATCCAGGCGATCTCCCCGGCGGCCGTCTTCACCTTCGCGAATCCGGCGGCGTCCTCGAGGATCGAGAGGCGCTCGCCGAGGATGACCTGATCGTCGACGGACGACGTCTCGTCGGGCCTCGTGAAGAGGTCCTGAACCGCGGCTATGACGACGGCCGTCTTCTGCGGCGCTGGCGACGCTCCCGGGGAGGCCGCAAAGAGAAGATTTTCTTTGAAAGGAAGAAGGGCGAAAACGGCAGCGGCGAGCAGCGTGCGTCTCGCCTCGTGGAAGGTCGACGTCATCGAGTCGCGCATCGGGCGATTCTCACACCATAATCCGGCCATGACCCAGCCTCTCGCCATCTCTCGCCGTGGCCTCCTCGTCTCCTCCGTCACCGCCGCCGTCTCTTCTGCACTGCCTTTCGCGCTGTCGGCCGACGGGATGCCGCGGGCCACGGGCGCGCCCGACGCGACGCTTTCGTACCGTCCCCTCCCGCTCAAGCTCATGCACACGTGGACGATCGCGCGCGGCTCGGCCGACACGAAGAAGAACGGCCTTCTGACGCTGACGGCCGAGGGCGTGACCGGCTACGGCGAGGCCGCGGCGAACAAGCGCTGGAACCAGAGCTTCGAGACGTCCGAAGCGGCGTTCGCGCGCGTGAAAGGGGCCGTCGCGGGCCTCTCGCCCTGGGAGCACCTCACGTGGCTGGAGCGCGCCGAGAAGGAGGCGGGGCCCGATACCGAGGTCGTGGCCGCGCTGGACCTCGCGCTGTGGGACTGGAAGGGCAAGAGGCTGAACCGGCCCGTTCACGATCTTCTCGGGGTCCCCAGGGAGCGCATGCCCGTCACGACGTTCTCGATCGGCATCGACACCGCGGACGTCATGAAGCAGAAGGTCCGGGAAGCCGCCGCGTTTCCGAGGTTGAAGATCAAGCTCGGCCTTCCAAACGACGAGGAAAACATCGCGGCGATCCGCTCGGTCACCGACAAGCCCATCACCGTGGACGCGAATGAAGGCTGGACGAGCGTGGACGAAACGAAGAAGAAGATCGGCTGGCTGAACGGGGTCAAG
Organism: Thermoanaerobaculia bacterium; assembly: GCA_041482235.1. Classification (GTDB taxonomy): domain Bacteria; phylum Acidobacteriota; class Thermoanaerobaculia; order UBA5066; family UBA5066; genus Fen-183. The sequence goes on along the minus strand of JBGPDK010000132.1, from coordinate 526 downwards.
CCGCTCTATCTCGAGCAGCCCATGCCCGCGGCGATGGACGGCGAGATGGCGAAGCTCAAGGGCCTCGCGACGTTTCCGATCCTGGGCGACGAGGGCGTCCTCCACGCCTCCGATGTGCCCGGAAAGGCAGGCCTCTTCGACGGCGTCGTCCTGAAGCTCGCGAAGTCGGGTGGCCTCACGCGCGTTTACGAGATGACGGCGGTGGCTCGCGCGCTGGGCCTCAAGCTGATGCTCGGCTGCATGATCGAGTCGTCGCTCGGAATCGCGGCGGGCGTCGCCGTGGCCCCGCTTTTCGACTGGCTCGACATCGACGGGAATCTCCTTCTCGCGGGAGACCCTTTCAAGGGACTTTCGATTGCGAACGGCCGCTGGGCCCTTCCGGACGGGCCGGGGCTGGGCGTCGTTCCCGTGGCGGCCTAGCGGGCGCGCCGGTTCTCCGGCGCGAGGACGAGCCCCATGCGCTCGCCCGAGCGCGTGAGCCCTCGCGCACGCAGGAGGCGATGGTCCGCGCGCGCGATCGTCTTCT
>JBGPDK010000131.1:0-9474 GCA_041482235.1 Thermoanaerobaculia bacterium | reverse complement strand
CTCGCAGGCCTGATCGAGGCTGCCCGAGGCCTCCTTCACGGCCACGATGCGCGGGTCCTTCGCGAGCTCGAGCACGGTCTCGGGCTGCATGTTGACGCCGGTGCGCCCCGGCACGTTGTAGAGAATGACCGGCAACCTGCCGGCGTCCGCGACGGCCAAGAAGTGCGCGACGAGGCCCTTCGGCGTCGGCTTGTTGTAGTACGGCGTGACGACGAGAAGCGCGTCGGCTCCGGCCCGGCGACACCGCTCGGCGAGATCCCGGGATTTGCGCGTGTCGTTCGAGCCGCAGCCCGCGATGACGCGCACGCGTCGCGCCGCCGCCCGTGCCTCCTCGACGGCTACGGCGACCACGCGCTCGTGCTCGTCGGCGTCCAGCGTGACGGCTTCCCCCGTCGTCCCGCACGGGACGAGGCCCGCGACGCCGCCCGCGATCTGGCGTTTGACAAGCCGCCGGAGGCCTGCCTCGTCGAGGGTCCCGTCGTCGCGAAACGGCGTGACGATCGCGGTAAAGACCCCGGAGAAGAGGGAATTCTTAGAAGGTCTTGAGTCGAGGGACCCGGCTGGTGTCGTCATGGCGCGTTTTCTCCATGGGAAACGTCGTTGAAGAAGTCGTCGAAGCTCAGCGGGCCTCGACGGCCGGTTGACAGCATCCACTCCGCCGCGCGCACGGCGCCCTGCGCGAAAATCGCCCGGGAGCGGGCGCGGTGCACCAGCTCCACGGTCTCGTCTTGACCTTCAAAGAAAATCAGATGTTCTCCCGGCACTCCACCCTGGCGGAGAGACGCGATGGGAATGCCAGCGCGACCCGACACCTCTTCGAGCGTCGAGGCGAGCATCTTTGCGGTCCCCGAAGGCGAGTCTTTCTTCGCGGAATGATGCCGTTCGACGATTCCCGGCTCGAATTCGGGGAACGGCGCGAGCGCGGCCGACGCGGCGGCGACGGCGCGCCGCAGCGCGGCGACGCCAAGGGAGAAATTCGAGGAGTGGAGAAAGGGAATCCCTTGCTCCCGAGCAACCTGTGAAGCCGAAGCCACATCCCAGCCGGTGGTGCCGGAGACGACAGGGATTTTCTTCGAAAGGAGGAACGGAACGACCCGCGGCGCGGCGTCCGGCGCGGTGAACTCGAATGCGACGTCGCAGGACGGGAGGTCAATCTCTCCTCGTCCGAGTCGTCCCGCGATGGTGTGACCGCGGGCGACGAGCGCAGCCTCGATCGCTTTTCCCATCTTTCCGTAGCCGACGAGAAGCGCTCTCATTCGAAGAACTCCCTGTGGAGCCGGCGAAGCGCCTCGGGGGCGTCGTTCGCGTCGACGACGAACGTCAGGTTCGTGTCGGACGCGCCCTGCGAGATGAGGACGACGTTCACGTCGCCGAGGGCGCAGAAGACGCGGCCGGCGACGCCGGCCGTCGAGCGCAAGCCCCCGCCCACGACGGACACGACCGCGAGATGCGGCAGGAGCGAAACCTCGGCGAACTCCGAGAGGTCGCGGACGACGAGGGCGAGCGAAGCCTTCTCGTCCACCGTGATCGAGATCGACACCTCGCTCGTCGCGATGACGTCGACGGACACGCGGTGCCGTTCGAAGACCGAGAAGACCCGGGCCGCGTAGCCGTAGGCGAGCAGCATGCGCGGGCTGCCCACGAAGAGAGCCGTCACTCCCTTTCGCATCGCGACCGCCCGGACGCCGCCGCCGGGCGCGTCCCGCCGCACGACCGTGCCGGGACACTCCGGCCGGAACGTGTTCTTCACGGCGACCGGGATGCCGCGCGCCATGGCGGGGCGGATCGTGGCCGGGTGGAGGACCTTCGCCCCGAAGAACGCGAGTTCCGCCGCCTCGGCGGAGCTCACCTCGGGCACGAGGCGCGCCGCGGAAACGACGCCCGGATCAGCGGTCAGGATGCCGTCCACGTCCGTCCAGATCTCGATCCGTGAGACGGCGCGCCCGGCGTCGTGGAGCGCGGCTCCGAGAAGCGCGGCCGAGTAGTCCGACCCGCCGCGGCCGAGCGTCGTCGTCGAGCCATCGGGCGAGGCGCCCACGAACCCGCCGGTCACGACGGTCCGCCCGGCCGCGAGCTCCGGGACGACGCGGGCCGACACGCGCCGCACCGTCTCCTTCTCGTCAGGCACCGCGGCCCCGTGCGCCGCGTCCGTCGCGAGAAGCTCGCGCGGGTCGATCCAGACGGCCTCCGCGCCGCGTGCGCGGAGCGCGGCGCAGACGAGGCGGGAAGACATCATCTCGCCCAGGCTCAGGAGCGCATCTGACGTCCGAGGAGAGACTTCTTCGAGCAAGAAGATCCCGGAGCAGAGCTCCTCGACTCGCCGAAGCTCGGCCTCGAGCGCGGCGCGCGCCGCATCCCGATCCGAGGGGGGCAGTCCGAGACCATCGAGCGCGTCGTGATGTCGTTCCGCGAGGATGGCTCTCGCGGCCTCGACGGCCTCCCGATCTCTTCCACTCGAAGAATTCTTCAGTCCGACGAGAAGATCGGTCACTCCCCCCATGGCCGAGACCACGACGACCGGCGGGTCTCCCCCGCGCGACGCGACGAGACCGGCGACCTTGCCGATGCGCGCGCCGTCCCCCACCGAGGTGCCGCCGAACTTGAGGACGTCCGTCATCGGACGGGAGTTCGCGCGGCGATCCGCCCCAGAGCCACGAGCAGCTCGGCGTTGAGGAGCGCCGCCCCGGCCGCCCCGCGCACGGTGTTGTGGACGAGGAGCGTGAACTTCACGTCGAAGACCGGGTCGGGACGCAGGCCGCCCACCGTCACAGTCATGCCATTCCCCGCCTCGACGTCGCGCGCGGGCTGCGGGCGGTCGCGCGAGTCGCTCACCGCGATCGGCCGCGCCGGGGCGGACGGAAGGCGCAGCCTCTGCGGCTCGCCCGTGAAGCCGTCCAGCGCGGCGCGCACGTCGTCGAGAGAGGCCTTCTTCTTCAGGTCGAGAAAGACCGACTCCGTGTGGCCGTCGCGCACGGGCACGCGGTTCACGGAGACGGAGATCGGGAACTCGGCGTCGAGAACGCGCCCGTTCACGAGCCGGCCCAGGATCTTCCGAGGCTCCCGTTCGATCTTCTCCTCTTCGCCGTCGATGAACGGAATCACGTTCCCGAATGCGTCCAGAGAGGCCACGCCGGGATAGCCGGCGCCCGAAAGGGCCTGCATCGTCGTGACGACCACGCGCGCCACGCCGAACGCGCGGTCGAGCGGAGCGAGCGCCATTGCGAGGCCGACGACCGAGCAGTTCGGATTCGTCACGATTCCGCCGCCCTGGGCGCGGTGGGGCTGCGTGTCGAGGAGCGCGAGGTGGTCGGCGTTGATCTCGGGGATGACGAGCGGGACGTCCGGCTTCATCCGGAACGACTTCGTGTTCGAGACGACGAGCTTCCCGCGCGAGGCCTGGAGGGGCTCGACCGTGTCGGCCACGGCGGCGTCGAGCGCGGAGAGGCAGATGGGCGAGGAAAGCTGGGCTTCGACCGGGATCACGACGAGGTCGCGCGCCGCGGCCGGAATGTCGCCCGGCAGAAACCAGCGCGTCGCGTCGGCGTAGCGCTTGCCCGCCGACCGCTCGGAAGCCGCAACCTCCGCGAGGACGAACCCCGGGTGCCCGTCGAGCAGTGAGACGAGGCGCTGTCCGACGGCGCCCGTCGCGCCGAGGACCGCCACCGGAATCCGGGAGTCATTCTGGAGTGCCATGAGAGCTCCTCTCGAAACGAAAGAGCCCGCCGTTTCCGGCGGGCCCTGGTGTGTCTCTGTGGTGATCGTCGAGAACGCCGTCGATCTACAGAACGCCCCATTGCCCGCCTTGCGGCGTCGTCTTCTTCGCGGTCGTGCGCTTTCGGGCGCTGGCGGGGACGTTCATCGTGGCGCGAGACTAGGCGAGCGGCGCCCAGACTGTCAAGCGTGCGGGGGGAATGGAAGATAATCCGGCTCGCTTCGCGCTTCCGGCGCTCCGCACATCATGACGACGACTCTCACGCCGCAACGCCTCGCCGATCTCTACCGTTGCATGCTGCTGAACCGCCTGCTCGAGGAGAGGCTCGTGAATCTCTACCGGCAGGGGAAGGTCGTGGGGGGCCTGTACCGGTCGCTCGGGCAGGAGGCGACGTCCGTCGCAAGCGCGTTCGCGCTGGAAGAAGGCGATCTTCTCGCGCCGCTCATCCGCAACCTCGGCTCCGTGCTCGCCCGGGGAATCCCGGCACGCGACATCCTCACGCAGTACATGGCGCGGGCGACGGCCCCCTCCGGCGGCAAGGACGCAAACCTCCACTTCTCGGTCCCGGAGAAGGGCGTCTATTCACCCATCGCGATGCTCGGCACGCTCGTCCCCGTCGTTTCGGGAATGCTCCTTGCCGAGCGCATGCAGGGGCGACGCACGGTCGGAATGACGTACCTCGGGGACGGGGGCACCTCCGTGGGCGCCTTTCACGAAGGCATCAACTTCGCCGCGGTCCAGAAACTGCCGCTCGTCCTCATCGTGGAGTTCAACGGGTGGGCGTACTCGACGCCGTACGAGAAGCAGTGCGCGGCGAGGACGCTCGCCGACAAGGCCGTCGGCTACGGAATCCCCGGCGTGGTCGTGGACGGCAACGACGCGCTCGCCGTTTACGAGGTCGCCCGCGCCGCCGTGAACCGCGCGCGCCTGGGCGGCGGACCCTCGCTCCTCGAGTGCAAGACGTACCGTATGACGGGCCACGCCGAGCACGACGCGCAGGCTTACGTGGACCCGAAGGAGCTCGCAGCCTGGCGCGCCCGCGACCCGCTCCAACGCCTCGAATCGGCGCTCGAGGCTTCGGGCGCGCTGCCGGCCGCCGAACGGCGCCGGGTCCACGACGAGGTGGAGAGCCAGCTCGACGCGGACGTCGCCTTCGCCGAGGCGTCGCCCTTCCCGGACCGGGCCCTCGCCTTCCGCGGCGTCTACGCCGACGAGAGCATCCTCGAACGGGCCCGCGCCGGCGTCTTCACGGGAGGCCTCTGATGGCCGACCCGCGTGTCGCGCGGGGCAGCGCGACGCTTACTCTCGCGGCGGACGAGACCGCCGGCGTCGAGATCTCGTACCTCGAGGCGATTCGCCAGGCCCTCTTCGAGGAGATGGAGCGCGACGAGCGCGTCTTCGTCCTCGGCCAGGACGTGGGCGTTTACGGCGGCGCCTTCAAGGTGACCGAGGGATTGCAGGCCCGGTTCGGAAAGGAGCGCGTCCTCGACACGCCTCTCGCGGAGGAGGCGATCGTGGGTGCCGCCGTCGGCGCGGCGATGCGCGGCATGCGTCCCGTCGCCGAGATGCAGTTCATCGACTTCATCTCGCGCGCCTTCGACCTCCTCACGAACTTCGCGGCCAAGAACCGCTACCGCACGGGCGTCGGCGTGCCGATGGTCGTGCGCGGGCCTTCGGGCGCCGGCGTGCACGGCGGGCCGTATCACTCGCAGAGCCCCGAGATGCACTTCGTGAAGACGCCGGGCCTCAAGGTCGTGGCCCCCGCCACGGCCCGTGACGCGAAGGGCCTCCTGAAGGCCGCGATCCGCGACGACGATCCGGTCCTTTTTCTCGAGCACAAATTCCTGTATCGGCGTGTCAAGGACCGGGTGCCGGAGGAGGACTACGTCGTGCCGATCGGAAAGGCCGCCGTCAGGAGGAGCGGCCGCGACCTCACTGTCGTGACCTACGGGGCCATGCTCTGGACGGCTCTCGAGGCCGCCGAGATCCTCGACAGGGACGGCGTGTCGGCCGAGGTGCTCGACCTGAGGACGCTCCTGCCGCTCGACGAGGAGGCGATCCTCGCGTCCGTCAGGCACACCGGCAAGTGTCTCGTCCTCCACGAGGACACGCGCACGGGCGGGCTCGGCGCCGAGATCGCCGCGACGCTGTCCGAGAAGGCGTTTGAATGGCTGGATGGTCCGATCCTGCGCGTCACGGCGCCGGACACACCGGTGCCGTACTCTCCCCCCCTGGAAGAGGCGTTCCTCCCGAACGTGAACACCCTGCTTGCCGCCGCGCGAAAGCTCGTGCGCTACTAGCGACCGGAGAAAAGACCATGCCGACCAACGTCATCATGCCGCAGATGGGCGAGTCGATCGCCGAGGGGACGCTCACGAAGTGGCTCAAGAAACCCGGAGACGCGGTCAAGCGCGACGAGCCCCTCTTCGAGATCTCCACTGACAAAGTCGACGCCGAGATTCCCTCGCCGGGCGCCGGCACGCTCCTCGAGATCCTCGTGCCCGAGGGCCAGACCGTCGCGATCAACACGGTCGTCGCAGTCCTTGGGGAGGCCGGAGAGCAAGTGTCCGCGCCGCCGGCTGCGCCGGTGTCGCCGCCGGCTTCGCCGGCGGAAGATTCTACGAAGGGTGTGCAGGCGGCTGCCCCCGCGGCACCGCCGGCCCCGGCTGTTCCGGCACTTCCCGCGCCTTCTCAGAAATCCCCCGTACTCGCTGCCCCCGCAGCGCCGGCGGAAGATCCTACGAAGGTTGTGCAAGCGGCCGCCCCCGCGACACCGCCGGCCCCGGCTGTTCCGGAACCTCCCGCGCCTTCTCAGCAGTCTCCGTCTCTTTCTTCATCCCCTCCCCGGCCCGGCGAATCCCAGGAAGAGCTGCGGAAGCGGCGCTCGTCGCCCGTCGTCCGCGCGATCGCGGAGGAAAAGGGCGTCGACATCTCCCGAATTCCGGGCACGGGTATCTCGGGCCGCGTGACGAAACAGGACATCGAGGCGTTTCTGGCCGGCGGAGCGCCGCCTGCGGCGGCGCCGGCGTCCGCCCCCGCGCCTTCTCAGAAATCCCCGGAAATCTCCCCTGCCCCGGTCGAGGCTGCTGGTGTGCTGGCCGCGCGTCCCGCCGACGCTCCCGTTCCGGCGCGCGCGCCGGCGCCTTCCTCCACTGCGCTCGCGTTCCCGTCCGGGAGCAGCGTCAGGGTCGAACCGATGAGCGCGATGCGCAGGAAGATTGCGCAGCGGATGGTCGAGTCGAAGCAGACCTCGGCCCACGTCACGACGGTGTTCGAGGTCGACTATTCGAGCATCGCGAAGCTCAGAAACCGCGTGAAGGCCCGCTTCGAAGAGCAGTACGGCACGAAGCTGTCGTACCTGCCCTTCCTCCTTCGCGCCGCGGTCGCGGCGCTCAAGGCGCGCCCGCTCGTGAACGCCTCCATCGTGGGCGACGACGTCGTCTACCATCGCGAAGTCAACCTCGGCGTCGCCGTCTCGCTCGATTGGGGCCTCATCGTGCCCGTCATCCGGCGCGCGGACGATCTTTCGCTCGTGGGCCTCGCGCGGGCGGCGAACGACCTCGCGGCGCGAGCGCGCGCCAAGAAGCTCGTGCCCGACGAAGTGGCGGGCGGCACGTTCACCGTGACGAACCACGGGTCGTTCGGCTCGCTCTTCGCCACGCCCGTCATCAACCAGCCGCAGGTCGCCATCATGGGCGTCGGCGCGATCGAGAAGCGTCCGAAAGTGGTCGAGATGCCGGACGGCTCCGATTCCCTCGCCATCAAGACCATGGGCTACGTCGCGCTCACCTTCGACCACCGGCTCATCGACGGGGCCGAGGGCGACGCGTTCGTGAACGTCGTCAAGGCGACGCTCGAGAGCGGCACCTGGAGCGAGCTGGATTCCGTCGGCTAGAATCTCCCATGCTCCGGGCGCTCGACATCGTCTCGCTCCTTCCCGAAGGTCGGGTCTCCTGGGATGCGGCCTTCGCTCTTCAGAAGAAGGCCGAGACGCGCGTGAAGGCGGGCGGGCGCGAGACGCTCTTCCTCCTCGAGCACACGGACGTCATCACGGCCGGCCGGAACGCGGATCTGGGCGAGATGCTCGTCACGGAGAACTTCCTCCTGCAGCGTGGCGTGCAGCTGCGTCTCGCGGATCGCGGCGGCAAGCTCACCTTTCACGGTCCCGGGCAGCTCGTCGCGTACCCGGTCCTCGACCTCTCGCACGGCCGGCGCGACGTGCGGCGGTACGTGCGCGACCTCGAGGAGACACTTATTCGTACCGCCCGCGACTTCGGAGTGACGGCGGCTCGAAGCCCTGTTCCGGAGAGGAAAGCCTCGATTTGGGTCGGAAACGACAAGTTGGCTGCGATCGGCGTCCATTTGTCTCGCTGGGTCACGACGCACGGCGCCGCCCTGAACGTCTCGACCGACCTGGCAAGGTTTTCGCTTTTCATTCCCTGCGGGATCGCCGACGGTGGCGTGACGTCACTTTCACGGGAAACCCCGGGAAAACCTCCGCCGGCGCTGTCGGATGTCGCAGACCGTTTCGTGAGTCACTTCCTGAACGTGTTCGAAAGGGAGAAGGGTGAAGCGCCATGACGGAGGCCGAGAACCGGGGAATCTACGAGCTCCTGACCAGGCGCATCGCGCCATACGCCGAGGAGGGCGAGACGCTGAGATTCGACCAGATCGTGCGCGCTCCGGTGGACGACGAGACCGTCGGCCTCGTCGCGCAGGCGCTCGTCGACCCCGATCCCGACACCCGCCGCGCCGGCCTTTTCGTCTTCGCGGGCCTTCAGGACGAGACCCCGGGACGTCTCGAACCGTTCCGGCCGCTCGCAGAGAAGATCCGCGAGCTTCTCCTCGACGCCGAGCCGGCCGTGCGGTGCGACGCGCTCATGGCCTTCGCCTACTTCGACCCCGACGATCTCCACGTGGCGGTGCGCGAGTTCCTGACGGATCCAAACGGCCGCAACCGCTTGCAGGCCGTTCGCATCCTCGACGTGGAGCGCAGCCCGAAGAACCTGCCGACGCTCCTCACGTTCAGCGTGGACCCCTACCACGAGGGCCGCGACGAATACGCCCGCGAGTGGCTCGTCGTGCGCGAGGCCGCGCGCGACGCCGTCGAGCGCACGGCCGCCGTGCGCTTCCCGGCGGCCCTCGAAGAGGAATTCGTGGAAGGAGTCCGCTGCGTGTACCACGCGTGGGACCCCGTGTGGCAATGGGCGGCGAAGGAAGGGATCCGGGCCTGCGGCTAGCCACTCACCTCGGCCAGAGCCACCCGAAAAAGCCCGCGGTCAGAAGCGCGTAGATCAGGCCGTCGATCGTGCTCCGGAGCGTCGTCCCCCAGGACCTCTTGTACCAGATCGACATCGGCCAGAGCGCGAGGCTGTATCCGTAGAACGCCGTCGCGCCCGCGAACCGGAAGACCGCGCGGTAGTGCGCCCCCGGTGGTAGCGCGCGCCCGGCGATGTAGGCGGCCGTGATGCCGATGAGGATGCTGTACAGGAACCACTGGACGAACTGCGGCCCCATGTTCATCTCGCCGCCGGGCATGACGGTCATCATCGCTCTCGGCCCGGCCTTGAACTTCTCGATGAAAGCCGGATCCTTCATCGCCTTCGCGCTGCCGGGGCAGGGGATCATGTAATCGCCCGGCGGGATGTCGAACTTCCGGAGCGCCGCCATCACGTCGTCCTCGGTGGGGAGCTTCTTGTGGTCGGCGGCGTGGTAACCGAGGAACATGTGGATGATCGAGCTCGCGACGAAAACGGCGACGG
>JBGPDK010000130.1:0-9497 GCA_041482235.1 Thermoanaerobaculia bacterium | reverse complement strand
CGCTTCCCGATGGGGGCCACAAGTTGCCGGATGCGTTTCCCGGCGGCCCGGCCGACCCGCCACCTTCCGCGGCGCCCCCCGCCGGGCTCGACGACCTCGTGTTCGGCGACGACGCCGCAGGCGCGGCCGGCCACAGGCTTCCGGAGGCTCCCCCTTCGGAGGCTGCGCTCGAGCCCGCGCCTCCGTCCCCGCCGGCCGACGACCCGTTTGGCGGCGGTCTCGATGACCTTCGCCTGAGTCTGCCCGTCGGCGGCGCCGGCGCCATGGGCGCGATTCCGGCTCCCTCCACGGCTCCCCCGCTCGCCTCCGCGGCCGCCGGGGAGCCGCCGCAAATGCCACCGCTTGCCGCGGCTTCGTCCCGGGCCGTGACCGGCACCCAGGTCGACGCGCGCATCGCGCAGTTCCTCAAGCAGGGGGACGAAGCCCTTTCGCGCGGCTCGACGCAGGAGGCGATCGACCTCTGGAGCCGCGTCTTCCTCATCGATCTTTCGAACGAGGAGGCGAGCCGCCGCATCGACGCGGCACGCGAGGCGCAGGCCGAGGCCGGGCGCAGGATCGACCTCCTGCTCTCGGAGGGAGTCTCGAAATTCGAGGCTGGCGATCTCGCGGGCGCGCGCAACAAGTTCCTCGACGTCCTCGCGGTCTCCGAGAACGACGCCACGGCACGCGGCTACCTCAACCAGATCGAAGTGGCCCTCGCGCCGCCGCGAGAGCGCTCCGGGCCGCAGGCCGGCGGCGCCGGCAGCGCCGGCGACTCCGAATTCATGAGACACGAGATCGAGGCGCCGGGCCCCCCTTCCTTCGCGGTGGACTCGGGCGTGCGGCGCAGGTCTCCGGAGAGCGCGGCAGACCTCGAGCTCGCGCTTGCGGACTCCAGGGGGGAGGCCCCGCCGGCGAGAGGCAGGGGCCGGATCGACGTGCGCGTCCTCCTCGGCGCGGCGGTCTTTCTTCTCGCGGCCGTCGCCAGCGGCACCTACTGGTTCCTCCGCGTCCGGCCGGCCTCGCGGCCGGAGAACGCGGGCGCCTCGCCGGTGAAGGGGGGCGGCCCGAGCGTGCCCCGCGCACCCGGGGAGGATGCGTTCCAGAAGGCCCAGGCTCTCTTCGACGCCGGAAGGATCGACGAGGCGATCTTCGTCCTCGCGAAGCTCCCCGAGTCGGATCCGCGCCACACCGAAGCGCTCGTGCGCATCGAGAAGATGAAGTCCTCGGCGGCACCGACGCCGGGACCCGCCGCCCCGAGCGCCGCGGCCCTCGACGAGATGCGAATCGCCGGCTTCGCCGCGATGTCCTCGAGCCGCTACATCGACGCGCTGAAGAACCTGGATCCCGTCTTGAAGGCCCGTCCCCAGGACGCGGAGGCGGCGGCGGCCGCGCAGCGCGCGCACGAGCAGGTCGAGGCGCTCAGGAGCGCCTCGAAGTCCTACAACGAGGCCGACTACGACAGCGCGATCAAGCTCCTCTGGGAGCTCCGCAAGGGCGACCCGAAGAATCAGGACGTCGAGGAGTACCTCGTCAACGCGTACTACAACGCAGCCGTGCAGAGCTTCCAGGCGGGCAACATCCCGAAGGCGATGATCGCCGTGAAGGAGGCCACGGACATCCGGCCGGGCGATGCCGAGGCGCAGCGCCTCCTGCGGTTCGCCCGCAAATACCCGCGCGGCGCGACCGACCTGCTGTCCCGCATCCTCATCAAGCACCTCTCCGTCAGGCCCTGAGGACGGACGCGCGATGTCCGAGCCCCCGCGCGACCCGCTCGCCGAACATCTTCTCGCTCCCGATCCCGCGCGGCGCCGCTCCGGGCCGCGAACGACGCTCGAGCTCTTTCCGAGCGTCTCCGAGACGCCCTTCGGTCCCCCGGAAGACGGCAGCGCGGCCGTGCGCGCCGAAGAGCCGGCACCGGCCGCGGCGGCGCCGGGAAACGCCGTTCGCGATCTGTCCGGGCCCACCGCGCGCGTTTTCCACGAGCCCGAGATCGCCGGTGCGGAGCCCGAAGCGCCGCGGGCGGTGGCGTTCGCGCGGCGCGTGGCGGCGGGCCTCGCCGATCTCCTCATCCTCGCGCTGGTCGGCGCCGTGGAGCTCGCCTCAGGCGCGCTCCTCCTCGACCTGCGCTTCCCGCCTCCGGCGTTCCTTCCGCTCGCGGCCTTCCTCCTGCTCGCCGCGCTCGTGCTCCTCGTCCTCGCCCCGTTCGTCTGGGGCACGACGCCGGGCATGGCTCTCGCCGACCTGAGGATTCGCGCCGAGGACGGCGGCTCTCCGACGCTGGCCGCCGCGTTTCTGCGCTTCACCGGCTTTTTCCTGACGGGCGCGCTCGCGGGCGTGCCCCTCCTCGTCGCCGCCTTCGATCGCCGCGGCCGGACGCTCGCGGATCTCATGTCGCGCACCACGGTCGAGCCCGTGGAGGCCTCCGAGTTCTCCGGCCTCGCGTAGGGAGCGCCGTGCGCCTCGCGCTCTGCCAGATCGACACGACCGTCGGCGACTTCGCGGGCAACGCCGCGCGGATCCTCGACGGCCTGTCGAGGGCCGAAGACGCGGACGCGGATCTGGCCGTGTTCCCCGAGCTCGCGATTTGCGGCTACCCGCCGCGGGATCTCCTCGAGCGCCCATCCTTCGCGCGGGAGGCGGCGCGCTCGCTTGCGTTTCTCGCGCGCCGCTCGCGGAGGACGGCGCTCCTCGTGGGGACGATCGCGCCGAACAAGAACCGCGTCGGCAAACCCTTCCACAACGTCTCGGCTCTCCTCGAGGGCGGCCGTGTGCGCGTTCTCGCGAAGAAGACGCTGCTGCCCACGTACGACGTTTTCGACGAAGGCCGCTGGTTCGAGCCCGGCGACGGCTGCGTCGTGCTGCCGTTCCGCGGAGAGCGGCTGGGGCTGCCCGTGTGCGAGGACCTCTGGAACGACAAGGACTTCTGGCGGGAGAGGCGCCTGTATCGCGACGACCCGGGCGAAGCGCTGCTCCGGCGCGGGGCAACGCTCGTCGTCGCGATCTCCGCATCCCCCTTCTCGGAGGGCAAGCCGCACCTCAGACGCCGGATGCTCGCCCGTTACGCGCGCGACGGCCGGGTGCCCGTGGCGCATCTGAATCTCGTGGGAGGCAACGACGAGCTCGTCTTCGACGGCGGCTCGATGGTGCTCGACGGCCGGGGGCGCGTCGCCGCGCGCGCGGCGCTCTTCGAGGAGGATTTCGTGGTCGCCGACATCGTGCGTGACGGGCGGGGAGTCGCGCGCGTCGTCCCGGTCCCGGGAGATCAGGCGCGCGACCTTGCCGACGATGCCGACGGCGACCCCCTCGAGTCGCTTCGGCGCGCGCTCGTCCTCGGCATCCGCGACTACGCGTCGAAATGCGGGTTCAAGACGGCGGTCCTGGGCCTCTCGGGAGGGATCGACTCCGCGCTCGTCGCGGCTCTCGCGGTCGAGGCGCTCGGAAAAGGAAATGTGACGGGCCTCGCGATGCCGTCGCCCTATTCCTCCGAGGGCTCGATCGCGGACGCGCGCGACCTCGCTCGGAACCTCGCCATCCGCTTCGACGTGCTGCCGATCGGCCCGCTCTTCGAGGGCGCGCGGAGGACGCTCGCGCCCCTCTTCAAGGGCCTGCCTGAGGACGTGACCGAGGAGAACGTGCAGTCGCGCCTCCGCGGCCTTCTCGTCATGGCGGTCTCGAACAAGAAGGGGCCGCTCGTGCTCACGACCGGAAACAAGAGCGAGCTCGCGGTGGGCTATTGCACGCTGTACGGAGACATGTGCGGCGGCCTCGCCCCGATCTCGGATCTTCCGAAGATGCGCGTCTACGCGCTCGCGCGGCACCTCAACGCGCGCGCCGGCCGCCCGCTCATCCCGGAGGCGTCGCTTGTGAAGGCGCCCTCGGCCGAGCTCAGGCCGGGGCAGACCGACCAGGATTCCCTTCCGCCGTACCCGCGCCTCGACGCGATCCTCGAGAGCCTCGTGGAGCGGAATCTTTCCGTCGAGGCGGCCGCGCGGCGAACGGGAGCCCCGCTCGCCCTCGTGAAGAAGATCGCGCGTCAGGTGGACCGCGCCGAGTACAAGCGCAACCAGGCGGCGCCCGGCCTCAAGGTGTCCGCGAAGGCGTTTGGAAGCGGCCGCCGGATTCCGATCGCGCAGAGGGCGCCGCTCTGAAGGACACCGCATCCCTCGAGGCGCAGCGCTATCCCTGGAAGGAGATCCCGGGGTCTTCGCACGTGCTCCTCCTCGAGAAAGTCCTCGCCCGCGGAAAGGACCTCGCCGTTCTCGACCTCGGCTTTGGCGCCGGGCTCCTCGCGCGGCGCGTCCGTCCGGCGTGCCGGTACCTGGCCGGTGTCGAGCTCGACCCCGAGGCGGCGAAGGAGGGCGCTGAGTTCTTCGACGCGCCCGTGACCGGCGACCTCCTCGAAGGAATCTCCGGGCCGTGGAAGGAGCGCTTCGACGTGATCGTGGCGGGCGACGTCCTGGAGCATCTGCCGCGTCCCGAACTCCTGCTGGGCTCTCTGAGGCGCCTCCTGACGCCGGACGGTGTTCTCCTGCTTTCGCTGCCGAACGTCGCGAACGTCACCGTGCGGCTCGGCCTCCTCTTCGGCCGTTTCTCCTATGTTCCCCGCGGCATTCTCGACCGAACGCACCTGCGCTTCTTCACGAGGGCCACGGGACGCGCCCTCCTCGAGGAGAACGGGTATCGCGTCCTGTCGATCGACGCGACCGCGATGCCGGTCGAGCTGGCGCTTCCCGCGCTTGGCCGGCCCCCTCTCGCGGGGCTCGTGCGCGGCGCTTCCCTCGCTGCCGCGCGCCTCTGGCCCACGCTCTTCGGCTACCAGTTCGTCTACGAGGCTCGGCCGGCATGACGGTGACGCCCGGGATCCCCGCGTTCGGAACGCGGCCCGCGCCCGCCCGCAGGGAGGCTGCACGGCGGATCGACCTGTCGATCGTCATCCCCGCCTTCAACGAGGAGGAGCGGATCGCCGCGTCCCTCGGAGCAATCGCGGCCTATCTCGCCGCCCGCCCGTCCGCGCCCCGCGTCGAGGTGCTCGTCGCGGACGACGGCTCCTCCGATGCGACGGCCGCGCGCGCGGAAGAGGCGGGGCGCCGCTACGGGCTCGATCTGCGCGTCCTGCGCCTGCCGAAAAACCGCGGCAAGGGCTTCGCGGTACGCGTCGGCAGCCTCGAAGCCGCGGGCCGCTTCGTGCTCGTCTCGGACGCGGATTTTTCGACGCCCATCTACGAGTGGGAGAAGCTCGCGGCCGCGAACGCGCCGGTCGCGATCGGCTCGCGCGCCCTGGACGAGTCGCTCGTGAAGGAGGGGCAGCCCCTCTATCGAAGGGCTCTGGGCAAGCTCTTCAACCGGATCGTGCGCCTGCTGCTGCTGCCGGGCATCCGTGACACGCAGTGCGGCTTCAAGCTCTTCACGCGGGTGGCCGCGCGGGAGATCTTCTCCCGCGCCCAGGTCGACCGCTTCGCCTTCGACGTGGAGGCGCTCGTCCTCGCGCGGGAGCTCGGCTATCCGATCGCCGAGGTGCCCGTGCTGTGGTTCAACTCCCCCGATTCGCGCGTCACCCTGCTCGGGGGCGCCCAGGCCTACGTCGAGCTGTTCCGCATCCGGCTGCGCTTGCGGAAGAAGCCGATGCCAGGATCGGGTGCGTCTTCATCTTCGTGATGGCGAGCGCGAAGTCACGGGCTATGGTGTAGCCGCTTGAATCCAGGCACCCGGCTCGGACCGTTCGAGATCGTTGGCCCGCTCGGCGCGGGCGGGATGGGCGAGGTCTACCTGGCCCGGGACACGCGGCTCGGGCGGGACGTGGCGGTCAAGGTCCTGCCGGCAGGGCTGGCCGGCGACCCGGAACGGCTCAAGCGGTTCGAGAAAGAGGCGCGGTCCGCCTCGGCGCTGAACCACCCGAACATCGTGACGATTTACGAGATCGGCAGCGAGGGCGGCGTCTCGTACATCGCCATGGAACGCGTGGAGGGCTCGACCCTGCGGGAGCTGCTCGCCGGCGGGCCACTTCCCACGAAGAAGATTCTCTCGGTGGCGGCGCAGGTGGCGGAGGGGCTGGCAAAGGCCCACGCGGCCGGGATCGTGCATCGGGATTTGAAGCCCGAGAACCTGATGGTGACGCCGGACGGCTTTGTGAAGATCCTGGACTTCGGTCTGGCCAAGCTCTCGGGTCCTCCGGAGGCGTCGGGCGAAGCGTCGCACTCGCCGACCGTCTCGGGGGGCACGGAGCCGGGAATGGTGATGGGAACGGTGGCGTACATGTCACCGGAGCAGGCAATCGGCAAACCGCTGGACTTCCGCTCGGACCAGTTTTCACTCGGAACGGTGCTCTACGAGATGGCAGCCGGGCGCCGCCCGTTCGAGCGCCCGACGCTGCCGGAGACGCTGACCGCCATCCTTCGGGAGGAGCCCGAGCCGCTGGCCTCGGCAGCGCGGGCGACACCGGAGCCCCTGCGATGGATCGTGGAGCGCTGCCTGGCCAAGGACCCCGACGAGCGCTATGCCTCGACGAGAGACCTGGCGCGGGATCTGGCGCAGATGGCGACGCACCTTTCCTCGGCGTCCGCGCCGGGCCCGGCGGCAGCGGCGGTGGCGGAGCCGCGAAGGCGGGCCCTCACGCGCACGGGTTTCGTGCTCCTCGGCGTCGCCCTCTCACTCCTCGCCGCCGGCCTGGCGTTTCGGCTCCGCGGCCCGGGGCGCACCGAGGCCCCGCCGCGACTCACGCGGGCGACGTTTTCGCCCGGGCTGCAGGAGCAACCGGCCTTCTCGCCCGATGGCAAGCTCATCGCGTACGTCACGGACGAGCGCGGGAACCTGGACATCGTCGTCCAGCCGCGCGGCGGCGGGGCGCCGATCCAGGTGGCCGCGACCGATGCCGACGAAGCGCAGCCAGCCTGGTCTCCCGACGGAACGAAGCTCGCCTTTTGCTCGGCTCGCGATCACGGGGGGCGGCTCAACTTCGCGATCGGCCAGGATGCGCTCACGGAGCTGGTGGATGGACGGGGCGGGGATCTCTTCATCGTGCCCGCGCTGGGCGGGACGGCTGTCAAGCTCGTGGAAGACGGCTACTACCCCGCCTGGTCGCCGGACGGGAAGCGCGTCGTCTTCCAGTCGAGTCGAGGCGCGCAGTGGGACCTCTGGACGATCTCTTCGGAGGGCGGTCAGCCCACGCGGCTCACCCAGGACGCCGAGTTCGACTATCAGCCGAGCTGGTCTCCCGACGGGAGATGGATCGCGTACGGCTCAGGGCTCAGGGGCGTCACCAACGTGCGCGCCGTCCCCGCGGCGGGCGGTGCGCCGGTGGAGCTGACGCACGGGGCGACTTTCGTCCTCCACCCCTCCTGGTCTCCCGACGGACGATCCATCGTCTACTCCGCCTTCGACACCGTCACGAACGTCTGGGAGCTTCCGGTCTCTCACGGCCGGGCCGCCGGCTCTCCTCGGCGCATCACCCTGGGCGCGGGCCAGGACGTGGATGCCGCGGTCAGCCGCGACGGCAGGTACATCGCGTTCGCGACGACCAGGACGAACGGCGACATCTGGGAGCTGTCGCTTCCTTCAGGAGCGCTGCGCCAGGTCAGCTCCGCGACGACATTGGAGCAGCGCCCCGAGCTCTCGCCCGACGGGAAGATGCTCCTCGCACAATCGGATCCCACGGGTCAGCTCGCCATCTGGACGCTCGACCTCTCCGGCAGGTTCCGCGAGCAGATTTCGCCGGGTGGAGCCGGCGGCGCCCACTGGTCCCCGGACGGCCGGCAGGTCTCCTACGTCCTCGGGGGGACGATTCGAATTCACCAGCTCGGCAGCGTCTCGGGAGTCGACACCGGTGTTCGCACGACCGGCACGGCCTCCTTCTCTCCCGATGGGAGCACGCTGGCCTTCCCCGCATCGGATTCCCCGGGCCTCTCCTTGTACACGATCGCAACACGCGCGGTCCGTCGCCTCGGCGCGGTGCCGGGCGCGACCGGGGACGTGGGGGACGCCACGTGGTCCGGGGACGCAAGCGCCCTCGTGGCGCAGGTTCAAAAGGAGATGACGCGGGAGCTGTGGATCGTCCCGGCGGACGGGAGCGCACCGAGGCGGCTCACGAACGGCGAGTCCGAGGACTCGCATCCCCGCTGGTCCCCCGTGAACCCCGACGAGATCCTCTTCCTGCGCGACCACCACAGGCTCTGCGTCGTCTCGGTCTCGACGGGCCGCGTCCGGGAGCTGCCCGTCCAGCAGGCTGGCACTTTCTTCCTCGACTATCCCTCCTGGACCCGCGACGCCAAGAGGATCTTCTTCAACATCCACAAGAAGTCGGGGAACATCTACGTGATCGAGCGGTGAGCCTCGCGGGTCCGGCCTGAGGCTCCGTCACTGGACTCGCAGGAACGCGGCGAGATCCGAGACCTCTCCATCCGTCAGCCCGATGCTGAAGCGGTCGTTGTAGAACCGGACCGCGTCGACGAGCGTGGCGGCCGAGCCGTTGTGGAAGTAGGGCGCCCGGGACGCGAGGCCGCGCAGGATCGGGCCCTTGAACCGGCCGATGTGTTTCCACTTGCCGGTGATGAGGGCTCGCCCGGGATCGGTCGTCTGAACAATCTGTCCCGTGGCCTTGTTCTTCAGCGTGTAGAGGGGCATGTCGGGTGTCCGGCGCGAGGCGTCGGCGAGACCGATGTCGAGCGGCGCTGGTACCGAGTGATTGCCGACGTTCGGCGAGTCGTGACACGTGCCGCACGTGCCCGGGATGCTCAGGACCCCCAGGTCGTCGTTGAGGCCCTTGACTCCCGTGATGTTGATCCGCCTGCCGTTGAAGAGCTCCTCGCCCCGCGACACGGCCAGCCGCGCCGCAGTTCGTCCCTCGTCCTCTTCGTCGGCGTCGTCACCATGGCTGTTCTGCAACCTGGCCCAGGCCGCGAAGTCGGTGAAGATGATCGGGCTGAATGGGATTCCCTTGGGATTCAGCCCCAGCGGGTCGTTGATCCCGAGGTAGAAATCCTGCTTCGAGAGAGCCTTCGGTCCGCCCGTCGCCCCCTGACCGCGGAGATCTCCCGCGGCGACGTCGTAGACCTGGGCCGTGAACAGCCCCGTCTCGAAGGCCACGATCTGCTCGCGCTGCTCGGTCGAAAGCGGAACGCTCGCCTGGGCGTGCCCCATCGTGGCGCCATTCGCCTGGTCCGAGAGGTCGAAGGCGATCGTCTGCCCGGGGAACGTCTCACGGCCGTCGAACATGACCGTGCTGAGGAACGCCAGATTCGTGGAAGGGAGCGGACGCCGGAAGAGTGAGAGCTCGTGGCTGCTCGCGAACCCGTAAGGATCGTCGACCGCGTCGAGCGTGAACTCGGCGTCGGCCGGAATGCCGATGCCGACACGGATGAGGCCCTTGCTCAGGAGCATGCTGTAGGCGCTTCGACGCGCCTCGGCAGTCACGACGTCTGCATTCGGCGAGTTGGAGCCATCGTTCGTGCGGAAAATCGGATCGAGTCCGGCGGTGGCCTCGAAGCGCTCCCGTATGCCCGCCGGCGTGATGGACCATCCGG
>JBGPDK010000129.1:0-9503 GCA_041482235.1 Thermoanaerobaculia bacterium | reverse complement strand
ATAGAAGGCTCGCGAATAACGAATGAGCTCGTCGACGCGCATCCAGCCGGGGAGGTCGTTTTCCTCGGATAGATATCCGATCCGCGACAGCACGCCGACCGGATCGGCGACCGGATCGAGGCCGAAGACGCGCACCGAGCCGCTTTCCGCTCGCAGCAGACCCAGAATATGTTTGATGAGCGTCGTCTTGCCGGCTCCGTTTGCGCCGACGAGGCCGTAGACCGCCCCGCGTGGCATGGACAAGCTCACCGAGGCCAGGGCCGTCTTGGCACCGAAGCGGCGCGTCAGCTCCGACACGTCGATGACCGATTTACTCACCCTCAAACCACCTGTCGTCGCTCTCCGTAGCCCGATGAAATCTTAAATCCCGGACAAACCTCGGACAGAGAAAGAAAAACGGGCTAGCCCGTGAAAGCTAGCCCGTTGATTTCATTGGTTGCGGGGGCAAGATTTGAACTTGCGACCTTTGGGTTATGAGCCCAACGAGCTACCAGGCTGCTCCACCCCGCGACAGGGATGGAGACGATAGCGGTACGGTCCCCGTGAGTCAAGGGACGGACAGATGAGGGTTACTTGATTCTCTGGTAGAAGTCGTTTCCCTTGTCGTCCACGAGGATGAAGGCCGGGAAGTCGACGACATCGATCGCGAAGACGGCCTCCATGCCGAGCTCCGGAAACTCCAGGACCTCCACCTTCTTGATGTTCTCCTCGGCGAGGAGCGCGGCGGGTCCGCCCGGGGAGCCGAGGTAGAAGCCTCCGTGCTTCTGGCACGCTTCGGTCACTTTCGGGCTGCGATTGCCTTTCGCGATCATCACCATCGACCCGCCCTTCGACTGGAAGAGGTCGACGTACGAGTCCATGCGGCCGGCCGTCGTCGGGCCGAACGAGCCTGACGGCTTTCCCGTCGGCGTCTTCGCGGGGCCCGCGTAGTAGACGGGATGGTCCTTGAAGTACTGCGGCAGGTCCTTCCCTTCGTCCAGCCGCTGTTTGAGCTTCGCGTGCGCGATGTCGCGCGCGACGACGAGCCGGCCCTTGAGCGCGAGCGGCGTCGAGACGGGGTACTTCGACAATTCCGCGAGGATCTCCTTCATTGGCCGGTTCAGGTCCACCCGGACAATTCCCTCGTGACCCCTTGCACCGGCGTGGACGGG
Source organism: Thermoanaerobaculia bacterium (assembly GCA_041482235.1). Classification (GTDB taxonomy): domain Bacteria; phylum Acidobacteriota; class Thermoanaerobaculia; order UBA5066; family UBA5066; genus Fen-183. Next base: position 8,352 of record JBGPDK010000129.1, on the reverse strand, counting down.
GAGGAGCTCCTCGGGGTGACGCTCGAGCTCCTCGAGCCAGAGGCCTTTCGCGTCGATCTTCGCGAGGACGTTGCGGTCGGCCGAGCACGAGACGCCCATTCCGACGGGGCAGGACGCGCCGTGTCGCGGGAGGCGGATCACACGCACGTCGTGCGCGAAGTACTTGCCGCCGAACTGCGCTCCGAAGCCGAGGCCCTGCGCTTTCTCGAGGAGTTTCTTCTCGAGGCCGGGTTCGCGGAACGCGCGGCCGAACTTGTCGCCCGTCGTCGGGAGGGAGTCGTAGTACCCCGTCGACGCGAGCTTGACGGTCTTCAGGCAGGCCTCGGCCGACGTGCCGCCGACGACGAAAGCGATGTGGTACGGCGGGCAGGCGGCCGTGCCGAGGCTCTTCATCTTCTCGACGAGGAACGCCTCGAGGCTCGCGGGGTTCAGGAGAGCCTTCGTCTCCTGGAAGAGGTACGTCTTGTTCGCGGACCCGCCACCCTTTGCCACGAAGAGGAACTTGTACGTGTCGCCTTTTGTCGCGTAGATGTCGATCTGCGCGGGCAGGTTGTTCCCCGTGTTGACCTCGTCGTACATCGTGAGCGCGGCCGTCTGCGAGTACCTGAGGTTCTCTCCGGTGTACGTCTGGAAGACGCCCTTCGAGAGGAATGCGGCGTCGTCGGCGCCGGTCCACACCTGCTGGCCCTTCCACGCGACGATCGTCGCGGTGCCCGTGTCCTGGCAGAACGGCAGCACGAAGTTCGCGGAGACGGCCGCGTTGCGAAGCAGCGTCGTCGCCATGAAGCGGTCGTTCGGCGAGGCTTCGGGATCCTGGAGGATCGCGGCGACCTGGTGCTGATGCTTGGGCCGGAGAAGAAACGACACGTCGCGCATTGCTTCGTAGGCGAGGAGTGAAAGCGCCCGCGGGTCGACGACGACGACCGTCTTGCCGCCGAAACGGGCCGTCCTCACGTAGCTCTTCGTGAGGAGGCGGTACGACGCCGTGTCCTCTCCCTTCGGGAACGGATTCGAATAGACGAAGCCGTCCTTCTGGGGGGCCTTCTTCACCGTCCGCTTCTTCGGGAGCTGCTTCTTCGCCGCCATGGGGTCTCCTCCAAGTCGAACCTTACTCTACGCGAGGAGATGCTGATGAACCAGTCAGGCGGCCCGACTTGTTACTCTGGACGAGGAGGCTGATACCCATGGGACTCTTCTCGTCCACGACGCTCAAGCCCGGCGACGCCGCACCCGACTTCTCGCTGAAGGACCAGGCAGGCAAGGCCCTGCGCCTCTCGGACCTCCGGGGCAAGCGCGTCGTCCTCTACTTCTTTCCGAAGGCCGACACTCCCGGTTGAACGATCGAGGCGAAGGCCTTCCGTGACGAAGGCCCGAGATATCCGAAGGACGTGGCGGTCGTGGGCGTGTCGAAAGACAGCGTCGAAGCGCAGGACAGGTTCGCGAAGAAAAACGGGCTGACGTTTTCGCTGCTGGCCGACCCGGAAGGCAGGGTGATCCGGCGTTACGGCGTGGACCTCGCGTTCGGCTTCGCGAAACGGAGAACGTTCCTCATCGACTCGAAAGGGAAGATCGCGAAGATCTACGAGTCGGTCTCGCCTCGAGAGCACGCGGCCGAGGTGGCCGAGGCGCTGAAGGAAGTCGGCTGAAGGGAGGCGCCATGCGCGCGGGTTTTGCACTCGTCGTTTCTGCCGCGCTTGTGTCGCTTGGCCATGCGGCCGTTGCGGCGCCAGCCGGCGGTCGCGAGCGGATCCAGCTCGCCGTCGACACGAGCGAGGCCGACGCCGTCCTCGCGGCCCTGGCCGCGAAGAAGGCGTCGGCGGGCCCCGGCGATCTCGCCTGGCAGCGGATCTTCTCAAGCGAGCCATACGTGCGGCTGAAGAAGCGCGAGGCCTCGCTTCATCGGGACTTCACCGACGACGACTTCAGGAAGTTCGTCCTCTCCGAGGAGCTCGCTCGGCGAGCGCCGGCCCTGCGCCGCACGCTGGACGCCTGGGCGAAGGAGGACCTCGTGGCGGCGGCCCGCCGCGTCCTTCCCTACCTTCCGGAAGACGCGACCATCCGAGCGAAGGTGTATCTCGTGATCAAACCGCTGACCAACAGCTTCGTCTTCGAGGTCTTGAGCGACCCGGCGATCTTTCTCTACCTCGATCCCGAAGTGGCGGCGGCGAAGTTCGCGAACACCGTCGCGCACGAGCTCCACCACATCGGCTATGCGAGTGTCACGCCCCGGACGAACGGCCCTTCGGTCCTGTCGCCCGGCGCCCGGAAGGCCGTCGAATGGATGGGGGCGTTCGGCGAAGGCTTCGCCATGCTGGCGGCCGCCGGCTCGCCAGACGTGCATCCTCATGCCGTGAGCCCGCGGAAGGAAAGGGCTCGCTGGGACCACGACATGGAAAACGTCGGCAAGGACCTGAAGGCCCTGGAGAAGTTCTTCCTGGACGTCATCGACGGCAGGCTGAAGACCGAGGACGAGATCAACGAGCGGGCCTTTTCGTTCTTCGGTATCCAGGGGCCCTGGTACACGGTGGGCTACGAGATGGCGGTCGCCATCGAGAAACGCGAGGGCCGGGCGAAGCTGATCGAGTGCATGTCCGACCCTCGGAAGCTACTGGCCACGTACAACCGCATCGCGAAAGAGCTCAATGCGAAGGAAAGGCAGCAGCTCACGCTCTGGTCAGAGGGGCTTCTCTCCAGGATGGGCGTCGAAGTGTCGTCCCCGAAGGCGCCTACGGGCTCTTCGGCGCCGCCGTCGCCGGAAAGGGCGCACTCTCCGGCGGCCTGACACGGGCCTGCCAGCCCTCGGGCAGGATGAGGACGACCTCTCCGGGCTTCACGAGGTTGAGCGTCTCGCGGGCGATCTTCTCGACGGCCATCGGGTCGTTCTTGAGCGCCTCGACCTCGGCTTCGAGCTTCCGGTTGTCCGCGTCCAGCTCCGCGACCTGGGCCTGCATGAGCGCGAGCTCCTGGCGCTGCCGCCTCACCTGAAGGAGTCCGCGTTCGCTCACGAGAAAGAACCCGAAGACGAGCGCAGAGAAAAGGAGCGAAACGGCGACGTAGGACGTGGACCTCACGTGCCTGGCGTCGGGACGCGCGCCGGAGGCCGGCGCCGGCGTTTCGGGCACGAGCTCGGGCAGCGGGCGCGGCTTCTCCCGCCGCCCCGGCGCGGGCAGCCTCTTCACCCCGACGATCCGGGGAGGGCCCTCGCCGCCGACGACGCGTTCGAACCGCATGGGCCATTTTTGCGCGAAAACCGCGCGGGCGTCAGCCTTATCTTCGACAAGGCGAATTCCATCCGTGGTCTCATGCTCCCGCCATGTGCCGGCCGGGCCGCCATCTGTCGCTCCTTTCCCTCGCTTCCCTCCTCCTCCCGCTCGCTTCGAGGGCCGGGCCGCCCTACACGACGGACGACCCCGAGCCGGTGCCGCTCCACCACTGGGAGCTGTACCTTTCGGGAACGCGCGCGACCGAAGGGCGTGATCGCTTCGGCGACGCGCCGCACTTCGAGAGCAACTATGGCGCGGCCCCGGGCCTCCAGCTGCACCTCATCGTTCCGCTCGGCTACGCGCGCCCGGAAAACGGCACGACGACGTGGGGCCTCGGGGACGTGGAGCTGGGCGCGAAATACAGGTTCGTCGAGGAGACCGAGGGGCGCCCGCAGATCGGCACGTTTCCCCTCGTCGAGCTCCCGTCCGGCGACGCGGGCCGCGGGCTCGGCGCCGGCCACGTGCGGGCCTTCCTGCCGGTCTGGGTCCAGAAGAGCGTCGGGGCGTGGACCACGTACGGCGGCGGCGGCTACTGGCTCAACCCCGGCGCCGGGAACCGCAATTACTGGTTCGCGGGATGGCAGCTCCAGGTCCACGCGACGAGCCTCCTCTCGCCCGGTGTCGAGGTCTACTACCAGTCGCCTTCCACCGAGGTCGGAGGCCCGGAGGTCCACTTCAACGCCGGGCTGATCCTCGACCTCGGGGAGAAGAGCCACGTCCTTCTCTCGGCGGGCCGCGCCGTCCACGGCTGCGACTGCACCCACACCTACGTCGCGTACCTTCTCACGCTCGGCCCGAACCCCTGAGGGGATACCGCTGGCTCAGGCCTTCTTCGCGGCGAGGCCCGGATAGACGCCGGTCTCGGCGAGATCCTCCTCGATGCGCAGAAGCCGGTTGTACTTGGCGACGCGCTCGGAGCGGCAGAGGGAGCCCGTCTTGATGAAGCCCGCGTTCACGGCGACCGCGAGGTCCGCGATGGTCGTGTCCTCCGTCTCGCCCGAGCGGTGCGAGATGACCGTGACGTACCGCGCCGTCTGCGCGATCCGCACGGCCTCGAGCGTCTCGGTGATCGTGCCGATCTGGTTCAGCTTCACGAGGAGGCCGTTCGCGATGCCGTCCTGGATGCCCTGCTTCAGGATCTTCGGGTTCGTGACGAAGTTGTCGTCGCCGATGAGATGGATCTTCGAGCCGAGCTTCTCGGTGAGGAGCTTCCAGCCCGTCTTGTCGCCCTCCGCGCAGCCGTCCTCGATCGAAAGGATCGGGTAGCTCGCGACGAGCGCCTCGTAGAACTTGACGATGGCTTCGGGAGACGTCTTCTTCCCCTCGAGCGCGTACGCGCCCTTTTCGAAGAACTCCGATGCCGCGGAGTCGAGCGCGAGGAAGACGTCCTCGCCCGGGCGATAGCCCGCCTTCGAGATCGCGTCCACGAGCAGGTCGAGCGTCGCGCGCGTGGACTCGATGTTCGGGGCGAAGCCGCCCTCGTCGCCCACGCCCGTCGCGAGGCCCTTGCCCTTGAGGATTCCCTTCAGCGTGTGGAAGATCTCGGCCCCGGCCCGAAGCGCCTCGCGGAAGGACCGGAAGCCGGCGGGCACGAGCATGAATTCCTGGATGTCGAGCGGATTGTCTGCGTGCGCCCCGCCGTTCACGACGTTCATCATCGGGACGGGCAGCGTCACGGCGCCGGTTCCGCCGATGTACCGGAAGAGGGGGAGGGCGCAGGCCTCGGCCGCGGCGCGGCAGACGGCCATCGAGACGCCGAGGATCGCGTTCGCGCCGAGGCTCGTCTTCATGGGGGTGCCGTCGAGGTCGATCATGAGGTGGTCGATCTCGGCCTGCTGGCGCGCGTCCATCCCGAGAACCTCGGGCGCGATCGTCTCGTTCACGTTCTTGACGGCCGTAAGGACGCCCTTGCCGCCATAGCGCTTCTTGTCGCCGTCGCGCAGCTCCAGCGCCTCGCGCGAGCCGGTGGATGCGCCGGACGGCACGCCCGCCCGCCCCGACGCGCCGCTCTCGAGAAGACACTCGACCTCGACCGTCGGGTTGCCGCGGGAGTCGAGGATTTCGCGGGCGTGAATGGATTCGATGCTGTACATGTAGGCCCTTCTATTCTTCAACTCTGAAGCACATATTTCTTTGCTGCTTCCAGAAGCCGATCTGTCTCTTTCTCGTCCGCAGATTCCGCATAAATCCGCACGACCGGTTCCGTCCCCGACGGCCGGAAGAGGATCCAGCGGCCGTCGCCCAGCAGCAGCTTCTGCCCGTCGGTCCGGTCGATCGACAGCACCTTCAGCCCCGCGAATTCGTCGGGGTTCTCGGCGAGCCGCTTCTTCAGCGCCCCCGCGAGCGCGGGGTCGAGGCGCGCGTCCGCGCGCTTCGGGTAGAACGGCCCGACGCGCCGGAAGAGCGCCGCGAGAAGGCTCGCGAGCGTCTCGCCCGTCGCGGCCACGCGTTCGGCGAGGAGAAGGCCCGCGAGGAGGCCGTCCTTCTCGGGCACGTGGCCGGCCATCGTGAAGCCGGCGGACTCCTCGCCGCCCAGGATGATCGCGTCCTTGAGAAGCAGCTCTCCGATGTACTTGAAGCCGACGGGCGTCGTGAAGACGGGGGCGCCGTACGCCTTCGCCACGGCGTCGAGCCCGTGCGTCGTCGCGACCGAGCGCGCGACGCCGCGGCCGTCGGCCGGCTTCCTCCGCGAGAGAAGGAGGTCCGCGAGGAGCATGAGGCAGTGGTTCGGGTCCATGTAGCGGCCGTCGGCGTCGAGGATGCCGAAGCGGTCCGCGTCGCCGTCCGTCGCGAGGCCGAGACGGCGCTTCTCGGACACGACCACCTTTGCGAGCGAGGCGAGGTTTTTCTCGTCGCACTGCGGCGAAAGGCCTCCGAAGTACGGATCGCGGTGCCCGTTGATGAGGGCGACGTCCACGCCCGCGTCTTTCAGGAAGACGTCGAGGTACCCGCGCGACGTGCCGAAGCGCGGATCGACGGCCACGCGGAGGTTCGCCTTCCGAAGGGCCACGGTGTCCACGAACGTCGCGAGCCGTTCGAGGTAGGGGCCGCGCGGGTCGATCGCTTCCGCTGCCGCGGCTGGCGCCGGCTCGGCGTCGGCGTCCGTCGTCTTCGCGATTTCGGCCTCGATCCGCGCCGTGACGTCGGGCAGCGCGGGCGCGCCGTCGGCCGTCGAGTACTTGATGCCGTTGTACTCGGGCGGGTTGTGCGACGCGGTGAAGTTCACGCCGCCGGCCGCGCCGAGGCGCGGGATCGTGAACGCGACGACGGGGGTGGGCGCGTCCCGGTCGGCGCGGAGAGGGCGGACGCCCTCTCTCACGAGGACGCGGGCCGCCTGATCCACGAACCGTTCGTTCAAGAAGCGCGTGTCCGATGCGACGACGAGACCCGAGGAAGCGCCGCCCGAAGCCTTCGCGACCCGTGCGATCGCCGTCACGACGCGCCGCGCGTTCGGGAACGTGAACTCTTCCCCGAGAACAGCTCGCCAGCCGGAAGTGCCGAAACGGATCATCAGGCCGTAGGATTCTACGGTGCCCCGGTCTCCCGTCGCGCAGGGAAGTTTCCCGTGGGCCGCGGCCCTGCTCGCCGCGGCCTGCGCGTCGGCGCCGCGCCTTTACCGCGAGACGCCGGTCCCGACGGTCCGCCGGGGAGCGGACCGCGCAACACCGGCATACGTGGAGCGTTTTCCGGAGGCCAAGGCCCGACTTCTCGCGCGCCTGAACGCCCAGCGGCGAGCCGCGGGCGCGCCGCCCATCGCGTACGATCTCCTCGCCGCGCGCGTCGGCGACGCCTTCTGCCTCGACACGGCCCGGACGCGCTCGTCCGGACACTGGGACACGGCGGGCCGGCCGCCGTATCTCCGGTGGGGCCTCGCGGGCGGAGTGGACTATCACTCGGAGAACGTCGGCACGCTCACGCGCACGGGGGCGAACGTGGAGGAGGCCGAGGTGCCCGCGCTCCTCCTCGACGCGCATGCCCAGATGATGGCCGAGGTTCCTCCCGACGACGGCCACCGCCGCACGATTCTCGACCCGCACTGGACGCACGTGGGCATCGGTGCCGCCGCCGTGGGCGGCGAGTTCCGCATGGTGGAGGAGTTCAGCCGGCACGTCGCCGAATGGGTCGAGGTGCCGGCGGAGCCGCTTCCCGCGGGCGGGCGCGCGCCGTTCGCCGTGAAGCTGCCCGCGGGATGGGCGCTCGCGTCGATCGAGGTCGGTTTCGAGGCGACGGCCCGGCCGATGTACCGCGCGGAGGTCGGCCGTCGCGGGGCGTACGCGTATCCCGGCGCATCGCAGAGCCTCCGGGCCCGCGCGCCCGCGAACACCCAGTATCGGGACGGCTCGCGCGGCGAGATCGGCCTCGTGCGCGGCGTGGCGCGGGCGGACATCCCGCTCCTCTCCGGTCCAGGCAACTACTACGTCTTCGTCTACGCGGCGCCGGGCTCGATCGAGGGGCGCACGCTCTCGCCTCTCACATCGGCGCTGATTCAAGCAAGATAGCTAAACTCAACGAGAATGACCGAGTTTTCCGAAACCGAAGCGCGTCATCTCGCGCCCTTCTTCACGAACGTCGACGAGCCCGTCTTCGGCCTGAAGCTGCCGCAGGAAGTGGCGGGGGCGCTGTTTTCGCGCTACAGCCGGTCGGCCAAGAGCCTGCGCCGCGTCTTCCTCGACGAGTTTCACGGCGAAGCGGGCGTCCTCACGGGCGGGGAAGGGGCGACTGACGGAGAGGCGCTGAAGAAGGCGCGGGCCTTCTACGACCGTGTCCTCGTGGGCTACGGCGACGACTCTGTCGCGCAGCTCGGCGGCGCCCATCTCGCGGTCGAGCGCGTCTCGAACGTGACGGCGCAGGTGCTGGAGGACGCGCGCATCGGCATCGCGTTCCTCGAGAAGTCCACGCGTTACGTCCGCTTCGACCAGCGCGACGCCAGCGGCGACTTCCTCTGGTTCCGGGAGCCGTCGCTCATGGCCTCGCGGCACCGCGACGCGTACGTCGCGCTCATGGACCGCCTCTTTTCCGCGTACGCGGCCCAGATCGACCCGATGATCGCCCACATCGAGCGCGTGCTCCCGATCGAGTCGGTGGCCGT
>JBGPDK010000128.1:0-9506 GCA_041482235.1 Thermoanaerobaculia bacterium | reverse complement strand
GCCCGGGCCGGGCGCGCACCGCACGCCTCCGGCGGTTTAACAGAGCCTTCGGTTCTGTTAAAGGCCGAGCGCAGCGAGGCCCGGAGGCGAGAGGGGTGCCGCCGCGGAGCGAAGCGCAGCGGGACATGAAAGTGCCGGGGCCGATAAACGCGTTTATCGGCAAGCGGGTCTCGCGGCGCGCGTGACGGCTGGGAGGCCGGGAGGGACCCGGCCGGCACGCGCGCTGCCCCGCGGCCGGCGCCACCAGCCCCTCTCGCCGGAGCCGCCGGCGGCGCTGTCTCCCCCGTCGTGCTCTCCCCCGTCGGGTGTCAGCGTCGCCGCTACAGGACGCGCGAAGCACGATCGCCGGCCTTCGATTTCCGGCGTTTCATCGAGGTCATCGCTGAGTGCCGGATCAGTGTACGTGAGAAGGGGGAAGGCTTCTAAAGTGGTGGAGCTGAACGGGATCGAACCGTCGACCTCTTGAATGCCATTCAAGCGCTCTCCCAACTGAGCTACAGCCCCACTCGGGTTCCGAAGGGAACGCGAAAGTAGCACCGGCCCGGGAACCGGTCAAACGCGGCAAGCAAGGGTAGGATCGGCCCTTGGGAGGCGACGATGCGCTGGAATCGCAACCAGGATGTCAGCCCGGACATCGAGGATCGCCGCGGAGAGAGCGGCGGCGGCGGCTTCGGGGGCGGCGGGATGCGCCTCGGACTCGGCGGGATCGTCGTCCTCGGGATCCTGAGCCTCGTCTTCAGGAAGAACTTCTTCGCGCTTCTCGACACGAGCTCCGGCCCTTCCGCCTCCGTCGATGTGACGCGCTCCGGGCCGCCCCCCTCTCAATCGGCCGAAGACACGGAGCGCGTGAAGTTCGTCTCCTTCGTCATCGGCGACGTCCAGCGCACGTGGGAGAAGGAATTTCCGAAGCTCGGAGGAAACTACCGGCGCGCGACTCTGGTCCTCTTTCGCGACGCGACGCGCTCGGGTTGCGGCGGCTTCGCCGAGGCGGCAATGGGCCCGTTTTACTGCCCGGCCGACCAGAAGGTCTATCTCGACCTCGGGTTCTTCGACGAGCTGCGCTCGCGCTTCGGCGCCGCGGGCGAGTTCGCCGAGGCCTACGTCATCGCGCACGAATTCGGCCACCACGTGCAAACGCTGCTCGGAATCGACGAGAAGATGCGGCGGGCCCAGGCCGAGCGTCCGTCGATGAAGAACGAGCTTTCCGTGCGAATGGAGCTGCAGGCGGACTGCCTCGCAGGCGTGTGGGGGCACTCGACCGGCGAGCGCGGCATTCTCGAGAAGGGCGACGTCGAGTCGGGCCTCGCGGCCGCCGCTGCCGTGGGCGACGACCGGTTGCAGAAGGCCGCTACCGGACGCGTGAATCCGGAATCGTGGACGCACGGCTCCTCGAAGGATCGTCAGGAATGGTTCACGAGGGGCTTCCAGACGGGCCAGGTGGGAGCCTGCGACACATTCGCCCGCGCCGCCCGCTGACGCCGTCTCCCGAGGGACGCGCGTAAAGCCGGCAAGGCTCTTGCACGTTCTTTCCTCGGAGGTGCTCCCTTGAAGAGGATTCCCCTTCTCCTGGTCGCCCTGCTCCTCGCGGGTTGCTCCAGCATCGAGACGAATGTCGACTATGACCGCGCCGCGAACTTCTCTTCCTACAAGACGTTCGCATTCAAAGACGTGCGCTCGCCGGACAGCCCCCTCAGGATGCGACGGGTCCGGTCCGCCATCGAAAGAACCCTCGCGTCGCGCGGGTTTGCGAAGGCCGACGGCACGCCGGACCTCTGGGTCGTCCTCCACACGCGCACGCACAACCAGACACGAGTGACGACCTGGGACGCAGGCTGGGGCTGGGGCTGGCGCTGGCGCGGCCCTTACTGGAACAGCGCCCGCGTCCAGCAGATCCCGGTCGGCACGCTCATGGTGGACCTGATCGACACGAATGCCAAAGAGCTCGTCTGGCGCGGCAGCGCGTCGCGGATCGTGGACGCCGACGAGACGCCGAGAGACCGCGACGAGAAAGTCCAGGAAGCCGTCGACAAACTGTTCGAAGGCTTCCCCCCGAAGAGGTAGCACGGGAGCCGCGCGCTCAGAACGACGCTTCGAGCCCCGCGAGCAGGCGGCGTCCCGGCGCGGGGAAGCCGCTCGCCTCGACGTACTCGCGTCCGAGAAGATTCGTCAGCCGAACGAAGGGTGCGAGCGAAAGCGCGATCTCGGGCAGCGTGAGCGCCGCATCGACCCTCAGATAGGACGGGTCCTCGACGAGGCGCGTGAAGTCCACGGCGTCCCGGTCGGGGCGCGCGCCCACCCACATTGTGGTCAGGCTCAGGGAGCCGCCTGAGCCGAACGTCGCCGCGTACGTCGCCGAGGCGCGGTGCCGCGGCCGCCGCACGAGAAACGTGCCGGCGTCGAGATCCTTCGCGTCGAGATACGTGTACGACGCGCGCACGAAAGAGCGCGCCCCGACCGGCGTCCGAAGCGCCACCTCGATGCCCCGCGTGCGCGCGCGTCCGATGTTCCGGTTCGTGAGCGTCACGGCGTCGAAGTTGATGAGGTCGCGGACGTCGTTCCAGAACAGGGTGGCCTCCGCGATGAGGCCCCCCGCAAGAGTCTTCTCGAAGCCCGCCTCCCACCCGCTGGACTTTTCGGGTCGGAGCGACGGGTTGCCGGAGAACGGGAAGTAGAGCTCGCCCGTGGAGGGGGCGCGGAATGCCGAGCCCGCCGCCGCGCGCACCTTCAGAGACGGTGTGACGCGCCACGCCAGCGTCGCGCGGGGGCTCACGGCGCTGCCGAACGCACTGTGGTCGTCCCAGCGGAGCCCCGCAGTCGCGACGAGCCGCTCGCCCGCGAGGACGATGCGGTCCTCGGCGAAGAGCGCGAAGGTTCGTGTCGACGCGTCCTCGAGATCCACGCCGAAGTTGCTCCCGCTCGAGACGAGCGTCCGTTCCCAGTCGGCGCCCGCGGCCAGCCGGTGCGCGCCGAGAACCGTCCTGAGCACGGCGCGCGCCCCGGCGCGCCGCGCGTCCGTGCTGGACGAGCTGAACACGGCGTCCGGATCGGAGAAGGTCGGGCTGTCCTTCACCCAGCGAAACGACGCCTCGATGGACGCCTTAGGGGACAGGGCGTAAGAGACCGGCGCCTCGAACGTGGTCGTCTCGTTCGTCGTCGACCGGTGCGGGGTCGCCGTTCCTTCGGAGAACGGAATGCCGGTCCGGCCCTCGTCGCGGCGCACGACGAGACCCACGCGCAGCGCGTCCGTGAGAGAGGCCGTCACGCTGGCCGAGGCGTTCGTCACCGCAAAGAACTCGTTCGGAAGGTCGCCGTCCGTCAGCGAGCGCCGGAATCCGGCGGAACCCGTCAGCGGCCCCGAGCCCAGCGCGACCTCGGCGAACCCTTCCTTCGCTGAGCGGTTTCCGAGAGCGAGCGTCGCGCGGCCCGAAGCCTCCCCCCCGCCGGGCGCTTTTCGCGTGAAGATCCGCACCACGCCCCCGATCGCCTCCGAACCGTAGAGCGCCGAGAACGGCCCGCGCACGACCTCCACGCGCTCCACGTTCGCGAGAGACAGCGCCGAGAGGTCGGTGCCTCCAAAGAACGGGCTGTTGAGCGCGACGCCGTCCACGAGGACGAGGGTCTGCGTCGAGGCCATCCCGCGCAGGAACAGCGAGGTCACCGTGCCGGGCCCGCCCGACTGCACCACGTCGAGGCCGGGAACCGTGCGCAGGAGATCGAGGACCGTCGTCGCCTTCGACGCAGCGATCTCGGCGGCATCGATCACCGTCGCGGCCGCGCCGAGGGACGCGGCGGGCTCGGGCCCGGCCTCGGCCGAAACGACGACGTCCGCAGCGAGCTTCGCGGCACCCGGCGGCGGAGATGGCTGGGCGCAGAGGCCGCGCGCGAGGGACAGGAGCAAGGCACAGGACGACCGCGCGAAGACGATCCGGGACGCCATGGAACACCTCCGTTCCGCTGGCTCCGCCTTCCCATCGGAGAGGCGGCGTTCCGCAGGACGGCGGAACGGCCGCGACTTCCCGAGCCCCGGAGAAGGCGTCGCGTAAACGATGTTCCTCGGGCAGGTCTCCTGGCTCCCGGATCGTCCGCGCCCGGCCCCTTCCCGGAGGCGCGACCGGCCCCGCAGGACCGATCTCTCGCCGCCAGTGGATCTCGCCGAACGCGTCCCCGGTCACAGTGGCGGGGGCCGCGCGGGATTCTCACCCGCTTCCCTCTTGGCGCGGCGCGCGCACGGGCGCGTCGCGTTCGCCCCCCGGAGGTCGAGAATTTCAGGGGACTCGAGGACGATGGAAAAGAGCCGGGCGGGACCTTACCACGCGCCCGCCCCGCGCACTCGCCCCGGCTCAGGACTGCGGCGTGTCGAGCGTTTCGCGGAGCTTCGCGGTGAGGGTTTGCTCGGTGAAGGGCTTGGAGAGGTACTCGGGCCCGCCTTCCGTGCCGAGGTCCGCCAGAACGTCGGCGGTGTAGCCCGACATGAGAATCACCTTGATGGACGGGCGGCGCGTCCTCACGAGCGCGGCAAGGTCGCGCCCATTCATCCCCGGCATCACCACGTCGGTCAGAAGGACGTGGATGGGGTCGGGATGTCCGTCCACGATGTCGAGCGCCCCGGCCCCGTCTCCGGCGACGAGCACGTTGTAGCCCTTTCGCTTCAGAACCGCCTGCACGAGATTCCGGACCGCGGGCTCGTCCTCGACGACGAGCACGGTCTCCGTCCCCTGGCGGGAGAGGACGCTCGGGCGGATTCCCGAGGTCTTCTCCTCGTCGGAGCGCGGAAGGTAGATCCGGAACGTCGTTCCCTTGCCCGTCGCGCTCGCGACCTGTACGAAGCCGTCGCTCTGCCGCACGATCCCGTAAACCGTGGACAGCCCGAGGCCCGTACCCTTGCCGCGCTCCTTCGTCGTGAAGAACGGCTCGAACGCGTGTGCGAGCGTCTCCGCGTCCATTCCGCACCCGGTGTCTTCCACGGTCAGGCGCACCCACCGCCCCGCCGGGAGGATCTCGGGGATCCCCTCGACGGGAACCGGCTCGGTCACGTCGTCCACAGAGATCGTCAGGCGGCCGCCTCCGGGCATCGCGTCCCGGGCGTTCACGGCGAGATTGAGGATGACCTGCTCGACCTGTCCGGGATCGGCTTTCACGGTGGCGAGAGACTCTGGCAACGCGAGCGAGAGCGCGATGTCCTCGCCGATGAGCCGTTCGAGCATGCGGCCCGTGTCGCGCACGATCGCGCCGAGGCGCACGATCTTCGGCTCGAGCACCTGCTTTCGGCTGAAGGCGAGGAGCTGGCGCGTGAGCGACGTCGCGCGCCCCGCGGCCTTCAGCACCTCTTCCATGCTCTCCTGACGCGAATCGCCGGAGAGCGAGTCGCGCACCATCTCGCCGTAGCCCTGGATGACCGTCAGGAGATTGTTGAAGTCGTGCGCGACGCCGCCCGCGAGGCGCCCGACGGCCTCCATCTTCTGCGCCTGCAGGAGCTGCTGCTGCGTCCCCGCGAGCTCCTCGGCCGCCGCCTTTCGAGCCGTGACGTCCTCCCCCACGGAGACGTAGTGCGTGGTCGTCCCCCGGTCGTCCCGCACCGGGGAGATCGAGGCCTGCTCCCAGTAGAGGGTTCCGTCCTTGCGCCGGTTGCAAAGCTCGCCGTACCAGTCGCGTCCCGCCGTGATCGTCTCCCAGAGCTGCCGGATCACCTCGGGCGGCGTGCGGCCGGATTTCAGGATGCGCGGATTCTGTTCCCGTGCCTCCTCGGCCGTATATCCCGCCACTTTCGTGAAGCCCGGGTTGACGTACTCGATCCGCCCCTCGAGATCCGTCACGACGATCGACGCGGGAGTCTGCTCGACGGCCCGCGACAGCCTGCGCAGCTCCTGTTCGCCCTTGCGGGCCCGCTCGCGGCCGTCGAGCACGTCGAGGGCGAAGGAGATGTTTTCCGCGAGCTCGTCGAGGAGGGTGATTTCCTCCTCGTCGATGAAGGAAGGAACGGCGGCGTACGCGACGAGGGCGGCGGTCACGGCGCCGCCTCGGCGGAGGGGAAGCACGGCCATCGATCGGATGCCGAGCCGGGAACTGAACGCCCTCCAGGGGCTGGTCGAGGGGTCCGTGCCCGTCTCCTGCACGACGAAGTGCCGGCCCGTGCGGATGGCGGTGCCGAAAGGCCCTCGCCCTTCGGGCGAGTCGTCCCAGCGCACGACGAGGGAATCGACGAGGTGCGCGTCCCGGCCGGCTCGCGCCACGGGCACGGCACGCATCGTCTCGGGGTCCGCCTTCCCGACCCACACGAGCAGGTAGCCTCCGGACTCGACGAGAATCCGGCAGACTTCCCGGAAGAGCGACTCTTCGCCGGTGACCTTGATCAGAAGCGAGTTCACGTCCGAGATCGTCTTGAGCAGGCGGTTGAGGCTGCCAATGCGGTCCTCCGCGGCCTTGCGCTCGGTGATGTCGGTGGACATGCCGGCGACCGCATAGATGTTTCCCTGCGCATCGACGAGCGGAAACTTCACGGTGGAGTAAACGTGCTGCCCGTCCGGCTCCTCGTTCGTCTCCTCGAAGGCGATGGTCTGCCGCCGGCCGACGACCTCCAGGTCGTTCTGCCGGTGCCGCGCGGCGACCTGCTCCGGCATGAAGGCCTCGCGCTTCTGGCCCGCGATCTTTTCGCGCGGATGGCCGAGGACAGATTCGAACTTCCGATTGCCGAACAGAAAGCGGCCCTTCGCGTCGTGGATGTAGACAAGCGCCGAGCTGTGATCGAGAACGTCCTGGAGGAGCGAGCGGGACCGCGCCTCGCTGCGGACAAGCGTCGCCTCCTGTGAGGCGACCTGCGCGCGCCAGAGGCCGAAGGCCGCGGCGATCAGCGCCGCGAGGACGCCGCCCCACGTGAGCCCTTTGCGAAAGACGTCCCTGCGGAACGGGGCGAGAGCTTCGTCCTCGTCGACCTTGATCACGAGGCCCCACGGCGCCCGCGCGAGACGTCGCGCGGCCGCGAGAATTCGCGCGTTGCGATAGTCCACGTGCGCGGAGAAGGAGTCCTCCCCGGCGAGAGCGGCCCGCGCGGCAAGGCCGGGCGTCGCGAACGGCAACCGGAACGTGAGCGGCGGGTCCTTCCGGAAGAGGAGAGGCGAAAGGAAGGAAATCTGATCTCCGTCCTTCCGAACGAGGAGCGTTTCGCCGGATTGCGCAGCGCGGACCGGCGGCCCGAGAAGCTCGAAGACATGCCCCGCGTCCCCCACGATCAGGACGGCTCCCTGGGCGCCGGCCTCCGACCCCCAGGAGCTGTCGAAAACAGGAACGGCGACCACGAATCCGATAAGGCCGTCCGGCTCTCGGACGAGATCGATCCGGGACTCTCCGGTCCGGGCAGCTTCGCGCGCAAGGGCGACGGCGTCAGGTCCGGGCGCGGGGCCGTCGCTCGACGCCAGGGCGGCCCCCTCGGCGTTGCGGATCGAAACGGAGTGATCCTCGCCGACTTTCCGGAAGCTGGAGAGGATCACATCGTTGTGAGAGATGAACCGCTCTCCTGAGCCGGGCTGCCGGGCGGACGCGACGAGGGCCACAACAGAGGGAAAACTCGCGACGAACGACGCCTCCGCGAGCTCTTCCGAGATCCGTCCGTCGAGGAGATGGCGCCGCGTGTCCGCGACGGCCGAGAGCTCCTGCCGCCACGTGCCGATCGCCGCCTGCCGCTGGCCGGGAACGAAGAACGCGAAGAACCAGAGGATGGCGCTCGTTGTGATGATGAAGAGAAACGACAGGCCCGGCGCCTGAGAATGGGCGCCTACCCATCGGGCGGGACCGCGAGAGAACGTCACGTTTCGGCCGGCTCGAAAGTGTACGCCCGGCGCGATTGAGTCTCGACGCGCTGGAATCAGTCCTTCTTCTGCTTGCTCTTCGGGTTGTTGAGCGCCTGAAGAAGAGAGGTTCCAAAGACGGAGACGGAAGGCGCCGCGGCCTTCTCGCGCTTCGCCGATTCCTCGCGGAAGCTCTTCAGCTCGCCGCGGTCGGCCTCGGCCTTCGCGCCCGACGCCGAAAGCGAGACGCGCTTCTTGGCCGTGTCGATGCCGATCACCTTCACTTCCACTTTCTGACCGGGAGAGAAGTGGCGATTGACCGTGCCGGGCGGCACGCCGGACTCGGAGTTCGGGATGAGGCCGGTGAGGCCCGGCTCGAGGCGCACGAACACGCCAAAGATCGCGACGCTCTCCACCTCGCCCGACGCGATCGATCCCTCGGGATGGCGCTCGAGGATGCCGTCCCACGGATTCGACGTCGCGACCTCGCGCAGCGAAAGGGACAGCCGGCGCTGCTTCGGGTCCACTTCCTTCACCCAGCCCTGCACGGTCTGTCCGACCGCGACGGAGGGATCCTTGAGAGAGACGCCGGGCGGCAGCGCCGAGACGTGCACGAGACCGTCCACGCCCGGCTCGACCTCGACGAAGAGACCGAAGTCCGCGTGTCGCGCGACCGTTCCCGTGAATGACGCGCCGGGAGCGAAGCGCTCCGGCAGCGTCTGCCACGGATCGGCCTCGAGCTCCTTCATGGAAAGCGAAATGCGCTTGCCTTCGCCCGCCAGCTTCGTGACCTTGACCGTGACCTCCTGGCCGACCGTGAGGACGTCCTTCGGGTGCGCGACCCGGCGCCGGGAGATCTCCGTCACGTGGACGAGCCCGTCCACGCCGCCGAGGTCGACGAACGCTCCGAAATCGGTGAGGGAGCGGACGCGGCCGGGCAGAACCGCGCCCACCGTGATCTTCTCGCGCGTGACCGCGGCCTTCTCGTCCTGCTCGACCTTGAGGAGCGCCGCGCGCGAAATCACGACGCGGCGCCCGTCCTCGGAGTACTCGATCACGCGGAAGTCGTACGTCTGCCCCACGTAGGAGGCGAGCTCGGGCTCCTCGTGGCGGCCGAGGTCGATCTGGGAGACCGGGCAGAAGGCGCGAAGGCCGTGCGCGCCTCCGATCATCACCTCGAACCCGCCCTTGTTCCGCGCCATGACCTTACCCGCGACGGGGATCTTCGCCTCGGAGGCGGCGCGCAGCTCGGCCTTCGTGCGATGCCCCACCGCGAGCTTGCGCGAGAGGCGCACGTCAGGGCCGGCCTTCACGACCACCGCTTCGATCCGGTCGCCCACCTTCTCGCCCTCGAGCTCCTTGAGGTCCATGAGCGCTTCGGACTTGCCGCCGATTGCGACGAGCACGATGTCGGGCGTGATGCCGGCGATGACGCCGTTCACGACCTGCCCCTCCACGAGCTTCTTCCTCGGGGCGGCCGCATCGGCCGCGAGGGCCGCCTCGAATGTCTTGCGGTCGGCGGTTTCGGCGGACGCGATGGACGCGGCGATGAGGGTCTGGGGCACGGATCGTTCTCCTGGCCCGCGAAGCGAGTTTCCCCCGGACGAAGTCCAAGGCTGCGGGACCGTGGATTCTACCCGAAGCGGTAAGATGAGACTTCTTCTCCGCCGGCACCCCCGAGCCCCGGAGAAACCCCTGTCGGAGGATCGGAATGGCGGAACCGGG
>JBGPDK010000127.1:0-9563 GCA_041482235.1 Thermoanaerobaculia bacterium | reverse complement strand
TTCTCCTCGCGGCGCCGTTCATCGCGGCGCTGCAGATCTTCGTCTACGCGGGCGCGATCCTCGTCCTCTTCCTGTTCGTCATCATGCTGCTCAACCTGAAGGAAGAAGCCGCCGACGAGGACGACCGGCCCGTGCAGCGCACGCTCGGCCTTCTCGTCGCGCTCGCGCTCGGCGGCCTCCTCGCGGGCGCCACGCTCCGGGCCCCGGCGCCGCCCCGGGGGATGCCGTCCACGGGCACGATTCCGTCGCCGGACGAGATTCCGGCTCTCGGACGGCTGCTCTTCTCCGATTACCTCCTCGCGTTCGAGGCGCTGTCGCTGCTTCTTCTCGTCGCGGCGGTCGGCGCGCTCCTCCTCTCCAAGAGGAAGTTCGAATGACCGGCGCCCTCCCCGGAGTCGCCCCGATGGCCGTGCCTCCCGGCGCGTTCCTCGTCGTCGGCACGCTCCTCTTCGCGATCGGTCTCGCGGGCGTCCTCCTCAAGCGGAACGCGCTTTCGATCTTCCTTTCGATCGAGCTGATGATGAACGCCGTCAACCTGCTCTTCCTGACGTACGCGCGGATGCGCGGCGACCTCGCGGGGCAGATGATCGTCTTCTTCGTGATCGCCGTGGCCGCCGCGGAGGCGGCCGTCGGCCTCGCGATCTTCGTCGCGGTCTTCCGCAGCCACCGGACGGTGGACGTGGACAAGATCGCGCTCCTGAAGTGGTAGCCGGCTCGATGAACCAGCTCTGGCTCATTCCCGTCCTCCCGCTCGCCGGCTTCCTCCTGAACGGCCTCGTCGCCCTCGTCGCGAGCTCGAGTCGCGCGGAGAAGGAGGCGGGCAAAGACCATCCGGGCGCACCCCTTCCTTACGCCCAGCGGCTTTTCCACGGCCTCGTGGGCGTGGGCTCGGTCGGCCTCGCCGCCGTGCTCTCGTTCGCGGCGGTCGTGCCTTACGCCCTCGATTCGATGCACCGGCCGGAAGGCCTCGCGCCGGTCGTGCAGAAGGTCTACACGTGGATGACCGCCGGCAGCTACTCGGTGGACGTCGCCTTCCGCCTGGACGCGCTTTCCGCCCTCATGCTGTCGTTCGTCACGTTCGTGGGAACGCTCATCCACGTCTACAGCGTGGGCTACATGCAGAAGGAAGAAGGCTACGGGCGGTACTTCTCGTACCTGAACCTCTTCATGTTCGCGATGCTCACGCTCGTTCTCGCGGACAACCTCCCGCTGCTCTTCGTGGGCTGGGAGGGCGTGGGCCTGTGCTCGTACCTCCTCATCGGCTATTACTATGACAAGGATTTCGCGGTCGCGGCCGGCAAGAAGGCGTTCATCGCGAACCGGGTCGGCGACCTCGGGATGGTCCTCGGCATCTTCGGCGTATTCGCGATCTTCGGCACGGCCGACTTCTCGTTCGTGGAGCTCGCGAAGCGCCAGGTGCTCGCGGGCGACGCGCCGCTGGGCGTCTACGCCGTGTGCCTGCTGCTCTTCCTCGGGGCATGCGGCAAGAGCGCGCAGGGACCTCTCTACGTGTGGCTGCCGGACGCGATGGCGGGCCCGACGCCGGTCTCGGCGCTCATCCACGCCGCGACGATGGTCACGGCGGGCGTCTACCTCGTCGCCCGGTGCAGCGCGCTCTTCGTTCTCGCTCCCGACGCCCTCTCGCTCGTGGCGTGGGTCGGAGCCGGCACGGCGATCTTCGCGGCGACGATCGGCCTCGCGCAGAACGACATCAAGAAGGTCCTCGCGTACTCGACCGTGTCGCAGCTCGGCTACATGTTCCTCGCGTGCGGCGTGGGCGCCTTCACGGCGGGCATCTTTCACGTCTTCACCCACGCGTTCTTCAAGGCCTGCCTCTTCCTCGGCTCCGGCTCGGTCATCATGTCGATGCACCACGAGCAGGACATGCGCAACATGGGGGGCCTCGCGGGGAAGATCCCCCAGACGTTCCGCACGATGCTCGTCGCGACTCTCGCGATCGCGGGCATCTTCCCGCTCGCGGGCTTCTTCTCGAAAGACGCCGTGCTCGGGGCAACCGCGGCGTCGGGACATTGGATCCTCTACGTCATCGGCCTCTTGACGGCGGGCCTCACGGCCTTCTACATGTTCCGCCTCGTCTCGATGACCTTCTTCGGGAAGGCACGCGGCGGCGACCATGGTCACGGAGAGCACGCCCACGAGAGCCCGGCGACGATGACGGTCCCGCTCTGGATCCTCGCGGCCTTCTCCGTCATTGCCGGCTTCGTCGGCGTGCCGGCGGCCCTCGGCGGGTCGGACCGGATCGGCCGCTTCCTGGAGGCGTCGGTCGCGCATCCGGAAATGCACGAGATGTCGCACGGCCTCGAGATTTCCCTCATGCTCCTTTCACTTGCCGTGGCCGTCGTCGGGCTCACGGCGGCATGGCGCTGGTACAGCAGGGCCGCCGGCCCCGCGGAGGCCGTCTCGCCGCAGGCGCACGCCTTCTCCGTGAGGGCCGGAGCGCTCGGCAGGCTCGTGGCGGACAAGTGGAACGTGGACGAGGGCATCGAGGCGCTCGTCCTCTCGCCGTTCCGGAAGACGGCGACCTTCCTCTGGCGTGGCTTCGATGCGCTCTTCATCGACGGCATCGCGAACGCCTCGGCGTTTCTCGTGGAGCTGGCGGGCGATCTTCTGCGTTTCTTCACGACGGGGCATGTCCGCAATTACGCGCTCGCGTTCGCGCTGGGCGTCACCGCCTTCGTCGTTTACGTGTGGTTGAGATAGGCCGATGAGCTTCGCGAACTTCCACCCGCTCGGCGCCGACCTCCTCACGACGCTCGTCTTTCTGCCCACCCTGGGCGCCCTCGTCCTCGCGCTCTTCCCCGGCTCCTCGAAGCTGGCCCCGAAGGCGGTCGGCCTCGTGACGTCCCTCCTCACCTTCGGCGTCAGCGTCATGCTCTACCGGGGCTTCGACACGGCCACCGCCGCGCCGGTGGCCTTCGCGATCGATCGCCCCTGGATCCCCCGCTTCGGGATCCGCTACCAGCTCGGCATCGACGGCCTCGCGCTCGCCCTCGTGCTCCTGACGACGATCCTCACGGTCTCGGTGCTGCTCGTGTCGTGCGGGCAGAAGATCGACAAGTTCAAGGGCTACGTCGTGGCGTTCCTTCTCCTCGAGACGGGCATGGTCGGAAGCCTCGTCGCCCTCGACACGCTGCTCTTCTACGTGTTCTGGGAAGTGATGCTCGTGCCGATGTACTTCATCATCGGCGTCTGGGGCGGAAAGCGGCGCATCTACGCCGCCATGAAGTTCATCCTCTTCACGCTCGTCGGGTCGCTCCTGATGTTCGTCGCGATCCTCTACACCGCGAACGTTCACCTGCGCGCGACCGGCCTCCAGTCCTTCTCGCTCGCCGACTGGACGCGGGCGGCCTCCTCCGGCACCTGGAATCTGACCCCGGGCACCGAGGCGCTGCTCTTCGGCGCGTTCGCGCTCGCCTTTCTGGTGAAGGTGCCTCTCTGGCCGCTCCACACGTGGCTTCCCGACGCTCACGTCGAGGCCCCGACGGGCGGTTCGATCATCCTCGCGGGCGTCCTCCTGAAGCTCGGCACATACGGCCTCCTGCGCTTCGCCTACCCCCTGTTCCCGCACGCGTCGGCCCGGTACGGGCCGCTCCTCGCCGTCCTCGCGCTCGTGGGCATCGTCTACGGGGCGCTCGTCGCCGCGGCGCAGAAGGACATGAAGAAGCTCGTCGCGTACTCGTCCGTGAGCCACCTCGCCCTCGTCGTGCTGGGCGTCGTCGCGGGCACCGGCGCCGCGCTGTCGGGCGCCGTCGTCCAGATGGTGGGCCACGGCCTTACGACCGGCCTTCTCTTCCTTCTCGTGGGGGTCCTGTACGAGCGCCGGCACACGCGCGAAATGGCCGACTACGGCGGCATCGCCGCGCGCGTCCCCGTGACGACGGCGCTCTTCCTCATCGCGGCGCTGGGCTCGGTCGGGCTGCCCGGCTTGAACGGGTTCGTGGGCGAGTTCCTGATCCTGGGAGGCGTCTTCCAGGTGAAGGTCGCCTGGGCGGCCATCGCGGCGACCGGCATGATTCTCGGCGCGATCTATCTCCTCACTCTCGTCCAGAAAGTGTTCTGGGGCGCCGAGTCGGTGGCGGCGAATCGCTCGCTGACGGACATCAACGCCTGGGAGCTCGCGGGCGCGTTCCCTCTCGTGGTCCTCATCGTGCTTCTCGGCATTTTTCCGCGGCCGCTTCTGACGCTCGTGGACGGGAGCGTGAAGACGCTTCAGCGAGCCTCCACGCCTGCCGTCGCGGCCGGCGCCCGCCCCGGCGGCGACGCGGCCATCAGCCGCCTCGACGTGCGAGGGGTGCCGGCGCCGCGCGCGGAGACGGCCCGATGACCGGCTTCCTTCACGTCACCGGCGCGGACGTCGCCTGTGTGGCGCCCGAGCTCGTCCTCGCCGCCTTCGCCACCCTGATCCTCCTTCTCGACGCGTTCGCGCGGCCGATTCGAGGCTTCTTCCCCTACGTGACGCTTCTCGCCCTCGCGCTCGCGAACCTCGCGGGGCGGGACACGGTGGGAACGTTCTTCGGCGGGGTGGTGGAGTCCTCGGGGCTCACGCGTTTCGCCGAGCTCGTCGCCCTCGGGGCCGTAGCCCTCGCGGTGCTCGGCGGAGCAGCCTCGCTCGAGCGCGACCGGCGAAATCAGGGCGAGTTCTACGCCCTCCTCCTCTTCTCCGCCGCCGGGCTCATCCTCATGGTGCGCGGCGTCGACCTTCTCGTCGTCTTTCTTGGCCTCGAGCTGATGTCGCTCTCCCTCTACGTCCTCGCCGCGTGGTACCGCGACGTGCCGGCCGCCACGGAGGCGGCCCTGAAGTACTTTCTGATCGGCGCGCTCTCCTCCGCGTTCCTGCTCTACGGCGTGGCCACGGTGTACGGCCGGCTGGGGACGACGCGCCTCACCAGCCTGCAGGGGCTCGCGTACGGCAATGCCCTCGTGCCCTTCGACCTCCTTCTCTCCGCGGGGCTCCTCGCGATCGTCGCCGCGCTCTCGTTCAAGATCGCCCTCGTTCCCTTCCATTCGTGGGCGCCCGACGTCTACCAGGGCATGACGACGCCCGCCGTGACGTTCCTCTCGACCGCCCCGAAAGCGGCCGCCCTCATCGTCCTGCTCAGGATCCTCCACGCCCTGTTCCCGTCGGGGCTGCCCGAGCCTTGGCGCCCGTTCTTCGCGATCCTCGCCGCGGCCTCAATCCTGTTCGGCAACGTGGTCGCGCTTTCCCAACGCGACCTCAAGCGGATGCTCGCCTACTCCGGCATCGCGCAGATGGGCTATGCGGCGATCGCCGTCGCGACGTTCACCGAGGACGCGTTCGAAGGCGTTCTCGTGTTCCTCGCGGGCTACCTCGTGACGAACGCCGCCGCCTTCCTCACGGTGGCGGCGCTCTCGGCGGGAGAGACCGAGCCCCACTCCCTCGGTGATCTCGCGGGTCTCGGGCGGCGGCAGCCCCTGGCGGCGTCCGTCCTGACCCTCTCGATGCTCTCCCTCGCCGGCATCCCGCCCACGGTGGGCTTCCTCGGCAAGTTCCTCGTCTTCCGGGCGGCCGTCGACGCCGGTCTCGTGGGGCTGGCCCTGATCGGCGTCCTCGGCAGCCTCGTCTCCGTGGGTTATTACCTCCGCGTCGTCTACGTCCTCTGGATGAAGGAGCCGGTCCGCGAGGTCAGCCTCGTGCCCGAGGATCTCCTGTCCGGCGCCGCCTTTCTCCTGACGGCCGCGCTCATGCTGGTCTGGGGCGTCTTCCCGCGCGCTCTCCTCGATCTCGCCCGAGGGGCCGCGGTCGTGCTCACGGGACGCTGAGGTGAAGAAGCCGGCGGAAAAAAGCGAACCCGTCCCCGAGGCGACGAGCCACCGGCTGTCGCTTCTCCTGCGCTCGCTGCGCGGCCTCGAGGCGGCCGGCGTCCACACCGCCTCGTCCTACGACATCGCCGCGCGCTTCTCTCTCAACTCCGCCCAGATCCGGAAGGACCTCGCCCAGTTCGGCGAGTTCGGCGTGCGTGGCGTCGGCTATCGCGTGGGCGCGCTCAAGGCGCACCTGAAGATCCTCATGGGCCTCGACGTCACGCGCGCTCTCGGCATCGCCGGAGCCGGCAACCTCGGCCAGGCCCTCGCCAACTCGCGGAATTTCAATTCGGAGGGCTTTCGCGTGGCCGCGCTCTTCGACGTGGACGGCCGGAAGGTCGGCGGGCGCTCGCGCACCGGCGTGCCCATTCGCGACATCCAGGCGCTCGAAAGCTCCGTCGAGGAGCTTCAGATCGAGATCGGCATCCTCGCGGTCCCGGCCGAGGACGCGCTTCCGCTCGCCCAGCGCATGGCGGCGGCCGGCGTCGGCGCCCTCCTGAATTTCGCGCCCGTCACGGTGCCCGCGCTTCCCGGCATGCTCGTGAAGAACGTCGACTTGACGTTCTTCCTGGAAAACCTGTCGTTCCAGCTCGCGGTGACGAAGACCTGACGGGCTATTCCGCCCAGAGGACGAGGCCGGTCTCGTTTGGATGTGACTGGAGCGGGTGGCGCGGGCGGACGCGTACCGAGTAGCCCCGCCGGTCGTCCTGGGGTCGCACGACCGTGCCGGCCCACGTCGCGGTGCCGTCGCGGCGCTCGACGAACGCGAGGGGCGTCGAGTAGCCCGCATCGACGCCTCCGCTCCTGTCCATCTCGCCCTCGAACCAATCGACCGCGAGATCCTCGGGTCCGAACTCCCCGAGCCGCAGCTGGACCACGACGCGGAACGTGCGGCCCGGCACGAGGCGGGCCGGATCGGCCGGATCGAGCGTGACCGCCTCGAACTCCACGGCGTCCCAGGAGGCGCGCGCCTTCGCCTTCCAGGCGGCCAGCTCGCGGGCGCCCAGCTCATCGTTCTCGGAAAGGCGGCGCACGCGCGCCGCCGCGGGCGCATAGGAAGTCTCGAGGTAATCGCCGAGCATCCGATCCGACGAAAAGAGGCGCCCGAGCTGTGACGCAGCGGCGGCCATGCGCTCGACCCAGGCCGCGGGCATCTGCGTGCGGTCGCCACCCGGCCGGTCGTAAAAGAGCGGGATGACCTCGCTTTCGAGCCGGTCATACACGTCGGCCGCGACGTCGTCGTCCGCCCGCCCGTCCGTGGCGTCACCCAACGTGAAACCCGTTCCCTCGCGCGGAGCTTCGTCCCACCAGCCGTCGAGGACGGACAGATTGAGGACGCCGTTCATCGCCGCCTTCATGCCCGAAGTGCCCGAGGCTTCGTTGGGCCGGATCGGATTGTTCAACCAGACATCCGAGCCCGAGACGAGGAGCCGGGCGAGCCGCATGTCGTAGTCGTCAAGGAGGACGACGCGGCCGCGAAACTCGGGTTGCGACGCGAACTCCCCTACCCGCCTCAGGAACTCCTTGCCGGGATCGTCCTTCGGGTGGGCCTTCCCCGCGAAGAGGAACTGGATCGGGCGGCGTGCGTCGTCCACGAGTCGCGCGAGGCGATCCGCATCGTGGAAGATCAGCGTGGCGCGCTTGTAGGTCGCGAAGCGGCGAGCGAATCCGATCGTGAGGGCCGACGGGTCGAGAAGCTTCCACGCGTCCTCGATCTCGACGTCCGGCGCGCCGCGCCGCTGGCGCGCGACGGCGGTTCGGGCGCGGACCGCGTGGACGAGCGCCGCCCGGAGGCCCTCGTGCCGGCGCCAGAGCTCCGCGCGGTCCGCCCCCTCCTCCCGCCGGGGCCCGAGAGCGGTGATCGAAGGCGCGGTCCAGGTGTCCGGATGGACTCCGTTCGTGACGGCGGCGATCGGGATCTCCGAGAGCGGCGCCTCCGGAAACACGCCTCGCCAGAGGCGGCGCGACACGCGCGCATGCAGCTTCGAGACGCCGTTGACGTGCGCCGAGAGGCGCAGCCCGAGAACCGCCATCGAGAAGAACTCGTGCGGGTCGTCGGGAACCTGGCGTCCGAGCCCGAGGAGCTCCTCGAACGAAATGCCGTAGGCATCGACTTTCGCGGCAAAGTACTTCTGCATGAGCTCGGTCGGGAAAAGGTCGATCCCCGCCGCCACGGGCGTGTGCGTCGTGAAGACGTTTCCCGCCATCGTGATCTCCCGCGCCTCCGCGAAGGACAGGCCTCTCTCGGCGCGAAGCTGCCGGATCCGCTCGAGCCCGAGGAACGCGGCGTGCCCCTCGTTCGCGTGGCGCACCGTGGGTCTCAAGCCCGCGAGGTCGAGAGCGCGCATACCGCCGATGCCGAGCGCCAGCTCCTGGCGGATGCGCATCTCCT
The DNA here is from genome assembly GCA_041482235.1 of Thermoanaerobaculia bacterium. GTDB lineage: Bacteria > Acidobacteriota > Thermoanaerobaculia > UBA5066 > UBA5066 > Fen-183. Next base: position 1,327 of record JBGPDK010000127.1, on the reverse strand, counting down.
TGTCGCCCCCGTAGAGGCGGTTCGTGATCTCCCGGTCGCTCGGCCGGTTCGCCGGAAGGTGCGAATCGAGGAGCAGGAGCGTGACGCGCCCGACCCGCACGCGACGGACGAGGAGATGCACGTCCCGCTCCCCGACGCGCACGCTCACGATCGGCGCGACGCCCGCCGGCGTCGGGAGAACGTCGGCCGGAAGGTCGTGCGGATCGGCGATCGGATAGGACTCTTTCTGCCGCGCATCCGCCGTCAGCGTCTGGCGGAAAAACCCCTCGCGGTAGAAGAGGCCGACCCCCACGACAGGCACCCCGAGATCGCTGGCGGATTTGAGCTGGTCGCCCGCGAGTACGCCGAGCCCGCCCGAATAGATGGGCAGGATCTCGGAGAGGCCGAACTCGGCGCAGAAATACGCGATCCGGTCGCCGGAAGCGACGAGGGCGGCGGCGATCGGGTGGCGCGGAGGAGCCGCGTCCTCGGCGTCGAGCGCCCGCACGACCGAGAGGACGCGCTCCACGTACGCCTCATCGGAGGCCAGCGCCGCGAGACGCGCCGGGTCGGCGGTCCGAAGGAGGATGATGGGATTCCCGCTTCGCTCCCATTCCTCCGGGTCGATGTCCCGGTACAGGGAGCGCACGTTCTCCCGCCACGTGACGCGCAGATCGTGCGCGAGCGGGGAGAGGGGGGTGAGTCTCTCGGGAAGCGCCGGAGCGAGGCGATAGGTGCCGAGTGGTCGCATGGGAAGGGGCGAGGATAGCCGATCTCGTCAGGGGTTCATGCGCCGCACGGTCTTCACTTCGGCGAACCGTTCCGCGACGTGCGGGTCGTAGGGGCGCGTCGAAGAGACGTCGACGACCCCGCGGTACTCCGTGTCGCATTGATAGCAAATGACGACAGGTGCCACGCGCAGCGCGAGGACGAGATCCGCCGCCGCGACGGCCAGGAGCGCCGGCACGAACCAGATCCCGCCGAAGCGCCACGATACGCCGAGGGCGACCGCCGCGCCCGCGGCGAGAATCGCGCAGCCGAGGCGCTGATCGAAGTCCTTCTGGATGAAGAGGGCCGAGGAAGAGCAGCGCGAGCAGACCTCCACCCTCTCTCCGCCTCGAACCGCGTCCGAGTGGGAAAAGGCGATTGAAGAATGCTTAGAGGGGCAAGAGACCGAGCCGGCCGGCGCGTCGAGTGGCGCAGGAAGCTCGATCCGCGCCAGACATTCAGAGCAGTAGAAGGAGACGCGCACGGGCCGAGAATACGTAAGAAGAGGGAATTTCTTCTTAGAAAGATGAACACGGATGCTCCCCGGATGTCCGGAGTCAAGGGCGCGCTGCGCGCGCCG
>JBGPDK010000126.1:0-9618 GCA_041482235.1 Thermoanaerobaculia bacterium | reverse complement strand
GCCCTCGGCCGAAAGGTCGGCATCGTCGCGGTGGATCCGTCGTCTCCGTTCTCGGGGGGCGCGATCCTCGGCGACCGGATCCGCATGCAGGACCTCTACACCGATCCCGGGGTTCTCATCCGGTCGATGGCGACGCGCGGGCATCTGGGCGGCCTCGCGCGCGCGACCGCCGACGCGGTGGACGTGCTCGACGCAGCGGGCTACGAGGAGATTCTCGTGGAGACAGTCGGCGTGGGCCAGGACGAGGTGGAGGTGTTCCGTCTCGCCGAGTCGTGCGTCGTCGTTCTGACGCCCGGCATGGGCGACGACATCCAGGCCATCAAGGCCGGCCTCATGGAGGTCGCGGATCTCTTCGTCGTAAACAAGTCCGACCGCGACGGCGCGGACCGCGTCGTTTCGGAGATCCTCCAGATGCTCGAGCTGGGCGAGCACGGGGCGTGGGTGCCTCCGGTCCTGAAGACGGTCGCCACGACGGGTGCCGGCGTCGACGAGCTCGGCGCGAAGCTCGCGGAGCACCGGGCATTCCTGGACGGGCCCGAGGGCGCGAAGAGGAAGCGCGAGCGGACGAAGCAGCGGATCGAGGGGCTCGTAAGAGAAGATTTTCTTAGAAAGGTGGAGAGTCTCAGGGGCGATGACGGAGCGCTCGAGGAGGCCGCTAAGCGGGTGGAAGGCCGCGGCGAGGATCCCCTCAGCGCGGCCCGCACGTTGGTTGGCCATATCGAAGGAGGCTTCGCCGGCGCCGACCCCTATTCACCTTCTAAGAAATCTTCTTCGAAATCCCCCGGTCTTTCGCCAGAGGCCCCCGGTCTCGTCTCCCGAATCTCCCACCTCGGCATCGCCGTGAAGTCGCTCGCCGAGGGCGGCGCGTTCTGGGATCTCCTCGGGCTCCACGAGGAGCATCGCGAGGAAGTCTCCACCCAGAAAGTCGTGGCGTCATTCCGGCCCGTGGGCGAGTCGTCCCTCGAGCTCCTCGAGCCGACCGCGCCGGACAGCCCCATCGCCAAGGCGCTCGAGAAGCGCGGCCCGGGCATCCACCACCTCTGCCTCGAGGTCGGCGACGTGCGCGCGACGCTCGCGACGCTGAAGGCCGCGGGCGTGAAACTCGTGAACGAGGAGCCATTCGCGGGCGCGCACGGCTGCCTCGTGGCGTTCGTGCATCCGGCGTCGACCGGGGGGATCCTCGTCGAGCTGTCGGAGAGGAAGTCGAAAACGAGCTGACGGTTCAGTTCGGGCGGGACGACGACGGCGCACCGGCGGCGGGCGGGTGGAAGCCGAGGAATGCGCGCGCGTCTGATCCCACGATCTCGTAGAAGCGCTCCGCATAACTCGCGACGCTTCCCACGCGCGAGTCCTCGAAGAGCTTCTCGACGCGGTGGAGCGGCACGAAGAGAGTCGAGACACCCAGCTCCCCTTCGGCGCCCGGCCTCTGCTGGCGGGCCCAGTCGTCGAACAGGTCGAGCTCGAGGCCGCGCAGCGTCACGCCGGCCGGCCCGAGCGCGAGGAGGACGCCCCAGTACTTTTCCTTGGGCTGGACGAGGTGCACGAGGACGAGGGTGCCGGCGTCCATCGGCCCGTCAGAAGATCACGCGCGCCACGAAGTACTTCGCCGGCGAGATGCGCCCGTTGAGGAGCGCGTCCGCGTCGTCGGGAGAGACGTCGAAGCGGGCGGCCGCTTCGCCATTGCCCGTCGCGAGGAAGACCTCCACCTTGTCGAGCAGCTTGCCGGCGGCGCGGGATTCCTTCAGGCCGCGGGCGGACGCCACGAGCGCGAGGAACACCTGTTGTTCGTTGTCCGTCACGGCCTGAACGCGCAGGGCCGACGGAAGCGTCACGAGCTTGACGCCTTTCACGTTGCTCCCGTCGAGCGCGCGCATGAAGGCGTCGTTGATGACGGGGTCGAGAAAAACGGCTGGAGCGTCGGCGGCTTTGCCGGCCGGGGCGCGGGACGCACTCGTCTCGGGCTTGGTCACGATCTCGCCCTCGCGAGGCTCGGGACGATCGGCGTCCAGCTTCCGGCCGTGCTTCCTGATGTAGTCCGAGAGCGACGGCTTTTTCGCCTCCGGATTCGGCAGCGTGGAGGTGTGGCTGTTCCCGGGGTCGTCGAGGACGTAGGCGCCGCCGAGTCCGTCCCGGTTCGCCTTTTCGCTGCGCGTCTGATCCCACTCGTCGATCGAGATCGTCTGGGAGGTCCCGAGAGGCGTCAGGTAGATGACGCGCTTGCCCTGGACGACCGGCTTCTCCCGCGCCTCGATCCGCTGCCCGCCCTTCGTGTAGATCACATAAGTGGCCTCGGCGGGAAGGGCCGAGAGCGCGGTCAGGACGAGGGCCGAGGCCGAAAGGAGGAGGGTGCGCGCGTGAGGAAACATGGGGCCTCCCGGAGCCGCTGGTGAGGAAGGCGCGGCGGAATGAAGTATAAACGTCGCCGGAAGAGAAGGTGGACCTGTGCTGATCGTCATGGACCGGAGCGCCACGGGTGCGGACGTCGAGCGCGTCGTCGCCGCGGCCGAGCGACTCGGACTCAGGGCCCACCCGATTCCCGGCGCGCAACGCACCGCCGTCGGGATCACGGGAAACAAGGAGGCGGTCGGAACGGCCGTTTTCGAAGCGCTTCCGGGCGTCCTCGAGGTCATCCGCGTCTCGCATCCGTACAAGCTCGTGTCGCGCGAGTTCCACCCGGCCGACACGATCGTGTCCGTGGGCGGCGTCCCCGTCGGCGGCGCGCGGATCGTCGTCATCGCGGGCCCGTGCGCCGTGGAGTCGCTCGAGCAGACCATGACGATCGCGCGCGAGGTGAAGTCGCGCGGCGCCGACATGCTGCGCGGCGGCGCCTTCAAGCCGCGCACGTCGCCGTACGCGTTCCAGGGCCTCGGAGAGGAAGGACTCAGGATTCTCGCGGCGGCCCGCGACGCGACGGGTCTTCCGGTGGTCACGGAGGTGCTCGACACCGCGCACGTCGAGCTCGTGGCCGCTTTCGCCGACTGCCTCCAGATCGGCGCGCGCAACATGCAGAATTTCGAGCTGCTGAAGAAGGCCGGGAGGACGGGGAAGCCCGTTCTTCTCAAGCGCGGCATGTCGGCCACGCTCGAGGAGTTTCTTCTCGCGGCCGAGTACGTCCTCGCCGAGGGCAACCCGAACGTCGTCCTCTGCGAGCGCGGCATTCGCACGTTCACGGATTTCACGCGCAACACGCTCGACCTCTCCGTCGTGCCGGCGGTCGAGCGTCTCTCGCATCTCCCGATCGTCGTGGACCCGTCGCACGGGACGGGCCGCCGCGACAAGGTCGTGCCGATGTCGCGCGCGTCGATCGCCGCCGGGGCGGACGGCATCGCGGTCGAGGTCCACCACAAGCCGGCCGAGGCGCTCTCGGACGGTCCACAGGCGCTCACGCCCGACATGTTCGGCGAGCTCATGTCCCAGATCCGCCCGATCGCGGAGGCGGTCGGGAGGACGGCATGAGCGGCGCAGTCCTCGTCCTCGAGGACGGCCGGCTCTTCGAGGGCCGCGCCGTCGGGGCGTCCGGAACGACGTTCGGCGAAGTCGTTTTCAACACGGGCATGTCGGGCTATCAGGAGACGCTGACCGACCCGTCGTATCGCGGTCAGATCGTCGTCATGACCGCCGCGCATATCGGCAACTACGGGCTCAACGACGAGGACGTCGAGTCCTCGCGGATCCAGGTCGCGGGCTTCGCCGCGCGCCACTTCCCGGACCGCTTCTCGAACCCGAGGGGCAGGGAGTCGATCGGCCAGGGGCTCGCGGAGGGGGGCGTCGTGGGGATCGACGGCCTCGACGCGCGCGCCCTCGTGCGGCACCTCAGGAGCCGGGGCGTCATGCGCGGGGCGATCTCCACGGAGGCGGCCGCGGGCGCGGCGGCGCTCGTCGAAAAGGTGAAGGAGCAGCCCACGATGGCGGGCGCCGCGCTCGCCCTCACGGTCGGAACCACGACCCGCTTCGGATACCCGCTTCCCGCGGGCGTGGCCCGGAGAGGCCGCGTGGCCGCGATCGACTACGGCATCAAGCTCAACATTCTGAGGATGCTCGCCGCGCGCGGCCTCGAGCCGGAAGTGTTCCCGGCGACCGCGGGCGCCGACGAGCTCCTCGCGGGCGGGTTCGACGGGTTCTTTCTCTCGAACGGGCCGGGCGATCCCGACGCGCTGCCGACGTGCGTTACGGAGGTGAAGCGTCTCGTCGAGTCCGGGATGCCCGTGTTCGGCATCTGCCTCGGACAGCAGCTCCTGGGCCTCGCGCTCGGCGGCACGACGTACAAGCTCAAGTTCGGCCACCGCGGCGCGAATCACCCGGTGAAAAACCTCCAGACGGGCCATGTCGCGATCACGTCGCAGAACCACGGATTCTCCGTGGCGACGGACTCGCTGCCCGGGAACGTCGAGATCACGCACGTGAACCTCAACGATGGGACCTGCGAGGGCTTTCGCGTCACGGACCGCCCCGTCTTCGCGGTGCAGTACCACCCGGAATCGGCTCCGGGGCCGCACGATTCCGGCACGTTGTTCGACGAGTTCGTGAAACTCGTGGAGGGCTGAATGAAGTCAGGAGCTCGTGTGCTTCTCGCCGGTTTCATTCTCGCCGCAGGAGTCGCGGCCGTGGCGCCTGAGGCCGCCGCCGAAGGAAAGGCGGAAGGCAAGCTCACGGTGGCCGGCAAGTCGACGGACGTGACGTACGCCTATGCCTCCGCCGGGCCGGGTTTCTTCGACAAGACGAAGGAAGACGTCACCGTGATCGTCAGCGACGTGCCGCTCGAGGGGAAGGCGCTCGAGGACGAGTTCGAGCGCATCCACATGGCCGACGCGGGGAAGCTCCACGCGTTCGAGATCACGTTCGACGCGGATGCGAAGCCGATCTCCACGGCTTTCCGGCACAACGGATTCGAAAAGGCGAGCCCCAGCGGCCTGTCCAGCGAGGACGTCTTCGAGAAAAAGACGTTCGACGGGAAGACCGTCGAGGGGCGGTACAAGAGCGCGAAGCGGCACGAGTTTTTCGGGACGACGTACTCGTTCGACGTCACGTTCAAGGCCGACATCGCCCGCAAGGCGAAGCCCGTGCCGCCGACGGCGGCGGAGACGGCGGCCGCCCGGAAGAGCCCGCAGGCGAAGGTCTACGCAGACTTCCTCAAGGCCGTGCAGAAGGAGGACTTCGAGGCGCTCCGGAAGCTCTTCACGGCCGAGCAGGCGAAGCACCTCGACGATCCGGACGCGAAGAAGATGGTCGGCTTGGTCAAGATGATGTCCGCGACGGACATCCAGGTTCTGAAGGTCGCCGAGAAAGGCGACACGGCCGACCTGACCGTCAGCGGCAAGCAGGACGGCAAGGTCGTGGACGGCATCGTCCACATGGTCAAGGAAAGCGGCGCCTGGAAGGTCCAGCAGGAGGAGTGGAAGAACTGACACGCCGATGAATGTTCCCGCCTTCCTCGCGAAGCGGTTTCTCCTCGGCAGCCGGCGCGGGCTGCCGAAAACGGTGTCGCTTCTCGCGCTCTTCGGCGTCGCGCTTGGGGCCGCGTCGCTCGTCGTCGCGATGGGGCTCATGTCGGGGTACCGGCACGACCTCGCCGAGAAGCTCGCCGGGACGAGCGCCGAGGTCGTCGCGATGCCCGAGCCAGGCGCGAACGCCGCGGAACAGCGCGCGCGGCTGCGCGCGCTCCCGAACGTGACGGCCGTCGCCCGCACGGCGTTCGCGCCGGCGCTTCTCCTGTCGTCGCGCGCGCCCGAGGGCATCGACGCGCTCGTGAAAGCGCTCGAGCTGCCCGACGGCCTCGCCACCACTCGGCTTCTCGGCGCGGTGCCCGGCCTCGAGAAGTCCTTCGCGGACCTCGAAGCGAGAGGGGCGACGCCCGTCCTCCTCGGAGCGGGCCTCGCGAAGCGCCTCGGCGCGTTCGCCGGAGGAGCCATCGTCCTCGAAACCTCGTCGGTGGCGCTCGCCGCCGGCCTCGCCGTTCCGTCGCGAACTCCGCTCGCGGTCGCCGCGGTCGTCGAGACGGGTTTTTCGGAGGTGGACGACGGATGGGCCGTGGTGCCCTTGGCGGCCTTCGAGCGGCTCGCGCCTCCGGGCGCCCGGCAGGGCGTATGGGAGATGAAGCTGGCGCAGCCGTCGGCTTCCTCGGAGACCGTCGCCGCCGCGCGGAAGGTTCTCGGTGAGGGCGCGACCGTGCTCGACTGGAAGGTTCTGAACCGCGACCTCTTCGAGGCGCTCGCCGTCCAGCAGACGCTGTTGTTCGTCGTCCTGACGCTCATCGTGGCCGTGGCCGCCGGCACGATCGTCTCGTCGCTCGTCGTCCTTCTCGCCGAAAAGACACGGGAGGTGGGCGTCCTCGCGGCGCTCGGCGCGACGCCCGCGCTCGTGGCGCGCACGTTCCGTCTCTCGGGGATCCTGCTCGGAGGGACGGGACTCGCCCTCGGCGTGCTCTTCGGGCTTCTCGTGTGCTTTCTGCTGACGGCCTTCCGCGCCGTGCGGTTTCCGCCCGAGATCGCGAAGGTCTACTACCTCACATGGATGCCGTTCCGGCCCGAGCCGCTCCACGTCCTCGCGATCCTCGTGGTCGGCCTCCTGCTCGTCCTCGTCGCCTCTTTGCTTCCCGCGCGCCGCGCGGCACGCCTGAATCCGGCGGAGGCGCTGCGCTATGAGTGAGGTTTGACAGGCGTAGACTTCGCGCCGATGAAAGCCATCGCCGGGCGGCCGCTGCCGCTCGTCCGCGGGCCGGAGTAGGGATGGCCGCAGCCGGACGGGTGGTTCTGGCCGCCGATCACGGCGGCTTCGCGCTGAAGGAAGCGATCAAGCGGCACCTGAGGTCCAAGGGGACGGACGTCCTCGATGTCGGGACGAGCTCGACCGAGCCTTGCGATTACCCGGTTTTCGCGCGCGCCGCCGCCGAGGCCGTCGCCTCGGGGCAGGCCTGGCGGGGCATCGTCGTCGACGGCGCCGGCATCGGCTCCGCCATGGTCGCCAACAAGGTCCCCGGCGTCCGCGCGGGCATGGCCTTCGACCTCGCTACTGCGAAGAACGCCCGGGAGCACAACGACGCGAACGTCCTGACGCTCGGCGCCAGCTACCTCGCCGAGCCCCTGGCGTTCCAGATCGTGGACGTCTTCCTGTCCACCGACTGCACCGTGGAGCGGCACCGCCGCCGAGTCGCTATGATCGACGCGCTCGACGCCAATCGCGGGAACACGCCGGAGAATCCGCACCGTCCGATGAGTTCGAGGAGCGCGCCGCCCATGGCCTCACCCGACTTCGATTCGCTCGTGGGCCGGATCACACAGATCCTGGCCTCGAATCCTTCGCTCCTGGTCCCGACCACGTGCGGGGGATGCGCGGGGTGCGCCGCTGCCGGAGCCACGGAGTGTCCGGCGGGCGGGCACTGCGTGACCCGCTGTCCCGACACGGTCCGGTCGATGATCGCCTGCGTCGGGCCGGGGTGCCGGGTGTCGGCCGCGCCGGGGGTCGGGGAGGTTCCCAAGGACCTCGCTCGCTTCATCGACCACACCCTTCTCCGCGCCGACGCCACGTACGCGGACATCGACCAGCTCTGTGACGAGGCGGCCCAGTTCGGATTCGCGTCGGTGTGCGTCAACCCGGTCTTCGTCAGGCGCTGCGCCGCTCGCCTGGCCGGCAGCTCATCAGTCGTCTGCACGGTCGTGGGATTCCCGCTCGGTGCCATTCCCAAGGAGATGAAGGCGCTGGAGGCGCGGCGCGCCATCCGAGACGGGGCGAAAGAGATCGACATGGTGATCGCGATCGGGGCGCTCAAGTCGGGGGATCGCCGCGCTGTCGAGGAGGACATCCGCGCCGTCGCCGAGACCGCGCACGACGGCGGCGCGATCCTCAAGGTGATCCTCGAGACGTCGCTTCTGACGGACGACGAGAAAGTGGCCGGTTGCGTGGCCGCCCGAAAGGCCCGGGCCGAGTTCGTGAAGACCTCCACGGGGTTCTCCACCGGCGGCGCCACCGCTCACGACGTGGAGCTCATGGCGCAGGCCGTCGACCGCAAGCTCGGGGTGAAAGCCTCGGGAGGAATCCGGTCGGCCGAGGACGCGCAGAAGCTCATCGCCGCGGGCGCGACGCGGATCGGGGCCTCGGTCGGCGTGAAGATCGTCAAGGAGGCCAGGGGGATGGCCTCGCCCTCGGGCAAAGAGGCCAAGGGCGCCACCTGATGGCGGACCTGAGGAGCTTCGTCTACCTCGACGCGATGCAGCCGCAGGTCGCGGCGTACATCGGCACGGTCGCCCGGGGCTTTCTCCCGATCGCCTACGAGGCCTCGCTGATCGTGGAGATCTCCCCCGGCATCGAGATCAACCGCGTCACCGACGTCGCCGTGAAGGCGACCGACGTGCGCCCCGGCATGCAGGTCGTCGAGCGGCTCTACGGGATGCTCGAAATCCACAGCCGCTCGCAGGCCCAGGTCCGGCAGGCCGGCGCCGCCATCCTCGCCTCCCTTTCGCTGAACGAGGCGGACCGGATCAAGCCGCGGGTCCTCTCCTCGCAGGTCATCCGCCACGTAGACGCCCTCCAGGTACAGCTCATCAACCGCGACAGGCAGGGGATGATGCTCGTGGCCCGCGAATCGCTCTACATCCTGGAGGTCGAGCCAGCCGGCTACGCGGCCTTCGCGGCGAACGAGGCCGAGAAGGCGGCGGAGATCAACGTGGTGGACATCCGGATGACCGGGGCCTTCGGGCGCGTCTACCTGGGGGGCGAGCAGCGCGATATCGACGTGGCGTCGGTCGCGGCCATCAGAGCGATCGAGTCCCTCACCGGACGCGAGGCGCCCAAGGGTCGGAAGGACTGATCCCGTGATCGACCTGAGAAGCTACGTCTTCCTCGACTCGCTCCAGGAGCAGCACGCGGCCTTTCTGGGGACGGTGGCCAAGGGCTTCCTCCCCGTCGGCGGTCAGGCTTCCGTCTTCATCGAGGTCTCTCCCGGGATCGCCATCAACCGGCTCACCGATATCGCGGTCAAAGCGACGTCCGTCAAGCCCGGAATGCAGATCGTCGAGCGGCTCTACGGCCTCCTGGAGCTCCACCACGACGAGCAAGCCGAAGTGCGCCGCGCTGGCGAGACGATCCTGAACGAGATCGGCAAGACAGAGGGCGACCGGATCAAGCCCGAGATTCTCTCCTCGACCGTGATCCGGGGCCTCGACGACCGGCAGACGCAGCTCATCAACCGGACCCGCCACGGCCACATGATCGTGGCGGGGCAGTCGCTCTACATCCTGGAATGCCAGCCCGCCGCGAACGCCGCGCTGGCGGCCAACGAAGCGGAAAAGGCCGCGCGCATCAACGTGCTGGAGATCGTCACGTTCGGCTCGTTCGGCAGGGTCTACCTTGCGGGTTTGGACCGCGACATCGACGTGGCTCTGCCCGCGGCGGAGCGGGCGATCAAGGGCCTTTCAGGACGAGCGGCAAAGTCGTAGAACGTCATGGGAAACAGAGAAACGCCCCGGCGGCGGGTGTAGAACAGAACAGGGAGGATCGAAATGGCCGAAGCACTGGGAATGATCGAGTGCCGCTCGTTCGCGGCGATGGTGGAGGCGGCCGACGCGATGGTGAAGGCCGCGAAGGTGGAGCTCGTGAGCTATGAGAAGACGGGGGGCGGCTACG
>JBGPDK010000125.1:0-9713 GCA_041482235.1 Thermoanaerobaculia bacterium | reverse complement strand
GAAGGCTGCGCCGGCTGCGCCCAGCCAGGAAGAGATGATGAAGGCCTGGATGGCGATCGCGTCCCCCGGCGAGGCTCACAAGAAGCTGGAGCCCGTGGTCGGCTCGTTCACCGTCGCGACGAAGATGTGGATGGATCCCTCGAAGCCCGCGGAAGCGACGTCCGGCACGTCGGAGAACAAGTGGGCGCTCGGCGGCCGCTTCGTGGAGCAGCGGGTGGAAGGCACGGCGATGGGCCAGCCGTTCTCGGGCGTCGGCTACACCGGCTACGACAACTACAAGAAGAAATACGTCGGCTCGTGGATGGACAGCATGGGCACGATGATCATGACCTCGACAGGGACGGCGGACGCCTCCGGAAAGAAGCTCACGTTCTGGTCCACGATGGACGACGTCATGACGAAAAAGACGATCAAGGTCAAGAGCACGGTGACGATCGTCGACAACGATCACCACACGTACGAGATGTGGAGCCCCGCGCCCGACGGCAAGATGTTCAAGTCGCTCGAGGTCCAGTACACCCGGAAGAAGTAGCTCAAAGCCTCTTCAGCGCATCGAGCGCTTTCCTCAGCGACTGGCGGCGCCTGAAGAAGTCGGCCCACGGGTCGCGCTTCTTCAGGCGGAGGGCGAAGTTCCCGATCGTGAAATCCTCCGCACGGATCGACGACACGACTTCACTCCACAGGAGCGGCGTCGACACGGGCGCACGCTCCCGGCGCCTCACGGAATAGGGCGAGACGACCGTCTGCCCGAAAGCGTTGCGGAACGAGTCGAGGAAGACCCTGCCCTTTCGAGCCGCGATCCGCATCTCCATCGTGAGCTCCTTCGGCCAGGCTGCGGCGAGCCGCGTCCCCAGCTCCTTCGCGAACCACGTCACCTCCTCCGCCGTGGGGCCGCGCTGAATCGGGACGAAGACGTGAAGCCCCTTGCCACCCGAGGTCTTCACGAATGAGGAAAGATCGAGCGCGTCGAGCGCCTGCTTCACCTTGAGCGCGGCGCCCACGGCGTCCGCGATCCGGCCGGAGTCCGGATCGAGGTCGAAGCACACCCAGTCGGGCCGGTCGAGGTCGTCGGAACGGCTGCCCCAGACGTGAACAGCGATGCAGCCAAGGTTCGCGAGCGCGAGCTGTGTCTCCAGCTTTCCGCCCACGACCGTGTTCGTCACCTTGCGGTCCTTCCCGTGCCGTACCACCACCGTCGGCGTGTCCTTTGGCATCGAGGCCGGTTTCTCCTTCTGGAAAAAGGCCTCGCCGAGCAAGCCATCGGGACTGCGCTCGAGCGAGAGCGGCCGGTCAGCGACGTAAGGCTTCAGCTTCGAAAAGACGCCTGCGTAATAGCCGATGAGATCGGACTTCGTGTAGCCCTCTTCGGGCCAGAAGATCTTGTTCGGATTCGAGACGGGGACAGGGAACGAAGAGGAGGACGAAGACAAAGATTTCTTAGAAAGGGGTGTGGCTCCGGATGCGCGAGCGGGCGACCCGCCCGGCTTCCGCGAGGCGGGCACTCCGCCCCTCTTACCTTTCGCAGAAATCTTCTCGTGCTCTTCGTGCGCGACATTTTCCACGGCGCTCTTGTTCGAGTGCCAGACTGCGGGATTCACCTTCGGCACGCGCTGGAGTTTCTTCGGATTCGCAAGGAGCGTTTCGACTTCGCCGACGGGATCGCCCGTCGAGGCCTTCTCGACGTCGCCACCCTCGTCGATCGCGATCTCCGTCAGCAGTCGGTTCGACACGACCGAGCGCGGCCGCGTCTCGGCGACGTCCTCGTCCGACGCGAAGTCGTCGCGATGCTTGATGAGAAGCCACGAGGGCCGTTTCGAGGAGCCCCAGCCCTTGGTGCGCACGAGGACCCAGGACCCCTTGAGCTTCTCGCCCGCAAGCGAGAACTTGAGGTCGCCTTTCGCGAGAGCAGCGTCCACGTCGGGAGACTCCGGCTCCCACGAGCCGCGGTCCCACACCATGACCGTACCTCCGCCGTACTCGGCCGCGGGGATGATGCCCTCGAACGTCGCGTATTCCAGCGGGTGATCCTCGACCTGTGCGGCCATGCGCTTGACCGCGGGGTCGAGGGAGGGTCCTTTCGGAATCGCCCAGGAAAGGAGAACGCCGTTCCACTCGAGCCGGAAGTCGTAGTGGAGCGCCGTTGCGCGATGCTTCTGGATGACGTAGGCGGGACGCGCCTTTCGCTTCTTCGGCGCCTTCGCGCCCGCGGGCTCCTTCGTGACGTCGAACCGGCGTTTTCTGCGATACTCCTCGAGCGGCATTCGTCCAACGATACGGGGCCGTGCGGCCGGGCGCCAGGCCCCCGGGCGAGAGGCTTCGGGGAGATTTCGAGCTTGTCGACGGAAGGGGAACGGCCACTCGATCCTGACGTCCGGGAGGCCCTCTCGGAACTTCAGCGGTATCTGTCAGACAGTCTCGCGCCGCTCATGGTCGCGGACTCGGTCAGTCTGTTGCTCGACCTTCCAGCTGACCTCGCGGCGAACGAGATCCAGGTCTGGACGGGAGCGCAGTTTCGAAGTGCGAAGCCCGCGCCCGTTTCGGACTATCTCTACCACGCGATGGAGAAGCTCCATGTCATGGGGCAATACGACCTTGTGCCGAAGGAGCCGCTTCGTCGCTACCTCGACGAGCTGAAGCCCCTCGTGGTGGAGCTCTGCCCGGCCGTGGACCGCGCACTCCTCGTCCAGAACCTCGGCCGTCTCGGCAGGACGGAGAGCGTTCTGGCCGCCCCCGTCGAGATCCTGATGCGCCAGAGCAGCATCTCGGCCGGAGGCGGCCTCGCCGCGAGCGGCCCTGGCGGCGAGGCCGGCGTCGTACAGGCGACGTCGCAGCTGCGCGAGCTGTCGCTCCTGATCGAGCGGCTCGGCCCCCTGCTCGGGCCCAACCGGACGGCCGCCCCACCCGCGGAGTCAGGCGGTCCGGGCCGGCGCGACGTGCTCCTGGGCCAGGTTCTCTCCGGGGCGGCGATGGCGGCCAGAACCGACGACGAGTTGCGCGCCGCTCTCGCCCAGCTCCGAAACGTCGGCGTCGATGTCCCGACCGCGGAGCTCTTCCGCGCTCTCTCCCGCTCGGTTCCGCAGTGGCCCGTCTCCTCGCCTTCCACGCCCCTCGAGCAGGCTCTCACGACCGGGAGCGCCCCGACGGCGGCAATGCGGCGCGTCGTCACGCTGGCCGGGAATCCCGGGGAAATCGGCCGACGCTTCAGCGAGATGCTGAGCGCCGCCGTCGAGCAGCTCAACCAGGGCTCGCTCCCGCGGGCCGCGCGGATGTTCGACGTGGCCGAAAAGCTCGCCTCCGAGAAACGCGTCGACTCCGTGATGGCCGAAAGTGCGCGGTGGCGGGCCCAGGAGGCCGTGGACCTCGAGCGGGTCCGCTCGCTCGGTGAGGACTCCCGGAATCACGGGCCCCTCGCGGGGATCCTGTCGTTCTTTCCGGGCTTCACGGCGGCCCATCTCATCGACGAACTGCACGGAGAGGAGAAGCGCGATCGCCGCCGCCTCCTGCTTTCGCTTCTCGAGATTCACGGCGCGGAGGCGCGCACGGTGGCCCTTGACATCCTCGCGGGGTCGCGAGCGGGCGATCCCGCGCACGACTGGCAGTTCAAGCGCAATCTCCTGTATCTCATCCGGCGCATTCCGCGCGCGACCGGGGAACCCTCCGAAGCCGAGCTCGACGTGCTCATCGCGCTCGCCAAGCCCTCGCTGCCTCCGCCCCTCGTGAAGGAGGCGATCGCGGGCCTCGCCGTCGCGCGACACGAGAAGTCCGAAGCGGCCCTCGTATCGATCGTCCAGGCCCTCGAAGCGATGTTGGAAGGGAAGAGCGACGCCCCGTTCGACGAGGCCAAGCTGCAGCCGCTTCTCGACCGCGCGGTCTCGGCCCTCGCGCGCTTCGGAAGCACCACTTCGCGGCGGGTAGTCGTCGAGCACGGGCTGAAGCGAAAAAGCGGGCTCGGGAACACGGGGGCCCGCCTCGCGGAGCTGGCGGGGCAAGACCTCTCGGACGATCCCGAGCTCGTGGGCCTGCTCCTCACGAGCCTGCGAGCCGAGCTGCCGTACAAAGTGTTCGGCCTCACCCTGAAGAAGCGCGACGACCGGATGGGCCCCGTGATCGACGCCCTCTCGTCGACCCCTCTGCCGCAAGTGAGGAATGCACTCGAGGAAATCGTCGAGCGCCATCCGGGAACCGAGCATGCGAAGGCCGCCGCGCGGACGCTCGCGGCGTTCCACGCGCCGAAGGCCGGCGAGCGCGGGGAGGCCGCGAGTCTCTCGGGCGACTTCGCCACATTCGAGCTGCCCTCCCTCCTTCAGAGCTTCGCCGCTTCGGAGGTCACGGGCACGTTGACGCTCCGAAACGCGCTGGGCGCCGTCATGGGACGCCTTCTCCTCGAATCCGGCCGGATCCGGGCCGCCGAGAGCGGAGCACTCCGGGGAGAAGATGCGTGCTGTCAGCTCTTCGAGCGGCCGGCCGGCGGCACGTTCTCGTTCGCGAGGCAGACGGTCCTCGCCCCGCGGGCCGAAGGCGATCCGCCCGCCCGCGAGGTCGTCTCCGTCCTGCTCGAGGGCACGCGCCGGCACGGCGAATTCCAGCGATTCTCCGCGCTCGTACCCGACGACACCGTCCTCAGAAAGACGGGCTCGAAGCCGTCGGCCGAGCCGGAAGAGCCCGACCATGCGTTCCAGAAGGCGGTCTGGGCGAAGGCATCTTCGGGAGTCACCGCGCGCGCGATCGAGGCAGAGGTTGTCGCCGACTCGTTCCGGATCAGGAGGCTGCTCTCGCGCTGGGTCGAGGACGGAAGCCTGAAGCCGGCCTGAGCGGCCGGCTGCCCGTCAACCTTCGTGCCGAGGAAAGCGCTCGAAGCGCGCGCGGGGCATCCGGCGCCCCGCGCGCGCTGTGTGGAGAGGAGGGATCAGTAGTAGAAGACCTGAACCTGGACGGTGTACTGGTTCGTCGAGGCCACGGTCTTGATGTCCGGGGCGATCCTGCGCGTGAACCCGGCTTTGATGTTGAAGTTCGCTCCGTAGGGGTACCAGCCGAACCCCGCGGCGTAGTTGGTCCTGTTGAGCGACTTGTTCACGTCGTCGGAGTACTTCAGCTGCTCGTACCTGATGAAGGGCATGACCTTCGGTGAACCCAGGAAGAATCCCGCTTCCGCATAGAGGTCGTCCTGCTTGAAGAGCGTCGCGGTCCTCGTGGCCGCCGGAGCCGTGAAGCCGAACGTGTCACCGCCGTCGTAGTGGATGTAGTCGGCCTGCGCCGTGATGCCGTTTCCATTTCCAACGGGGTAGTCGAAGAAGAGGTCTCCCGCGTAAGCGAGATAGTCGCTCTGGGCGTCGACGCCCGCGCCGATGGCGAGGATCTTCTTCTTCCCGAAGTACGTGCCCGGATAGAACTGGACCTTCTCGACGTCGAACACGTTGTACTGGAGGCGACCCGCGTACCGGAACGAGTTCTTCACGCCCGGGGCGCGGAAGCCGGAATAGACGCCCGCGCGGTACTCGAAGTGGTCGCCAGCGAGGTAGCCCTTCGCCTGGAAGCCCGTGTCGCGTCCCACGGAGGACTGCGTCGCGGCGCTTTCCTGGAACGACCAGGTCCCGTAGTCAACCGTCAGGAGGTTTACCGCGCTGGTGTTGCAGTTGCGGCAGAGCGGGATCAGGATGAGGCCGCCGTTGAGCCGGAACTCGTTCGCGATCGCCCACTCGATGTAGGCGTCCTGGATGATGAAGCCCGTGGCCGGGGCCTTGCCGCCCGCGCCGCCCGCCACCGTCTGCGTCGACTTTCCGAGGTTCGGGTTGTCGGTCATGAAGAAGAACGTGACGTCCTTCGCCACCTGACCACCGAGGAAGACCCGGGCTCGGCGGAGGAACAGGTTCTGCTGGAACCCGGCGGTGTTACCCGCGGCGTCCGACTGGCCGCTCCAGTCTGCCCAGCCCTGCAACAGGATGCCGAGCCGGAAGTTCACGACATCGTTGACCTTGACGATGGCCTGCGCGTTCGCGATTGCGGGGAGCAACGCGATGAGCAGGGCAACGAAGACGAGAGCGAAGCGACTCGAACGAATCCTTGAACGCACACGATCCTCCTTCACGTCAGCACGCCGAAGAGCGGGCACGACTGGAACGCATCTATATCAAACACGATAGACACCCCATAGATCCACGGTCAACAGGAATCTTCCGGCTCGGCATGATGCAATTGCATTTGCGTTAACGCTGAGTGTTTTTTACTCTTGACATGAGGCGAGAGTCTGAAAGACTTCCGGCTAGTCTTGTACCTGAATCCAGATGGAGTTCGTTCCGCGCGATGGCGTTGCGGTGCCCCCGACCTCGCGGAGGGTAATGCCGCTCGTTCCAGGGCCACGGAGCCCCTTCGGCGTCTTTTTCGCTCGCGCGGATGGCAGAAACAATTCGGAAAGGGGGCAGAGCGTCGACCAGACCAACCGTCGTTCCAAGGGCCCTGTTTCTAGAGTCGCATTCGATTGAACGATTCGAGAGAGAAGAAGGAGGAGGACTGGACAATGGCAACCCCTGACGCATCCGCTAGTTCTGCTGCAGGTGGAGCCCAGCTCAACCGCTGGTGGCGCGTGGTGGGCGGACTCTTGATGAATCTGGCTCTGGGTTCGCTGTATGCCTGGAGCGTTTTCGTGGCGCCCCTGGAGAAGGAGTTCGGCTGGAAACGGGCGCAGACGTCCAGTGTCTTCGGCTGGGCCGTCGTCGTCTTCGCGCTCTCCTTCATCCTCGCCGGCCGTCTCCAGGACAAGCTCGGTCCGTTCAAGGTGTCGATCACGGGCTGCATCCTCCTGACGGCGGGCTTCCTGCTCTCCGCCCAGACCACCAGCTTGACCTACCTGATCGTTTGCTTCGGAGTCGTCGTCGGCATCGGTAACGGTTTCGGCTACGCGACGCCGATCCCGGTCATGGCGAAGTGGTTCCCGGACAAGCGCGGGCTGGCCGTCGGCCTGGCCGTGGCCGGCTACGGTGGCGGTTCGGCCATCTTCGGGCCCATGGCGAGCCTGTGGCTCATCCCCACGTACGGCTGGCGCGCCACGTTCACTATTCTGGGCGTCATCTTCTTCGTGATGACCCTCGCCGGGGCATTCCTGCTGAAGAACCCGCCCGCCGGGTATTCGGTGCCGGGCTGGGTGCCGGCTTCCAAGCCCAAGGTCGTGGCCACGACATACGAGTTCTCTCCAGGAGAAACGCTGCGCACTCCTACGTTTTACTTCATGTGGTTGGCGTACGGGCTCGGCACCTTCGCCGGATTCATGGCCATCAGCCAGCTCGTCCCGTTCGCGAAGAGCATGAAGATCCCAGGGGAGGCTCTGGCGGCGATCACCCTCTTCATCGGCGCGGCGGGCAACGCCTCCGGCCGAATCCTGTCGGGGTGGATGTCCGACGCCATGGGGCGACTCAACGTGCTGCGCCTCATGATCGGCATCTCGGCGGTCGCCATGCCGGTGATGTACCTCACCGGGGGCAGCGTGGGCATGCTTTACGTGATGGTCTTCATCGTCTACTGGTGCTACGGCACCCAGCTCTCGGTGAATGCCGCCACGTGCTCCGATTTCTGGGGGACGAAGAACGCGGGAATCAATTACGGCCTGTTGTTCACCGCCTGGGGCGTGACCGGCTACTTCGCGTCCAGGGTCGGCGGCATGCTCTTCGACAAGTACAAGAACTACGAGGCCGCCTTCTACTGGGCCGGGGGCCTTGCGGTGCTGGCGCTCATCTTCGAGCTCATGGCGAAGCGGCCGACGCCTCCGACTGCGGCGCATGCGTAATGGCGTAATGGGCCGGACAAGACGCGTCATGATCAGGTCCAGGAACGTGATATACCGGCCGGAGCTTCCCCTAGGGAGGCGCTGGCCTCTCCGCTGGGAACAGGTTTTCCTGCAACGAAGAGGAGATGTGAATGGCTAGCACCCCGTATCCGAAACACAAGGTCCTGCCTTGGCCGGCCGTCCCGATCCCGACTCCGGACGAGGTCTACGCGGGCCTCACGGACCAGGCCAAGGAATACCCCCTTTCGCTCGAGAAACAGCTGAGGCAATCCGAGAACTTCAAGAAACCCGAAAACCTGACGACCGTACGGGTCCTGGACCTGAGCAAGGGGATGATCATCGGCAACTGGTGCTCCTCGATGCTCTCGGAGCTGGGCTCCGACACCATCAAGTGCGAGCCGCCCGACGGCGACCCGTTGAGGTGGCAGACGCCGTTCGGGCGCAAGGAGTACATGATCAAGGACGCCGAGACCGGCGAGCCGATCGGCCTTCACTTCCTCCACGAGATGAGGAACAAGCAGTCCATCACCCTCGATCTCGAGAAGCCGGAGGGTCGCGAGCTCCTCAAGAAGCTCGCCGTCCATGTCGATGTTCTCATCGAGAACTACGCGCCAGGACAGTTCGACGCGTGGGGAATAGGCTATCGGCAGCTGAAGGAGATCAACCCGCGGCTCGTCTACTGCTGGGTGGGACAGAAAGGCCAGTGGGGGCCGTCCAAAGACAAGGCCGGTAACCTGGACCCGACCGCTCAGGCATCGTGCGGATTCGTCCACGGCACGGGCCTCCCGAAGGAGTTCGGCGGACGGCCCACCCGCTCGGCCATGTGGATGGCGGATCAGGTCGGCGGGACCTCGGCGGCCATCGGGATCCTCGCCGCGCTCCTCTATCGCGACAAGGTCTCGGGCAAAGGTCAGTTCGTGGAGGCGACGGCGGCCGAGGGGGTCATCCGGATCCTGGACTACAACTGGGGCTGGTACGGGTATGACGGGAGCATCCGCCCCCGCTACGGGAACTGGGATCTGGCGATCAATATCTACGCCGTGAACCCCTGCAAGGACGGCTACTTCATGGTCGGCGGCGGACACGACCGGCTCTGGTACCGGATCTGGCGGACGGTGGGTCAGACGCGTCCCGACCTCGAGGACGAAATTCTCGACGACAAGAGCCTCAGGGTCGTCACGGCGCGGCTTCCGCACCTGAAGCAGGTGAAGACCTACACGATCCTCGCCGACTGGCAGAAGGACCATTCCCGGGCGGACGCCATGCACCAGCTCCTCGCTCAGCAGGTCGCGTCTGGCGGCGTGAACTACATCGACGAGGTCGCCGAAGACCCGCATTTCAAGTACCGCGGGCATGTCGACGAGTTCGACGACCGGCTGTACGGGAAGGTCCTCTACGGCACGTCGCCTTTGCTCGAGGACAAGGCTCCCGCGCGCCTGAAGTGGATCGGCCGGCCCCTTGGATACGACAACGAAGAGATTTACTTGAAGCTGCTCGGGCTTGGGCCCACAGAGGTTGCCGGGCTCAAGAAGCGCGGCGTGGTCTAGGTTCGGGAACGAGGAGGAAAAGAAGATGGCAGCCACACCCGATTTCGAAACCTACTGTCAGGGACTCTTCGACCACAGGACGGCATCCGGAAAGCCGGAGGTCCTGAAGGGTTATCGCGTTCTCTCCTGCACGCAGTACATCCTCGGTCCTTCCTGCGCGAGCTATCTCGCCGAGCTGGGAGCCGAGGTCATCAAGATCGAGACACCGCGGCGCGGCGAGCCGATGCGCCACACGACCCCGTTCAACGAGCCCCTTCTTTACCCGCTCTCCCGCTGGGTGCCTGAGGCGGGGACGGGCCTCGGCTTCTTCGGGGCGAACACGAACGAGGAGTTCGTCAGCCTCGACTTCCACCGGCCGGAGGCCAAGCAAGCCATGCTGGAGCTTGCCT
>JBGPDK010000124.1:0-9733 GCA_041482235.1 Thermoanaerobaculia bacterium | reverse complement strand
TCCTCGGGCGACTTTGCCTTCGCGCCCGAGCGCCCGCGTCCGCCGCGCCGGCGGCGGCGGGCGACGCCCGCTGCTTTCGGGGCGGCGTCGTTCACGAAGCCTCTGTCACGCCTTTCCATTGTCGCACGGATCGATGGCGAGCAGGCGGATGCGAGAATCCGGGCATGAGCGGACCTCCCGCGCTCTTCGACCTCGCGGGACGAGGCGCGATCACCCTCACGGGCAAGGATCGCGCCTCGTTCCTGCACGGCCTCGTCACGAACGACGTGAAGGTGCTCACGCCGGGCACCGGTTGCGCGGCCGCCTTCCTCACGCCGAAGGGCAAGCTCCTCGCCGACTGCGTCGTCCTTTGCGAGGAGGACCGGCTCGAGATCGACTGCGGGCCGGAGCTCGCGAAGAAGATTGAAGACTTGCTTCGGAAATACCTCGTTTTCAACGAGGTCCAGATCGAAAACCGCACATCGGAAACGGCCGTCATTCACCTCCAGCATTCGGCGGCGGGAAACGCGGTCGAAGGGTTGCTTGGAAAGGTAATCGAGTCGGACCCGGACAATTCCGGCGCGGCCGGCGCATGGCCGCGACAGGCGCACGCGCACGTGACGGCGCGAGGCGTCACCGTCCGCGTCGTTCGCGAGAACCGCACCGGCATCCCGGGCTACGACGTCCGCTGCCCTTCTTCCCTTTCAGAAGAAATCCGGAAAGCCTTTCTTTCCGCCGGCGCGCGACAGGCTTCGGACGCCGAGATGGAGAGCCGGCGCATCGCGGCGGGGATTCCGCGCTGGGGCTTCGAGCTGACCGAAAGCGCCCTGCCGGACGAGGCGGGGCTGAGGGAGCGCGGATTCATCTCCGACACGAAGGGCTGTTACATCGGGCAGGAGACCGTCGCCCGTATCAGGACGTACGGCCACGTGAATCGCACGCTCGTGCGGCTGCAGGTCGACGGCGAGGTGCCCGCCATCGGGACGGAAATATTCTTCGAAGGAGAGAGAGCCGGGGCCGTAACGAGTGCGGCGCGCGAGGCGGGTTCTGAACGGGCGACCGCTCTTGGCTTCGTCAAACGCGAGCGGGCCGCCCCCGGCACGGCGCTTCTGCTCCGCGCGTCCGAAGGCGACTGCACCGCCACCGTCGCCACGCCGGCCGTCGCCTCCTGATCCCGGGGCACCCTCAGAGCTTCGCCGGCCGCCCGAGCAGGTAGCCCTGCCCGTACGTGACGCCGAGGCTCTGGACTTCGGCCTTCTCCGCCTCGGTCTCGATGCCCTCGGCCACCGTCTCGGCGTCGATGCGCTCGGCGAGGCGCACGAGCATCTCGACGACGTCCCGCTTGATCGAGTCCTGGTGGAGGCCCGTGACGAGGTAGTTCGAGATCTTGAGGTACTGGGGACGGAGCTCGGCGATCGACTGGAGCGACGCGTAGCCCGAGCCCGCGTCATCGATCGCGATCCGGAAGCCGAGCTCGCGCAGGACGCGCACGCTCTCGCGGAACAGGTCGTAGTCGCGGATCGCGGCGCGCTCCGTGATCTCGAGAACGACGCCGCTCTGGATCGCGAGGAGCGGCTGGAGAACCTCGTGTCCCCGCGACTTCAGCTCGTGAATGAGCTCGGTCTCCACGTTCACGAAGAGCATGCCGGGACGCTTTCCCACGAAGCGCTCAGCCGAGAACTTCATGCAGATCTTCTCGAGGCGCCACACCTGGTCCGACTTCAGCGCGTAGTCGAAGAGCAGCTCGGGGTTCTCGAACGGCGAGTCGGCCGGGCCGCGCGAAAGGGCCTCGTGCGCGAAGACGGCGCCTGTCGAGAGGTCGACGATCGGCTGATAGACGGTCTCGATCTGACGGTGAACGAGAACGTCCTTGAACTGCTCCCTCAGGAGGGCCGCGCGCTCGCCTTCCTTCGTCGAGGCGACGGAGATCGCCTCGCGGAGCGCGCGGTAGACGAGGCGCTCGAGACGGACCTGCGGGCTGTACACGAGCTTCGCGTACCCGACATAAAGGCCGATCTTCCTCTGGATGCGGTGCTGGAACTTCTCGCTCAGCGTCGCCCGCAGCGATTCCTCGATCTGGCGCGCCTTGCGCTGGAGCCGCTCGAGGATCTCGTCGCCTCTCAGGCCCGGCGGCACCGACAGGAAGACGTAGAACTCCGAACCCGAGGGCCGGTTGATCGCGATGAGGTCCTCCGTAGAGAAGAGCGTTCCGAGAAGGCGCTTCAGGGCATTCGCGGCCTCGCGCAGGACATCGTCGAACACCTCCCAGCCGTAGGCGTCCTCGATGTGCGCGTACTTCTCGAAGTCGATGAAGAGGACCCCCACCTCCTGGTCCACGAGGAGCCATTCGCGCAGCGCGTCCACGATGACCGGAATCGTGGGAAGGCCCGACACCGTGTCGAAGAGCAGATTGCGCGTCCGGGCGTCGCCGGTGTCCTTCGGCAGGAACGCCGACCGCGGGCCCTCCCGCGGCTCGAGGAGGCGCTCGACCGTCTCGAGGAGGTGGCGCTTCGTGAACGGCTTCGTGATGTAGTCGTCGGCTCCGACCTGCATCCCCGTGATGAGGTCCTTGATCTCGGACTTCACCGTGAGCATGACGATCGGGATGGAGGACGTCTCGGGCAGGTTCTTGAGCGTCGCGCAGACCTCCCAGCCCGAAATCTGCGGCATCGTGACGTCGAGCAGGATCACGTCCGGCCGCAGCGCCACGGCCTGCTCGATACCTTCCTGCCCGTTGCGCGCGAGCACGGGGGCGTAACCCGCGTTCGTGAGCAGCGTCTGGACGATGAGGAGAATGTCCTCGTCGTCGTCGACGATCAGGATCTTCCGTTCGTTCACAGGCTTCGAATCTTAAACGGCAGGCTAGAATTCCACGTCACAGGCGGCGAGGTCCTCTGGCGACGGGGGTGCGACGAGAGCCTCAACATCGACGCGGCTCACGCGCGCGAGGCGCGGCCCCTCTCCCAGGGCTGATTCCAGGCGTTCCAGGGCGTGGACGGCGCCGGACGCCACGATCTCCACGCGCCCGTCGTCGAGATTCAGGGCGCCGCCCCGGAGTTTCAGCGCGCGGGCCACGCGCGCGGCGAACGCGCGATAGCCCACGCCCTGCACGCGGCCCGAGACGCGAAAGCGGCGCGCCGCGGCTCCCCAGCCGCCTGAATCGTCCCTTGTCGGCCCCGGGCCCGTCACCGGGAGGCCTTCTCCCTCTCCGCGGGGGGGAAGCCGAAGCGGCCGACGAGCGGCACGTAAGAGACCTCGCCTGCATCCTCGGTGCGCGTCCGGCCGTTCGGCAGCTTCCGGACCACGAGCAGCCTCTGCCGGCCGGCCGGGCCGACCGGGACCACGAGGCGGCCGCCCGCGGCGAGCTGCGCGACGAGCGGCTCCGGCACCTCGGGCGCGGCCGCCGCCACGAGGATTGCGTCGTACGGAGCGTGCTCGCTCCAGCCGTATGAGCCGTCGAAGACCTTGACGGAGACGTTTGCGACGCCAAGCGCCTTCAGGAGGTGCACGGCGCCCTTCGCGAGCTCCGCGATGCGCTCGAGGGAAAAGACCCAGCGCGCGAGCCGCGCGAGGACCGCCGCCTGATAGCCGGAGCCCGTTCCGACCTCGAGGGCGCGCGCGCGCGGCGTCAGGGCGGCCAGTTCGGCCGCGCGGGCTACGTTCGCCGCCTGCGTGATCGTCTGCCCGTGCCCGATGGGCAGCGCGTGATCTCCATAGGCCTCCCCCCGAAGCGCGGCCGGCACGAACAGGTGCCTCGGCACGGCCGCCATCGCTGCCGCGATCCGCGGATCGCGGCAGAGCCCGGCGGCCTCGAGCCGCGAAACGAGGGCCCGGCGGGCGCCCGCGCCGGCGCGCGCGGCGCGTTCCACCTCCGGATCGGCCGGTTTCACGCCCTGATCCTAGCCCGCACGCGCCGCGAGGATCTTCTCCGCGAGGCCTTCCAGGTCGGCGAGCGCGCGGTAGTCGGTCATGTCCATGTGGAGCGGCGTCACGGACACCCAGCCCTCGGCCACCGCAAGAAGATCGGTTCCTTCGGATTTCGTGTCCACGAACGCCCCGCCGATCCAGTAGTACGGGCGCCCCCGCGGGTCGATCTTCTCGACGATGTTCTCGCCGTACCGGCGGCGCCCCATCCGCGTGGGTCGAAACCCCCGCGGCTTTCCCGCCGGGACGTTCACGTTCCAGAGGGTGTCGGGCGCGGGCGGGTGATCCCTCGCCCAGGCGATGAGCATCGCCGCGGCCTGCTCGGCTTCCGCGTAGTCGATCGCTCCGCCCGCGTCGCGCGTGTAGTCGAGGGAGAACGCGATCGACGGAACGCCGAGGAGCGTCCCTTCGAACGCGCAGGCCACCGTCCCCGAGTACGTCACGTCGTCACCGAGATTCGGGCCGGCGTTGATGCCGGAGAACACGAAGTCGGGCGGGGTGGCCTTCATGACCGAGCAGAGCGCGATGTTGACCGAGTCGGTCGGCGTGCCGTCGACGACCCAGGTCCGCTCCCCCGTCTTCAGGACGCGGAGGGGGCGGTGCATCGTCAGGGAGTGCGCCGAGGCGCTCTGCTCGCGGTCGGGCGCGACGATGTAGGTTTCGAACCCGGCGGCGCGCGCGGCGCGCTCGAGCGCGGCGATGCCGGGGCTGTGGACGCCGTCGTCGTTCGAGATGAGGGCCCTCACGGTGGCCCCGTGTAGACGACTTTGTTCCGCTCGGTCTCGTGCAGCTCGACCCGCACGAGCCGTCCGGGCCCGACGGCCGGGGCGAGAATCTCCCAGATGCGGATCGCGATGTTCTCCGCGGTTGGGTTCACGCCCGCGAGGAACGGGACGTCCACGTTCAGGTTCTTGCGGTCGCACGCTCTGACGACGCGCTCGTTGACGACGCGCTTCACGACGCCGAAGTCCATGACCCAGCCGGTGAGCGGGTCGACCGGCCCTTCCACCGTGACGTCGAGCGCGTACGTGTGCCCGTGAGAGTGAGGGTTATTGCACTTGTCGAAGACGCGACGGTTCCACTCGGCTCCCTGGGCGTCGTTGTGCAGCCGGTGGGCCGCCGAGAAGTGCGTGTGCGTCGTGATGCGCACGGACGGAGCGGTCACCGGCCCCACCTCTGGCGCCCGCTCTCCCAGAGGGACAGGCGCCGGAAAAGCGCCTCGGACGTCGCCTCGACGTACACGGTCTGCGAGTACGCGATGCCTCGCGACCGCTGGCTTTCGCGGCAGGCGTGCTCGGCGGCCTCCGCGGGCGTGCAGGGCCTGAAGTCGAATACCGGCGTCCCGTCGATGACGTCTCCGACCATGACGCCGAGGGCCGTCACGCCCAGGAGCGTCAGGCAGGATGTCAGCTCGACCTTGCCCATCGCCTGACTCGCGACCTCGGGAATCCCGCCGGCATTGAAGCCCGACGGCACGAACCACCGCACGGAGAACGCGAGCGGATCGCCGTCCTGGCCGCTCCTCAGGTAGATGCGCTGCGCGTTCTCGGGAGCGGGTCGCATTGGAGAGAGTTTAGAGAAGTCCGCCACCGTCCGCACGTCGCCCGCTTCGCGCGAGCGCCCACGGGTCAGAAGAGGTACGTCAGGCCGAGGCTCGCCACCACGCGCTCCGTCTGGTCACCGTAAAGGGCGCGAATGAGCGGGATCTGACCAGCGGCGCGGGCCGCGAGGCCCCTGCCGAGGTCGATCACGACGCGCGGCGAGACGTAGACGATGTCGCCTCCGGTGTGCGGGTCGAGATCTCCCGTGAAGTTGTCGCGGTCTTTCTGCGCGTGGCGGTAGTCCAGCTCCACAACAGCGTCCACGACTTTCCCCAGCTTCCGCTCGTACGCCGCGTTCACGAGGGTGATGTGCCCGTATCGATGACCGAGGTCATTCGTTCCGCTCCTCCGGTACTGGGCCGAGCCGAAGACGGACGAGCGCGGGTCGAGAAGGTACACCGCCGAGAGACCCGCGAAGAAGTCCGTCGAGCCGGTTCCGGCCTGAAGATGCTCGTCGAGACGCACCCCGCCCGAAGACAGATCGTTCTTTCCCCACGGCGTCTTCACGCCGCCGATGAAGGAAACCCACGCGTTCCTTCCGAGGCCGGGCCGGAACGGCGAAGCCCAGAGGCGCACGAGCGCGTAGAACTCGGGATCCGACAGGGCACTCGTCGAGGCGTCGTCGACGGAGCCCGTTGCGAAGTTCGTCTCCACGAGATGCCGTTGGCTGAGCGGGACACGCGCGACCGCGATGACTCTCTCCCCGAACGTGTACGCCAAGGTGGCGGTGAACCGGTTCTCGACCACCTGGGAGAATCCCGCCGCTGCCGGGTCGGTGCTGAGGCGCCGCCGCAAGGCGGCGCCCGAATCCTCTGGCGCGACCGCGCTGTCCTTTTCGAAGCGGTCCCAGTCGAGCGCGAGGTGGAACTTCCCCTCGGCGAAGACGTTCGGGCCGAGAGAGTTGAACGTGGCGTCGCCGCAGCGACAAATCGAGCACGGCAGCGCGGGTGCCGCCACGAGAAGGATTGCAACCGCGAGCCCGAGGACGCGGGCGGAAACCTTGGGAAACATCTTCGTTCTCCTTTAGCACGCCATAGGCACAGGGCAGTGGCACGCCACGCGCGCGGCGACCCCAGTTGCCAACGGCCCGGCTCTTCCCGACAGGAGCGCCCCGAGCAGCAAGACAGCCACGGCGATGCGCCTGACGGCCGCACGCGAGGCGTCCTTTAATTGCGACATCTGCGAGAGGTTCTCCTTAACCAGGTTGGCGCCCGACCTGGGTCCCTACACTCCTAAGTGCCGCGGCCGGGCAAAAAGTAAGCTGGCCGGTCTCCAGGAGCGTCTCAGGCCAGGACAGCGCTCGGCGATTGAACGGCGCTCCGCCCCGCCTCGGACGCGAGGTAAGCGTTGTGATCGTGGGACATGCTTCCCGCTGGCAAGAAGCGGAATAGCGCTCCCAGATCCCGCCGCACCTGGCGCGCGTAGAAATCCGGCAGCTCGTCCGTCTCCTGAGCGAAATATCTCCGCACCTGGGCGTCCGTGTCCAGCCTTCTCCGAACGTCCGTGTAGTACCTGATCCGGCCGGAGCCCTCCGAGGAGATCGCGCGGACGACGTTCATCCAGCGCGGAATCGCGGAATGCGTGGCGAGGCACCGCTTGAGGATCGCGCTCCACGAGAAGGAATACTTCGTCAGGTCGATCACGTGATCGTAGAAGCTCGTCCAGGCGTAGTTCTGGGGCCGCACGTTCATCGCGTGGTTGTTGTCGAGGAAGTGGAACGGGAACGGAAGCACCCGGTTCGCGCGCTGGTATTCGAGATTGAGCGGAGCCGCGCGCCCGAACGCAGAGAGCAGGGAGTAGCCGGGGAACGCGCCGGGGGTCAGGTCGATGAACCGCTTCGTCAGCTCGAAGGGCTCCGCTCCCGCTTCCCCGTCGAGGCCGAGGACGAAGTTCGTCTGGACATACGGCAGGTATCGCAGGATCAGGTTGATGTGGTCGGACACTTCCCTGACCTTTTCCATCCCCGTCTTCCTGCCCGTCATCGACTTGTTGCCGAGGTCGTACCAGGACTCGACCCCCGGAAGGACGGCCTTGAACCCGTTCCGGCTCAGCCGCATCAGGTGGGGCTCGGAAAGGAGGGAGAGGCTGCTCTCCGCAATGAACGTAATACTCCCGGGCGGGACCGCGCCTTCGATCACGTCGAGGAACTGGTCGAACCTGACGCCGAAGTTCGGATCGTGCCACCCGACGAGCGGCTTCTTGACGTTCCGAACGATGAAGCGCAGGTCCTCCCGGAGCACGTCGAGATCCAGCGGCTGGTAGGGCACCACCGAATCGATGCAGAAGCTGCAGGTGTAAGGGCACCCGAGACTGCCCAGAATCGGGATCATCTTGATCAGGGGCGCCTTCCGGAGAGTCGGCTCGATGAATTTCCATCGCTCCCGAACCCCGGGAAGCGCGAGCGGCTGGCGCGGGGCCTGGAGGTGGAGACCCAGCGGGCGGTGCTGGCTGCAATCCCGGAGGACGTCTTCGATCAGCGCCTCGTCCGTGAAACCGAGAACGTAATCGAAATACCTGCACGCGTCTTCCGGATAACAGCGGGCGTGCGGCCCGCCGAGGACCGTCACGGCGCCTCGCGACCGGAAGAGGTTGCTCAGCGCATATGCGAGGAACGCCGCCTCCGTGAACGCGCAGATAAAGACGACGTCGACGTTTTCCGGCAGCTCGTCAACCAGGTTCTCGAGGCCCGTGTAGCAGACGTACGTGACCTCGTGCCCCCGCGTCTCGCACCAGACCCCCACGACCTGCGGCATGATGCTCGCGAGGTTCGCGTTCATGACGCGGGCGTACAGAGCGCTCGTCGGTCCCTTCGTGACGAGATCGATGATTCCGATCCGCAGCCTTTTCACGCCCGCGAAGCCTATCAGGTCTGGACCGAGAGTCATTTGGAGGCATTGACCTCCCCGCTGCGAAGTGATCTAGTTCTCAGCACGATCGGAGCCGAATTCGGGACTTTTCAACACGGACGTCAAGGCCGAAACAGGCCGGAGGAGCACTGTCATGTCGAAGAGGAAGCAGCCGAGCGAGATCACCCGCCGAACCTTCGCGAAACTGGCTTCAGGCGGCGCGCTCGCCGCCGGGCTCGGGGGACCCGCGTTCCTTTTCCCCGGCCGGGCCGAGGCCCAGCAGAAGACACTGAAGATCATCCAGTGGAGCCATTTCGTGCCCGCCTGGGACACGTGGTTCAACGGCACGTACACCAAGGAGTGGGGCCTGAAGAACAACACGAACGTGACCGTGGACAACATCAATCTGGTCGACCTTCCCGCCCGGGCCGCCTCCGAAGTCTCCGCGAAAAAAGGCCATGACCTCTTCATGTTCCTCTCTCCGCCGGCTGCCTACGAGCCCCAGGTCATCGACATGACGCACGTGTACCAGGAAGTCGAGAAAAAGCACGGAAAGAAGATCGATCTGGCCCACAAATCCACGTACAACCCGAAGACCAAGAAGTATTTCGCCTTCTCGGACGCGTACACCCCCGACCCCGGCAACTGGCACAAGGACTGGTGGACGGAGGCGGGATTCCCGAACGGGCCGGACACCTACGATGACCTGCTCAAGGGAGGCAAGAAGATCCGGGACAAGAGCGGCCACCCATGCGGGATCGGCCTCTCGCAGGAGCTCGACACGAGCATGGCCATGCGCGCCATCCTGTGGTCCTTCGGCGGGGCTGAGCAGGACGAAGCGGGAAACGTAACGATCAACTCCAAGCAGACCATCGAAGCCCTGAAGTATGTGAAGGAACTCTTCCAGCAGACGATGACGCCGGAAGTCTTCACCTGGACTCCGCCCTCCAACAACCAGGCCATGCTCGCGGGCCGGGTCTCCTTCGTCATGAACGCCGTCTCCATCACGCGCCAGTCCGAGAGGGAAAAGCTCCCCATCGACAGCAAGATCATGGTCAGCCCGGCCCTGAAGGGCCCCGTGCGCCGGATCGCGGCCGAGCACGTCATGAACTGCCACGTCATCTGGGAGTTTGCGGAGAACAAGGAGGGCGCTCAGAAGTTCCTCATCGACTTCATGGACCACTTCCACGAGGGCTTCATCGCCGGGCAGTTCTACAACTTCCCCTGCTTCCCCCCGACGGTGCCGGACCTTCAGAAGGAGATCGCCAACGATCCGCGGGCGAACCCACCCGACAAGTACAAGGTGCTGGGCAACGTGCTGGATTGGGCCACCAACGTCGGGTACCCGGGCTACGCGACCGCGGGCATCGCCGAAGCATTCAG
>JBGPDK010000123.1:0-9770 GCA_041482235.1 Thermoanaerobaculia bacterium | reverse complement strand
GCACGGCGGCGACGCGGAACGTGCGCTCGACGGAGTTCGTGACGAGGTGTAGAGAGCTGCCGGGACGAAGAGAGTTTCTCTTTGCAAATACAGACGTGACCAGGACGGAATCCTTCTCGAAGATCGAAAGGATGTCGCTCGCTTCGCTCGCGTGCTTAGATGGTCGAATTTGCTGTGGCGCCCCGGCGCCCTCCTTCCCCTCTTTCCCTTCTAGGAAATCTTTCCGAGCAAATGAATACTCCCTTGCCGCCCCGTCCGCGAGCGGGTCGATGCCGAGCACCTCGACGACCTCGCCGTCCGCGGCGCCCGCCGCCGCCGTCTCGGTGATCGCGGGCACGAGCGTCGCGCCCGCGCGGCGGAGCCAGGCGAGGCGCGAGAGCGTCGCTTCCGGGATGCCGGGGCCGTCCGCGAGCACGGTGATCGAGGCCTTGCCGGCGACGAAGTCGACGGTGTCCGAGAACGACGACAGGACGGACGCGTTCGCGAGGCGGATCGCGGCGATCGTCGCGACGCCGACGGCGATGCCCGAGACCGTGAGAAGGAACCGGAGCCGATCCACCGCGGCTGGCCGGAGGACGAGGGGACCGACGAGACAAAAGAAGCCACGCCGAGAGCCACGGAAAAAGCCGCTCATGCGACGAGCATCCCGTCGCGCAGGCGGAGGATGCGCGAGGCGCGCCCCGCAGCCTCGGCCGAATGCGTGGCCATGACGACGGTGATGCCGCGCTCCTTCACGAGGGCCGCGACGAGCGACAGGACCTGCTCGCCCGTCTTCGAGTCGAGGTTGCCCGTCGGCTCGTCGGCGAGGAGAAGAGCGGGCTCGTTCGCGAGCGCGCGCGCCACCGCCACGCGTTGCATCTGCCCGCCCGAGAGCTCGTACGGGTAGGCGCGCTCCTTGTCCTCGAGGCCCACGTCCGCGAGACCTCGCGCGGCGCGCGCGTCGGCCTCGGCAGGGGAGACACCCTCGAGAAGGAGCGGCAGCGCGACGTTCTCGAGCGCCGTCATCGTCGGGAGCAGATTGAAGAACTGAAACACGGTGGCGGCGGTCTTCCGGCGGTAGGCGTCGCGCTCGTCCTCGGAAAGGGCCGCGAGATCGCGCCCGTCCACGAGGACGCGGCCCGCGGTCGGGCGGTCGAGGGCCCCGAGCAGGTTCAGAAGCGTCGACTTGCCGCAGCCCGACGGACCGAGGAGCGCGGTGAAGCTGCCGGGCTCGAGGGAGAGCGAGATGCCGAGGAGCGCGTTCACCCCGGCGGCCCCGCGGCCGCCGCCGTAGGATTTTGTCAGGGACTCGGTGATCACGCGGGCGCCCAAGACCCCCATCCTACGTAATGCTGACGGACGTCTACCTGCTTGGGACGGATCGACGAATCCGAATCAGAATCCATTCTGTTGAATTTGAGTGAGCGCGAAGGGCCGGCACGGGTGCCCCAGGCTGCCGGCCCGGACCGAGGCTGGAAGGCGAACATGTTGAGACTGAGTATCTTACCGACCTGCCTGGTCCCCTGTCCGGCCTCTGTACGATCGGCTCACAGGGGCGGCATTCTTGCTTATAATGAAGCAACATCCGAGGTCCAGGTCGAGACGTTACTGTGCCGCGCATTGGGACGAAAGGCTCTTTTTTTGGGATGGCGACGGTGCGTCATCGCGGGAAGGAGGGTTCTATCGGGAAGAAGGAGAGAGGCCGCGTGAACAGTTTTTCCTCGTACTCCATCACCTCCATCACCTCAAGAAAGAAAGGCAGGTCTTATGGAGCTTAAATACCCGAAAGAGAGTCCTCGCGGCGCCGGAATCCTCGCCGTCGTCTGCCTCCTCGCGTCCGGTGTGGCCCTCGGCCAGGCACAGACGGGCAACATCTTCGTCCGGGCCGCGGACGACCAGGGGACGGGGCTGCCAGGTGTGAGCGTCACGCTTTCGGGCGTCGGCGCCCCGTTCTCGCAGGTGACGAACGCCAACGGCGACGTCCGGTTCCCGAACCTCGCTCCCGCGTCTTATGCGCTCGACTTCAACCTCCAGGGCTTCGGCAAGGTGACACGCAAGAACATCATCGTCGCCGTCGGCCAGAACACGCAAATCGAAGTGACGATGAAGCTGGCCGGCGTCCAGGAGAGCGTCGTCGTGGCGGGCGAGAGCTCGCTCCTCGACACCCGGAAGTCCGGCTCCCAGACGAACGTCACCAGGGTGGAGCTGGAGTCCGTTCCGACGTCGCGTGATCCTTGGGCCATCCTCCAGACGGCCCCCGGCGTCCAGGTCGACCGCGTGAACGTCGGCGGCTCCGAGAGCGGCCAGCAGGCGGTCTACGTCGGCAAGGGGAGCGGAACGGCGCAGGGGACGTGGAACGTGGACGGCGTCAACATCACCGACATGGGCGCTCTCGGCTCCTCCCCCGCGTATTACGACTATGACTCCTTCGCGGAGATGAACATCTCCACGGGCGGTGCCGACGCCGCCAGCCAGACTCCCGGCGTCCAGGTGAACATGGTCACCAAGCGCGGCACGAACGACGTCCACGGGTCGGCACGTCTCTACTACGAAAGCAAGAAGCTCTCGTCGACGAACGTGCCGGACGAGCTGCTAGTCCAGCAGCAGTCCATCGGCAATGCCGGGAGCGGCAACTCGGTGGACGGCCTCCAGGACGCCGGCCTGGAAGTCGGCGGCCCGATCGTCAAGGACCACCTCTGGCTCTGGGGCAACTATGCCCGGACCCAGGTCGACCTGGTCACGGCGGGCGGCACGGCGGACAAGACGACGCTGCAGGACTTCGGCTTCAAGCTGAACGCGCAGGTCATTCCCCAGAACTCCTTCACCGGGGTCCTCATGAACAACGACAAGCAGAAGTTCGGCCGCAACGCAGGCCCGACGCACCCGCCGGAGTCGACGTGGAACCAGTCGGGGCCGACGAAGCTCTACAAGGCGGAGGATTCGCACATCTTCAGCGCGGACGTCTTCGCGACGGCCAGCTTCTCCCGCGTGATGGGCGGGTTCCAGCTCATCTCCGTGGGGCGGGGACAGATGTACCAGGACGCAGCCGGCGTCTACCACAACAGCTACATCGACTTCATCACGCAGCGGCCTCAGACGCAGGTTTCCGTTCAACCCTCTTTCTTCCTTCGAACGGGCAGCATCGGACATGAGTTCAAGGTCGGCTTCAACTATCGGAAGACGCCGGTAACCTCCACGACCTCGTGGCCGACGGGAATCCTCGGAGTCAACGCTGACTTCTTCGGATCCGACACCGACGTCGCCGGTTTCACCCGTGCAAGCCTCCTGCAGTCGGAGCTGAAGTCCTACTCGGGCTACATCTCCGACACCATGACGATCAACAAGCTGACGCTGAACGTGGGTGTTCGCTACGACTACCAGCAGGGGCAGAACACGCCCGGGAGCATCCCGTGCTGCAACTACGACCTGGCGGCCTGGCCGCAGGTCCCGTTCGCGGCCCTGAGTATCCCGGGGACCCCCGCCCTCACCTGGAAGGACTTCGCGCCGCGCCTCGGCGTGACGTACGCGGTGGGGAACGAGAACAAGACGCTCCTCAGGGCCAGCTACGCGCGCTTCACCGCCCAGATGGGTTCGGGAAACGTGACACCGAACGGCTTCTCTTCCGGCGTGTCCTACCTCTATTACGAGTGGAACGACGCGAACAAGAACCTCCACGTGGATCAGGGGGAGGTCAACTTCAACAACCTCGTGGCCTTCAGGAACATCGGGGCAGACCCGAACTCGCTGAAAGCGCCCCTCAACCAGGTCGACTACAACATGAAGACGCCCAAGACCGACGAGATCATGCTGGGCGTCGAGCACGAGCTGCTGCCGGCGTTCGTCGTCGGGGCGATGGGGACGTTCCGCCACAGGAGCGATCTCCTCTACAACACCGGGACCACCAGCAAGAGTGGAGACGCGCTTCTTTCGGCCGACGGATCGAGGATCCTCACCCCGGCCGACTTCGACTGTACGCAGGTGGGCCCCTTCCCGGTGCCGAACGGCACGCCGCAGTTCGTCACGCAGTGCAACCCGAAACCGGGCGTCGCGGGCAGGGGAATCATCGAGACGAACCGCCCCGGTTACTACCAGACGTATTGGGGCATCGACCTCTCGGCCACGAAGCGCTACTCCAACAAGTGGATGGCGCGTTTCAATTTCACGTACTCCGACTGGAAACAGCACGGGCTGGCCGAAGGACAGGTCGACCCGTCGAACTACTATGGCGGCAGCGAGGCCGACGGCGGTGCGGTTGCCAGCCAGAGTACCGGCTCGGGGTCGAAGGGCTTCGTCTGGATCAACTCCAAGTGGCAGGGGACGCTCTCCGCGATGTACACGCTTCCGCTCGACTTCAACCTCTCGACGAGCGTCTTCGCCCGTCAGGGTTACGCGGCCCCGTACTTCGTGCGCCTCGCATCGAGCAACCTTCCGGGCATCGCCACCAAAGATTACGCGCTCGGGGCCATCGACGACCAGCGGATGCCGACCGTCCTGGAGTGGGACCTCGGCCTCGCGAAGGTGGTAAAGGTCGGGGCGCTCAACGTCACGCTCCAGGCCGATTGCTTCAACCTTCTCAATCGCAACACGGCGCTCCAGCGCCAGCTCCGCGTCCGCAGCACCATCGACTCTGCCGGTAACCTCAAAGCGAATGCGCTTGACAACAACGTATTCGAGATTCAGTCGCCGCGGCTCCTCCGCCTCGGCGCCCGCATCAGCTTCTAGGAACCGACGCTCTTCTTTCCGGGTCAACCCCGGGCGGCGCCGCCGCCCGGGGTTTTCTCTTGAGGAACGAACGCCGGGCTGAGAACCTTCGCGCGTGAATCGTCGGCCCGGCCTCCTCCTCGCGACCCTGACCTTCCTTTTCCTTCTGAGCGGCGCGTGCGGAAAGAGCCCGGTCGCCCGGAGCTGGCCCGGTGCGCCGGTCGTCGTCGTCTCGATCGACACGCTGCGCTCGGACCATCTTCCGATGTACGGCTATTCCGGCGTCGAGACTCCGGCCCTCTCGTCCTTCCGCAACGAGGCCATCCTCTTCATGCTCGCCTACAGCCACGTCCCGTTGACGCTCCCTTCCCACGGCACGATCTTCACCGGGGCGCTCCCCGCCGAGCACGGCCTCAGGGACAACCTCGGGTACCGGCTGAACGCGAAGCTCCCGACACTCGCGGAGGTGCTGAAGAAAGCCGACTATTCGACGGGCGGCGCCGTTTCCAGCTTCGTCCTCAACGCCGGCAGCGGCATCGGGCGCGGCTTCGACTTCTGGGAGGACTCGATCGAGCCCGCGAAAGTAAACGAGGCGCTCTCTCGCGTCCAACGCCCCGGCGCCGAGACCGAGCGGCTCCTCGCGAAGTGGTTCGAGGCGCAGCCTTTGGACAAGCCGGTCTTCGCCTTCCTCCACCTCTACGAGCCCCACACGCCGTACGAGCCTCCCGAGCCGTACGCGAGCCGTTACCGGGGGCGGGAGTACGACGGCGAGATCGCCTACGCCGACGAGCTGGTCGGGCGGTTTTTCGATCTCCTGAAGAAGAAGGGAATCTGGGACCGCGCCCTCGTCATCCTCCTTTCGGACCACGGGGAAGGGCTTGGGGAGCACGACGAAGACGAGCACGGCATCTTCCTCTATCGCTGGGCGCTCCAGGTGCCGCTGATGGTGAAGCTCCCAGGGAGCGAGAGAGCCGGGACTTCGGTGCCGACGCCGGTTCAGCTCTCCGACGTTTTCACGACGGTCGTGAAGATCCTCGCGGTCTCCGACGTGCCGCCTCCGCACGGAACGGTCTCTCTTCTCGACGTCGCCGCCGGACGGGCCGGCGAAGGGCGCAAGCTCTACGCCGAGACGCTTTTTCCCCGGCTCCACTTCGGCTGGTCCGACTCCGCCTCACTCATCGACGGTCCGTGGCAGTACATCGAGGCGCCAAAGCCGGAGCTTTACGATCTGGCGAAAGACCCGGCCGAAAAGGAGAACCTTGCGCCCGGGAAGCCGCAACCCTTCCGGACGCTCCGAATCGAGCTGGAGAAGCGCCGCGCGGGCTTCACCGCCCCCGGAACGATCGCTCCCGAGGAAGCGAAGAAGCTTGCCTCGCTCGGCTATCTCTCGACCGGCGCGTCGTCGGGAAGCGGCCCGCTCCCCGACGCGAAGGACGAGATCGGGATCGTCCGCGACCTGAAGACGGGCTCGGGGTACCTGCACAGCGGGCAGTACGCGCAGGCCGTTACCGTCTTCCAGAAGCTCCTCGCGCGGAACCCGAGGATGCTCGACGTCTGGGACCTCCACGCGCAGGCGCTCCAGAAGATGGGACGGAACGAGGAGGCGCTCGACGCGCTCAAGAAGGCGATCGCCGCGTCGCCGGAGGGCGCCACGCGCTTTCTCGTCGCCGTCGCCGACCTCTGCTTGCGCCTCGGCAGGATCGAGGAGGCCCGGCAGCACGCCGAGATCGCCCGAAGCCGCGGAGATCCGGCCGCGGATGACGTCATCGCGCAAATCCACCTCGTAAGAAAAGAGTGGAACGCGGCCGAGGCGGAGGCGAAGGCCATGCTCGCGGCGCGGCCGAACAAGCGCCTTCCCTATCTGATCCTCGCCCGCGTCGAGGTGGAGCGGAACAATCTTCCGAAGGCGCTCGAGCTTGTCGAGAAGGCGCGGGCCCCGGGGGAAGGGAAGGGAGCCTTGGGCATCCAGAACCTCCATTTCCTCCGAGGGGACGTCCTCGGAAGGATGGAGCGCCCGAAAGAGGCCGAGCCGGAGTTCCTCGAGGAGATTCGACTCTTCCCGGAGAACCTCGACGCCTACACCTCGCTCGCGGCGCTGTACGCGTCCGAAGGGAGGCTCGCCGACGTCCGCGAGACCGTCCGCAGGCTCGTCGCGGCGAACCCGACGCCCGAGGCGTACGCGCTCGGCGTCAACGCGCTTGTCGTCGTCGGCGACCGCTCGGGGGCGGAGACGATCCGCCGGACGGCCGCTCTCAGGTTTCCATCGAACCGGCGGTTCGGAGGGAAGATCCAAGCCGGCCGCGTGCTTCCCTCGCGCGAATCGAAGGAGTAGCGTACCGGAACGGAGGCTCTCCCATGAAGACACTCGTCGGACGGATCGTCTCCCTCCTGCTCGTCGCTCTCCTTCCGGCCGCCGGAGTCTCCCAGACACCAGCGGGAGCGCCACCTGCCAAGCAAGGGACTGTTCAGGCGTTGGCGGACGTGTCGATTGTCGAGGTGCCGGTCTACGTCGCCGGGAAGGACGGGCGGCCGGTCCGGGGGTTGACAAAGGCCGACTTTGAGCTCTTCGACGAGGGCAAGCTTGTCAACTCCTGGGATCTCGAGGTGATCGATCTCGAGGACTTCAGCCGGCAGACGGTCACGCCCGACGTTTCTCTCCCTCCCGCGGCGCAGCGTCACTTTTTTTTCCTGTTCGACCTGACGTTCGCGCAGCCGCTCAACATCGCCAAGGCACGACACGCAGCAGGCGGCTTCGTGCAGAACTCGATGAAGAACGGCGACCTCGGAGCCGTCGGGACGGTCGACGTCGAGAAGGGACTGAGGCTGGTCCTGTCCTTCACCTCCGACCGCGACCAGCTCGCAGCCGCCCTCTCGACGCTGGCTTTGCCGAGCCTCACCTCGGCCACCGCCGACCCGCTCCACCTGACTGTTTTCGATCCCTCCTCCTCGACGTTCAGCTCCGCGAGCCAAACGGCGCAGTCGGGAAGGGCGGCCCTGGGAGATTCAGAGTGGGCCGACATCCTCTCCGTTTTCGCCCAGCGGAACGAAAGGAGCTTCGACTCCTACTCGCAGGGCCGGGTCCAGGCCCTCACGAAGGAGATGGCCGGCCTTGCGCGGATGCTCGACTCGATCCACGGGCGGAAGAACATCATCTACTTTTCCGAGGGGTTCGACTCGAAGCTCCTCACGGGGATCACGGGTGAGACCTCGGGGCGGACCGAGGGGGACCAGATCGTCTCCGGGGAGCACTGGAAAGTCGACACCGAGAACCGGTACGGGCGGAGCGAGCTCCGAATGGCCCTCGACGAGATGTTCAAGATCTTCAAGAGGACCGACAGCGTGATCTACACCGTGGATATCTCCGGCCTCGCGACGCAGGCCGCCTCGAGCGTGGAGGGCACGACATCCGCGGACCGGGGGGCATCGACGGCCCGGCTCGGGAGCCGCGGCCGCGGCCAGGACGCGCTCTTTTCATTCGCCTCCGAGACTGGAGGCCAGCTTTTCAAGAACTCGAACGACCTCGGGGAGCATCTCGAGAAGCTGCAGGAGGAGACGGCCCTTGTTTATCTCCTGACCTACTCGCCCTCCGTCCTGACGGAGGCTGGCCGGTACCACAACCTGAAGGTCAAGGTGAAGGCGAGTGGCGCGCAGGTGTCGTTCCGGGCCGGCTATTACGAGCCGCGCCCCTGGTCGAAGCTGACGCCGATGGAGCGGCGCCTCCTCGCCGCCGAGCAGATCGCTTACGGCCTCCCTCGAAACGACATTCCGGTCCGGGTGCTCGCGACGCCGCTCCTCGCGGGGAATCGCGACGGTGCCCGCGTCCCGATCATCCTCGAGATACCGGGTGAGGCGCTCGTAAAGCAGGGGGCCGGCGACAAGCTGAACCTCGAGATTTTCGCCTACGCGACCGACCAGGCGCTCAAGACGAAGGGCTTCCTCTCGCAGTCGCTTGGCCTCGACCTCGCCCGCGTCGGGCCACAGCTCTCGTCCTCGGGGCTCAAGTTCTACGGCGAGATCTACCTGCCGGCCGGAATGTACTGGCTGAAGGTTCTGGTCCGGATCGCCGAGACCGGCCGGAGCGGCCTCATGATCGTCCCGGTCACGATTCCTCCGAGTGAGCATCGCCAGCTCTTCGCGGTCGGGCCGCTCTTTCACGAGGCGCCGGGGAAGTGGCTGATGGTCAAGGCCACACCCCGGCCGGGCACTCCGGCCTCCGGGCCCTATCCGTTCGTCTCCCGCGGCGAGTCGTTCATTCCGGCCGCCGGCCCGGTCCTGGAACGCTCCGGGGAAGTGGCCCTCTCCGTCTATGTCTACAACGCGCCGGCCGACTCCGATCTCGAGGTCCACGGCGAGATCCGAGGAAAGACCGGTCTCCGCCTCGGGCCGGCCGCGATCTCGAAAGTGGCCTCCTCGCGCGACGGCGGCGGACCTCTGAGCCTCCTTTGCTCGTTTCGCCCCGAAGCGCTCGAGAAGGGGGGCTATACCCTCTGGGTCGGAGTCAAGGACCGGGTGACGGGCGTCGAAGGAGAAACTCTGGGATTCTTCGAAGTGCACTGACGAGACTGTCGCAGGCGAGAGGCGGGACCGCCGTCGCTGGGAGTCATGACGATGAAAGACCGTTCCCGACGTCTTCCTCTCTTCCTCGCCCTTTTCGCGCTCCTCCTCGCGCTCCCGGCGGCCGCGCAGGACTGGAAAGGGAGGGGGCGCCTCGAGGGGCGCGTGACCGACCCGGACGGGAAGCCGATCCAGGGAGCCACGGTCAAAATCCGCCTTCCCGACCACCTGGAGGCGGGTGTCGACGTGAAGACGGATGGCAAGGGCCGCTGGGCGTTCATGGGACTTCGGGGCGGCGAATGGAAGATCACGATCGAGGCTCCCGGGTTCATGACCGGTGAGACCGTTTACGCTCTCAGCGAGGTCGCGCGGGGGAACCCGGTCAACTACACGATGAAGCCCCCGCCGAAGGCGGAAGAGGCGAAAGCTCCCGGACTTTCTCCCGAGATCAAGGAGGCCCTGGCTGCGGGAAACGAGGCGCTGGAGCAAAAGCGCTGGAGCGAGGCGCGGACGGCCTTCGAGAAGGTGCTTCCGAT
>JBGPDK010000122.1:0-9803 GCA_041482235.1 Thermoanaerobaculia bacterium | reverse complement strand
CCTGCAGGGCCGCGGGGACAGGTCTTTGACCTGCACCCGCCACAGTTCAGAAGCTACTGACTTCAGAATGGAGGTGATCGGATGAGCGCCAAGTACGTTTTCGTGACGGGTGGCGTCGTGTCCTCGCTCGGGAAAGGCATCGCCGCGGCGTCCATGGGCGCGCTGCTGGAAGCGCGTGGGTTTCGCGTCACGCTCCAGAAGTTCGATCCCTACCTGAACGTGGACCCGGGCACGATGTCGCCGTTCCAGCACGGCGAGGTTTACGTGACCGACGACGGGGCCGAGACCGACCTCGACCTCGGGCACTACGAGCGCTTCACCTCCGCCATCACCGGCAAGGCGAACAGCGTCACGACCGGGAAGGTGTACCTGTCGGTCATCGAGAAAGAGCGCCACGGCGATTTTCTCGGCAAGACCGTTCAGGTCATCCCGCACATCACGGACGAGATCAAGGACTGCATCCGCCGCGTCGCCGGCGACAACGACGTCGTCCTCGTGGAGATCGGGGGCACGGTGGGCGACATCGAGTCGCTGCCGTTTCTCGAAGCGATCCGCCAGTTCCGGCAGGACGTGGGCCGCGGCAACGCGATCAACGTGCATCTGACGCTCGTGCCCCATATCGCGGCGTCCAACGAGCTGAAGACGAAGCCCACGCAGCACTCCGTCAAGGAGCTCCTCTCCATCGGAATCCAGCCCGACATCCTCCTTTGCCGCGCGGACCGCTCGATCCCCGAGGAGATGAAGAAGAAGATCGCGCTCTTCTGCAACGTGGACGAGCGGGCCGTCATCACGGCGCGCGACGTGCCGACGATCTACGAGGTGCCGCTCGCGTTCGCGCGCGAGGGCCTCGACGAGATCCTCCTCGACTACCTCTCGCTGCCCCACTACGACCGTGACCTCGCGAAGTGGGAGTCGATCGTGAACCGCGTCAAGAACCCGCAGGAAGAGGTCACGATCGCGTTCGTCGGCAAGTACGTGCAGCTCGGCGACAGCTACAAGTCCCTGAACGAGGCGCTGCACCACGGCGGTATCGCGAACAACGTGAAGGTGAAGATCTCCTTCGTGGACTCCGAGGAGCTGGAGACCGTCGGCTTTCCCGAGGCGCTCGCCCGCGCGGACGCGATCCTCGTCGGCCCCGGCTTCGGCCGGCGAGGCATCGAGGGCAAGCTGAAGGCGATCCGGTTCGCCCGCGAGACGAAGGTTCCCTTCTTCGGAATCTGCCTCGGCTTGCAGTGCGCCGTCATCGAGTACGCGCGCAACGTCTGCGGCGTCAAGGACGCGAACTCGACCGAGTTCGAGCCGAACACCCCGCACAAGGTCATCTACATGCTGCGCGACCTCATCGGGGTGGATGCGCTCGGCGGCACGATGCGGCTCGGCAAGTACCCGTGCGACCTCGGCGAGGGCACGCTGGCGCGGCGCGCCTACGGCGAGCCCACGATCTGGGAGCGCCACCGCCACCGCTACGAGGTGAACCAGGAATACCTGCCGGCCCTGCGCGACGCCGGGATGACGTTCTGCGGCATGTCGCCCGACCGCAAGTTCGTGGAAATGGTCGAGCTGTCCGATCACCCGTGGTTCCTCGGCTGCCAGTTCCACCCCGAGTTCAAGAGCAAGCCCACCGCGCCGCACCCGCTCTTCAAGGACTTCATCCGCGCCGCCCGCGCCCACAAGCACGCGCGGCAGGAGGGCCTCGACAAGAAGAGCGCCGAGCTCGAGCCCGCCGTCGTCGCGCCGGCGAACCTTCCGGCGCCGAACGGACAGTCGGCCTGAGCGAGATCGCGTCATTCGACCCGAAGGCGCGCTACGGGAAGACCGGTGAGCGCTGGGGCAATCTCCTCCTGCCGGAAGGCGCGGCCGAGGTGGATACGCGCTTCGTGTTCGAGGGCGAGGGAGAGGCGACGTATCGCGTTCTGCGCGTGAACGTCTTCCCGCAGGATCCGGCCAAGCGCCTTTACTACTACCTGCGCACGACCGACAACCCGAACAACTCCTGACGCGCGGTCAGGAACAGAGCGCCGAAAGCGCCCGCGACGCCCGGTCGATCTTCCGGTACACGGGAATTCCGCCGTGCTGGAGAACGCCGACGAAGTCGTCATACAGACGGCCGGAGTCGACGTTCACGACGATGGGTTTTCTTGTCGCCCGGAAGAGCCGGAGCAGCTCCTGAGCGAGCGAGCCCTTCGAGAAGAGGTTCTCGGAGTGCGCGCCGAAAGGATCCGGCGCGAGGATGTCGAGCGATGGCGTGACGGGGATCGGAGACACGAGAAGGGAGTCCACCCCGGCGTCGTCAAGGAGCGCCGCCGCCGCTTCCACGAAGGCGGGCGTGTCCGCCATGGGCGTCGCGTCGATGGGGTTCGCGGCGTGGGCGATCGCCGGAAGGCACGCGCGCAGCCGGGCGAGCGTCGGCTCCGCGAGTGCCGCCGGCGTCAGACCGTAGAGCTTGTCGAGGACGGCCGCGCACTCGAACCCCGCGTTCGAGAGCACCGCGAGACGTCCGCCCGCGGGCAGCCGGTCGCCCAGCATCGTGTAGGCCTTCGTATAGTCCTCGAACATGTCCAGCGACCGCGCGACGAGGACGCCCGCGCCCTCGAGGAGCGCCTTCGCGACCGCATAGTCGCCGGCGAGGGAAGCCGTGTGGCTGCGCGTCGCCGCGGCGCCGAGCGGGGTCTGGCCCGCCTTGAAGAGGATCACGTGCCGGCCTTCCTTCGTGACGCGGCGCGCCACGCGCACGAAACGCTCTCCATCCCCCGGCGCGAAACCCTCGACGTAGAAAACGAGGAGGCGGATCGTGGCGTCGTCCGCGAAGTACTCGAGGAAGTCCGCCGCGGTGAGGTCCATCTGGTTGCCGTACGAGATCGAAGCCCGTGGGAACACGATGCCGTCGAGGTTGCTCGTGAGCGAGACGAGGTACGCGCCGCTCTGGCTGACGGCCACGAGGCTGTCGCCCGGCGCGTCGTGGAACGGGAGCTTGTACTGAGGGAGGAAGAAGGTGTTGTACTGCCGCTTCGAGACGATCCCGAGGCAGTTGCCGCCCACGAGCACGGGTCCGCCGTCCGGCCTCGCGTGCGCGGCGGCCAGCGTCGCGCGGAGACGCGCTTCGAGGTCGGCGCGGCCCGC
The DNA here is from genome assembly GCA_041482235.1 of Thermoanaerobaculia bacterium. Taxonomy (GTDB): domain Bacteria; phylum Acidobacteriota; class Thermoanaerobaculia; order UBA5066; family UBA5066; genus Fen-183. The sequence goes on along the minus strand of JBGPDK010000122.1, from coordinate 6,683 downwards.
CTCGCCGAAGCCGCCCGGAATGAGGATCACGGACTCGGCCCGGCCGCCGGCGAGGGCCTCCACGACCTCCGTCGCGGCGGGCGCCGGCACCGAGACGACCGCGAGGTCCACCGTCTCGGGAAGAGCCTCCACGGACGGAACGCACGGCACGCCGTCGATCGCCTTCTCCTTCGCGTGGACGGCGAAAAGGTGCCCGTAGGCGATGCCGTCGGACTGCTTGAGGTTCCGGAGAATGATCCGGCCTGGATTCATCGCGTGCGCGGAGGCGCCGATGACGGCGGCACTCCGAGGAGCAAGAAGCCGAGAAATTTTTGAGAGGGGACGCGACGAAAGAGCAAGGCGCCGGGAGGACATCCGGGCCTTCCCGTCCGCGGCCACCCATCGGCCGTCCGAGCAAAGAAGAAGAGGATTGACCTCGAGCTCTTCGAGCGTCGGATTACCGAGGGAATTCTCAGGAGAATACAGGGAAAGATCCTTAGAAAGGGTTTCGAGCAGAAACGCGACCACATCGAGCTCGAGCGGCGCCTTCGCGTGCCCCCTATTCCCTTCGAAGAAAATCTTCAGCGCCGGAGACTTGCTCACTCCGGCCTGGAGGCCCTCCTTCACCTCTCCCGGACGCAGGATTACCGTTGAGGCGTTCGACGCGCCCTGCGCGAGTGCCCCGTACCACTCCGTCAGGAGGCCGCCCAGGCCGAAGACGAGGACGGGACCGAACGCGGGATCGTGCTTGAAGGAGAGGAGCGCCTCGGCCGCGGGCGTGCCGGAGGCGGGAACGAGCTTCTCGACGACGAGGATCCCGAGGCGCTGGGCTGCGGGCGCTCGGCGGGAGACGTCTTCCCACATCGTCCTCGCCGCAGCGATGACCGACGCCGGAGATCTCTTTGAAAATGAGAATCCGCCGACGTCGGACTTGTGGGCGAGACCCGGCGAGACGATCTTGAGGACGACGTCGTCCCCTCTCAACCCTTCCAGGAAATCTTCAATCTCCGTCGGCATCCGCCCCGGCGCGCCGTTCCAGAAGACGTGCCGCGGAACGTCGAAGCCCGCGGCTCCGAGCAGCGCGTAGACCTCGTGCTCGAAAAGCGTCACGCGGCCGCTGGCTCTCGCCGCCCGGAAGATCTCGGCGCCAGAGGTGGCGGTCGCCGCGACGCCTCCGGTCATCCCGGGAAGCCGCGGACCTGCAGCTCCATGGCCTCCAGGCCGTCGAGCATGCGCGTGACCTCGACGCACTGGTCGCAGTTCGCGTGGACGCTGGCGCACGGCACGCCGTCGGACTGCTGCTCGGGGCAGCGCGGCTCCTTGGCCATCGAAAGGAGAGCCTCGATGAGCGCCTTCACGCGAGTCTTCAGCGACGACTCGGGCACGTCGCGCAGGCCCATGAGCATGCGGTACTCGGCGGGCGTCAGCGAAACCGGGATCAGGTCCTGACTCATGGTCTCTCCTTGGCTGCTCAGTTCGCGGGCGGCTCGACGGCGCGCATGCCCCAGGAAAAGGCTTCCTCGTTCAGCGGAATGAGCGCGCATTTGTCCTTCAGGGCGAGGCGGATGGCGGTGCGGAACGTCTCCTCGGGGAAGAGCTTCGTCGCGGCCTGGAGCGCCCCGAGCGCAACGATGTTCTTCACCATCGCCTTGCCGAGGTCGACCGCGATCTGGGTGAAGGGCACGCCGAAGGCGCGCACGCCGGCGGCGAAGGGCGGCGGGTCCTTCACGACGGAGCCGTCGTAGAGGATCGTGCCGCCGGGCGGCACGTCGGGCGCGAACTTCGCGAGGCTCGGGGCGTTGAACGCCACGAGGATTCTCGGGTGCGGCGAGGCCGGCGAGAGCACCTCGTCGGCGCTCACGTGCACGTCGGCGTACGACGTGCCGCCGCGCGACTCGGGTCCGTAGCTGGGGATGTGCGTCGCGTCGTAGCCCTCGTGGATCGCCGCCCGGGTGAGGAGCATGGCCGCCGTCTGCGCGCCGTCGCCTCCCGCGCCCGCGAGCTTCAGCGCGATGTCGGTGCCTCCGAGGTGCGCCGGGAAGCCGGTCGCGAACCGGGGAGGGCGCTCGGCCGATGCTCCGACGGCGGCGAGGAGGCTCTCGGCGTCGAAGCGGGGCTTCTCGCGGTGGAACCACGGTTCGGGAACCGCGTCCTTCTTCACGCCGAGCGGGAAGACCGGGAGCATCTTCTCCTTCACCCAGGCCTCGGTCTCCTCGGGAGTCATGCCGAGATGCGTGGGGCACTCGGCCAGCACCTCGACGAACGCGAGTCCGCGGTTTTCCGCCTGGATCCGGACGGCCTTCAGGACGGCCTTCTTCGCCTTCATGCGCTGCTTCGCGTCGTAAAGCGCGACGCGCTCGACGTAGACGGGCCCGTCGAGCCCCGCGATGAGCTCGGCCATCTTCATCGGCTGCCCCATCATCGCCGTGCGGCCCTCCGGACTCGTGGCGCTCTTCTGGCCGATGAGCGTCGTGGGAGCCATCTGGCCGCCCGTCATGCCGTAGATCGCGTTGTTCACGAAGATCACGGTCAGCGGCGTTCCGAGCTGCGCCGCCGAGATGATCTCGGCGAGACCGATGGAGGCGAGGTCGCCGTCGCCCTGATAGGCGATCACGACCGAGTCGGGATTCGCGTATTTGTGGCCGAGCGCGACCGCGGGCGCGCGCCCGTGCGCGGCCTGCGAGTTGCCGACGTCGAAGTAGTAATAGAGGAAGACCGAGCAGCCGACGGGCGAGATCGCGACGGTGCGGTCCTGGATGCCCAGCTCCTCGATGGCTTCGGCGAGGTACTTGTGCACGAGCCCGTGGCCGCAGCCCGGGCAGTAGTGCGTCGAGTGGCCCTTCAGCCCCGCACCGCCCGAGTGGCGCTCGAACTTCTCGTAGAAGACGCTCATGCGACCACCTCCTGGGAGGCACGGACGGCCGCCGCGATTTCGGCTGACTGGGGCAGGACGCCTCCGAAGTGGCGGATGTTCTCGATGAGCGGAGGCGTCAGGCCGGCCTTCGACAAAGCGAGTCGAAGCTCGTCCTCGAGCTGGCCGTTGCTGGCCTCGACGACGAGAATCCTCGTCACGTTCGGCAGGAGCGATTTCAGCGCTGCGATCGGGAACGGCCACAGCGTGAGCGGCCGGAAGAGCCCGACGGAATGGCCGTCGCGGCGGAGCGCCTCGACCGCTCCCTTGGCCATGCGCGCGGGCGTGCCGAACGCGACCACGAGCGTCGACGCGTTCGCGCACGCGAAGAGGTCGGCCCGCTGCTCCGCCTCCATGCGGCGGTACTTCTCGTTGAGATGCGCGTTGTGGGTCTCGAGGTCCCTCTCGTCGAGGTAGATCGAGTTGATGAGGTTGCCGCGGTGGGCCGCGTCGCCGAAGACCGCCCAGTCCGGGAGGCCCGGCCGGATCATCGTGGTGGGCAGGACGACCTTGCCCGTCATCTGTCCGAGGTAGCCGTCCGCCACGACGACGACCGGGTTCCGGTAGCGGAAGGACAGCTCGAAGGCGAGCCGCGTCAGGTCGAGCATTTCCTGCGGCGTTGCGGGGGCGAGCACGATCGCGTGGGTGTTGCCGTGGCCGAGGCCGCGACATACGAGCTTCACGTCGGCCTGCTCCGGGGCGATGTTGCCGAGGCCCGGCCCGCCGCGCATCACGTTCACGAAAACGCCGGGCACCTCGGCGCCCACCATGTACGAAATGCCCTCGAGCATGAGGCTGAAACCGGGCGATGACGTGAAGGTCATGCAGGGCAGGCCCGCGCCCCCGCAGCCGTACATCATGTTGACGGTCGCGACCTCGCTCACGGCCTGCAGGAACAGACCGTCGAGCTTCGGCTGGAGCTTCGCCATCAGCTCGGCGCCCTCGGTGGAGGGCGTGATCGGGTAGCCGAAGACGTGCCGGCAGCCCGCGAGCAGCGCCCCGATCGCGGAGGCGTAGTTTCCTTTCAGGACGAACGGCGCGACGGGCGGAAGCGGAATCGCCAGGGGCGGAATGGGCGCGGGCCGCGGCGCGGCCGCCGCGCGAGCGCCGAAGAGCTTCTCCGGGTCCTGAAGCTCGAATTCGCCGTCCGGCTGCGGCCTCAGGCCGTACGGTTCGGGGCACGCATCGAAACACAGTCCGCACCCATTGCACGCTTCGAGATTCAGCGTCACCGGCACGAGACCCGTGAGCGGGTCGATCTCGCCGCCGGCCTCGATACAGTGCTTCGCGCAGGAGTCGATGCATCGCCCGCAACCCTTGCAGAACTCGGGCAGGAGGAAGGGTTTGGGGCGTTCCCTGAGGGCAGTTGGCATGCCGGGAACCTCCAATGTCATCTTATGCGCGCGGGCGCGTCAGGCGGTATGCCGCAAATGAATCAGGCGCCCCGGCCCAGGGGATAACTGTAGCATCGAAAAGACCCATTCCGCCGCCCCCCGCATCGCCTCAGCGCCCCGCGTCCTTGTCGCGCCTCACGACGACCTTCTGCCCGCGGACCATCGTGCCGCGGAGAGCGCGCATGACCGACTCGGCGATTTTCTCCGGCACCTCGACGAGCGAGAACCGCTCGGCGATCTGGATCGAGCCGACGTCGCGGGGGCTCACTTTCGCTTCGTTGACGATGGCGCCCACGAGGTCTCCGGGCCGGACGCCGGCGGCCCGGCCCGCGCCGACGAAGAGGGTTGTGGACTTGTACTTCGTCGCGGGTCTTGTCGCACGCTGCGGCGGGGGCGCGGCGATCGCCGGAATCTCGTGCTCGTCCGCGACCGAGCCCGAGCCCGCCGCGGAAGGGTCCGCCATCTTCACGGCGGCCGCGGCCACGTCCATCGGATCGAACTCCTCCGCGAGGGACTCGACGACGACGCGATAGTCCTCCAGCCCGCCCGCGAGGATCGACTCACGGAGGGACGCCCGCGTCAGCTCGAGCCGTTTCGCGTGGAGGTCGGCGACCGTCGGGACGTTCGCGATCTCGATCTTCTGCTTCGTCAGCCGCTCGATGTTGCGGAGCTGCCAGTGCTCGCGCGGCTCGGCGAGCGTGATGGCGACCCCCTCGCGCCCGGCGCGCCCGGTCCGGCCGATGCGATGGACGTAGAGCTCGGGCGAGGACGGCACGTCGTAGTTGACGACGTGCGAGAGATGCCCGATGTCGAGGACCCCGCGCGGAATTTCTTCATCACGCGGTCGCGCAGCTCCTGCGACATCCCGCCGTGCATCGCCTCCACGCGCATCCCGCGGCCCTTGAGACTCTCGGTCAGGTCGTCGACCTCGAGACGCGTGCGGCAGAAGACGAGCGCCCCGGCGGGACTCTCGAGGTCGAGGATGCGGCCGAGCGCCGCGCGCTTGTGACCGCGGGCGACGACGTACGCGGTCTGCCGCACCTTCGGCAGCTTCCCGGGCGCGGTCTTCTCCTTCGCGATCTCGATCCGGATCGGCTCGTTGAGGTGGCGCGCCGCGAGGGTCGCGATGCGCGGCGGAAGAGTGGCGGAAAACAGGGCCGTCTGGCGCGCCTTCGGGGTCGCGGCAAGGATCGCGTCGAGGTCCTCGGCGAAGCCCATGTCGAGCATCTCGTCGGCCTCGTCGAGGACGAGCGTGCGGACGCTGCCGAGAACGAGAGAGCGGCGGTTCACGTGGTCGAGCGCGCGCCCGGGCGTCGCGACGACGACGTCCACCCCGCGCTTCAGGGCCCTGAGCTGCGTCTCCATCGAAGCGCCTCCGTAGACGGGAAGGACGCGGACGCCGATCTCCCGGCCATACCGGTGAACGGCCTCGGCGAGCTGCATCGCGAGCTCGCGGGTCGGCACGAGGATGAGGACCGTGGGCGCGACTCCCCTTTCGGCCTCCGCCCCGATGCGGTGGAGGATCGGGAGCGCGAACGCCGCGGTCTTCCCGGTGCCCGTCGCCGCCTGCGCGAAAACGTCATGCCCTTCGAGGAGCGGCGGGATCGCCGCACTCTGGATGGGAGTGGGCTCCTCGTAGCCCAGGGCGACGAGCGCGCGCACGAGGCGCCCGTCGAGGCCGAGGGTCGCGAAGGGAGACGCCGGCGTCTTGTGCATTCCCCCATTCTGAGGCCCGCTCAGCGAAGGCTCTCGAAAACCCCCGAAGCTCGGTCCTTGCGGACGTTGTCCCAGTCGAAGTGGCGGCCGTTCATTGCGACGTAGACGCCGGCCGGAAGCGACTGGACGAAAGAAATCGCGCTCCCGAGGTTGAAGAGGCCGTCGGAGCTGCCGAACGCCCACGGCACCATCGCCCCGGTCAGGACGATCGTCTTCCCTGTCGCGGCAGCGCCGAGGACCGCCGCGGTTTCCACGATCGTGTCCGTTCCATGCGTGACGACGATTCGCTCCTCCGACGACTCGCGGCAACGCCTGACGATCGTCTCGCGGTCGGCGGCGGTCATCTCGAGGCTGTCGATCATCATCACCGTCTCGACGGTGACCCTCACCCGGCAGCGGCCCAGCCCGAGCATCTCCTGAATGTGCGTATCCTTGAAGAAGAGGCGGCCCGTGAGCTCGTCGTATTCCTTGTCGAACGTTCCGCCGGTCACGAGGATGCGGATCGGCATCGGGTCGGGCCTCCCTCCCCTCATTCTGTAACATCGGCGAGGTGAAGGTCTTCGCGTCGCTCACGCCGCATCTTTCCGCCGGCGACCGATGTGGTCCCGTCTTCTTTGCGGGCCCGTGCGTCATCGAGTCGCGGGCACACGCGCTGAAAATGGCGAAAGAGCTGAAGAAGGCAT
>JBGPDK010000121.1:0-9926 GCA_041482235.1 Thermoanaerobaculia bacterium | reverse complement strand
GGCCACGACGATCCGGAGAAGACGTCTCGTCTCAGCCAAGAATCGCCTCCAGCGCCTGCCGCGTGTCCGAGAGATCCGCGAGGACCGCATGCGCGCCCGCGGCCCGGAGCGCGGGGAGAGCGGTGCGCCCGGTGGCCACGGCCACCGCGCGCGCCCCGAAGGCGAGTCCGCACGCGACGTCGTGGCGCGAGTCGCCCACGACGACGCACTCGGGCCCCGCGAACGCGATGCCCGTCGCGGGCCGCGCGCGTTCGAGCGCGATGAGCCCCAGGGCCTCGCGGCACGAGGCGTCGTCGCCCCAGACGCCGAACGCGAAGCGGTGCCAGATGCCCGCGCGAGAGAGCTTCAGCCGCGCGCCCCGCTCCAGATTGCCCGTCAGAAGCGCGCAGACGAGGCCGGGCACGTTCTCGAGCGCGTCGAGAAGAGCCGGGACCCCCGGCTTGAGCACGGGGGCGCGCTCCTCGAGCGCGGCCTCGAGGCGGTCGAGATAGAGCTCGAGCGCGGCGGCGCGGAGCGCGACGATCGTCACTTCGGGCACTCCGGCCGCGCGCATGAGGTCGGTCACGATGAGGGGGTCGAGGCGCCCTTCGAACGCGTAGCCCTCCACGTCCCCGCACGTGCCGTAGACGTCCTGGAGCGCGGACGCGAAAGTCGTGCGCGCGGCGGGCCCGGTCGAGAGCAGCGTCCCGTCGATGTCGAAGAGGACGAGGCGCTTCGTTCCGGCGGCCACGGCGCTCATCGCTTCGCCTCGGTTGGAGACAGCCGGGCCGAAAGCGCGTTCACGAGGCGGGAAAACACCTTTTTCCAGTACGGCCAGTCGTGCACTCCGGTTTCGACGACGACCTCGTGGGGCACGGCGAGGGCGTCGAGGTACCGGTCGAGAAAGGATGCGATTTCGGCGATCCGGTACTTGTCTTCGGTACCGCAGCGCATGTAAAGGAACGGCGCGCGTGCCGCGAGAAGAGGGTCGTCGAGGAGCATTGCGTAGAGATCGTTTTGCCGGAGGACGTTTTTCACGGGGTCGTCGCCGAACGCGCGCTTGAGCGACGGGCGGATGAAGAATGGCATGGCCTGAACCGCCGGCCAGCACATCTGCTGGATCGCGGGTGACAGCCCGCCGGCCGCGCAGAAGAGCCCGGGTTCCGCGAGCGCCCAGCGCAAGGCTCCATAGCCCCCCATCGAAACACCCGCCACGAGACGAGAGCCGCGCGCGGCGATCGTGCGGTAGCGCGCGTCCACGAACGGCACGAGGGTCCGGGTGAGAAAAGTCGCGTAGCGCGGGCCGCCGCCCGGCGCGTCGACGAACCACGTGCCCACGCCGCGCGGCGAAACGACGAGCATTTCGGGCAGGCGCCCGGCGCGCATTTCCGCGTCGAGCTCGTCGGCGAGCCCTTTGCGAAAGAAAGCCTCCTCGTCTCCGCCGCCGTCGTGGAGAAAGTAGAGGACCGGGTAGTGCCTCGCGGGAGCGGCGTCGTACGAAGGCGGCGTCATCACGAGGACGCGGACAGGCGCCGGGAGCGACGCTGTCGCCACCCGCTCCTCGCGGCGCCCGGCCGACGCATGCGCGGGAACGGACGCGAGCACGAGAGCGAGGACGGCGGCGCCCGGCGCGGAGCGAGTCAAGACGTCATTCTAGAGCGCGCCTGCTAACCTTGCGGAAATGTCCGGACGTGCTGGTGAGAACGCGCGGATTCTCGAAGGCGAGACCGCGATCGTGACCGGTGGCGGGCGCGGGATCGGCCGCGCGATCTCGCTCGCGCTGGCGCGGGCCGGGGCCACCGTCGCCGTCGCGTCGCGCTCGGCCGACGAAGTCGAGCGCACGAAGACGGAGATCGAGGGAGCTGGAGGGAAGGCGCTCGCCCTCGTCACCGACGTGACGTCCCGGGCCGCGGTCGACGCCCTCGCCGCGCGCGCGCGGGACGCGACAGGCCGCATCGACATCGTCGTCAACAACGCGGGTGTTTTCGTGTGGAAGGCGCTCGCGAACCTCGAGGAAGCCGAGTGGGATCGCATCCTCGACACGAATCTCAAGGCGAGCTACCTGCTGGTCCACGCGACCCTGCCGTCTCTCGTCGCCTCGGGGCGGGGCCGCATCCTCAACGTCTCCTCCATCCACGGCACGATCGGCGACGCGAACGTCGTGGCGCATTGCGCCGCGAAGTTCGGGCTCGTCGGCCTCACGAAGGCGCTCGCGGCCGAGCTGCGCGGCGTGGGCGTGACCGTGAACGCGCTCTGCCCGGGCTCCACGGACAACAAGAGCCGCGAGCTGTCCCGCCGGCCGCGCATGGCTCCCCTCAAGGAGAAGCTCGACGCGCACGACGTCGCGGAGGCGGCCCTCTTTTTGGTGTCACCGGCGGCGGCCGCGATCTCGGGAGCGGTCCTGGACATCTGGGGCGGGACGTCGGTCTCGATCACGGGTTGAAGCGAGTCGGCAGGCCGATCCTCCCCTCCGTTGGCGCGTTACGACAGCCGAGGCCGGCGCGCAGTCGACTCCCTATTCCGTCGTCCTGCCGTCGAGCGATTCGTCGTCGGCTTCCTCGTCCGCGCGGATATGGCGGACGACGGCGTCCCGATGATTCGGAGGCATATAGAGCGCACGCGAGTGCGATGTCTCTGCGTGCCTCGACGCGCCCGTCACTTCCCGGCTTTCAACCTGCGAAATCCGGAAGGCGGAACCCTGGATGTGGACCACTCCGCCCACGCCGCGCGAGAAGAGTCCTGCCAATCCGACGACGCCCAGCGAGAGCAGCCGAGCGAACCGGCGGAGTGAAATGACCTGAAGCTCGCGGTTCACGCCCGCGCGCCGGCTGGCCGCCGGCGCATGACCGGACGAAGGCGGGGTCCGCTGACTCTCGACTGGAAAGGGACGGCCGCAGCCCCGGCCGAGATCGTGAAACGGACTCATGGGACTCCCCGTGCGCTCAACTCCTGAAGCCGATTCGAAACATCCAACCCCTGACTACTTCTTTATGGCGTTGCCGAGATTCGCAATGGCCTCGCCGACTTTGCGGCGGGCCTCGCCGATCCCCTCCTGGACGGCGCCCTCAGCGCGCTGAAGTGAACCCTCCCGTTCCAACTTCTTGTCGCCGGAGAGGATCCCGACGGCTTCTTTCACCTTTCCCTTGGCCTTCTTCACTTTTCCCAGGGCTTCCTGCTGTCTCATGGGGCTTTCCTTTCGGTCCATTGCCTATCCGCGTCTCCTGTTCCAGTCATAGCCACCGCCTCCGAACAGAAAGAGCAAGGCGACGACGACGGCGACGGTTTCCACGATTCCTTTCGCCTCTCGAGGAACATTCAGCATGAAGCGTGCCGACCCGGGAACCGTACCGAGCCGGCGAAAACAGCGGCTAGGAAGCAGCTGGCGTCCGTCGCGGCACTCTCTGTCGCGGAAAGGTTTTCCGCGGGTTGCAAGACAGGGCGGTCCGGCCCAAATTTTACCGGAGGCATTCACTCGCGGGCGTCGGCCTTGAGGCGGCGGCCCGTGTGCGCATCGAAGAGCAGAAGAGCCGCGACGTCCGCATGAAGCGCGAGTGTCGCGCCGGACTCGGGCGGACGCGCCGGAGCGACGCGGGCCGCGACGGCGGCGCCGGGAGGAGCGCCCACGCGTCCGTGGACGATGACCTCGTGGCCGAGCGGCTCGACCATGACGACGACGACGTCGAGCGGCGCGCGCCCGGGGCCGAACTCCTCGTGCAGGTGCTCGGGCCGGATGCCGACTACCACCGAGAGTCCGTCCTTTCCCGCCGTCATTGCGCGCAGGCCGGCCGGGATCGGCAGGACGAACCCGTCGCCGGAAAGGACCGCCCCTCCCGGTGCCACGCGAGCCTGCAGCCGGTTGATCGGGGGCGTGCCGAGGAAGCCCGCCACGAAGAGGTTCCCGGGGTTCCGGTAGACGTCGAGAGGCGCGCCGACCTGCTGGAGAACACCGTCCCTGAGGATCGCGATCCGGTGACCCAGGGTCATCGCCTCGACCTGGTCATGGGTGACGTAGATCGACGTCGTCGCGTAGCGTTCCTGGAGCCTCGCGAGCTCGGCCCTCATCTGCACGCGGAGCGCGGCGTCGAGGTTCGAGAGCGGCTCGTCGAAAAGGAAGAGCGCGGGCCGCCGCACGAGGGCGCGACCGAGAGCGACGCGCTGGCGCTGTCCGCCGGAAAGCTGGCGCGGCGTGCGGTCGAGATACGGCGAGAGGCCGAGGAACTCCGCCGCGTCGCGGAGCCGCGCGTCCGCCTCCTCTCGCGGCACCTTGCGCATCACGAGTCCGAACGAGAGATTCTCGCGGACGGTCATGTGTGGATAGAGCGCGTAGCTCTGAAAGACCATCGCGATGTCCCTGTCGCGCGGGGGGACGCCGTTCACGATCCGGCCGCCGATCGAGATCGTGCCCTCGGTGGGCTCGTCGAGGCCCGCGATGAGGCGCAGGGCGGTCGACTTCCCGCATCCCGAAGGCCCCACGAGGACGAGAAACTCGCCGGATGCCACGTCGAGGTCGAGCCCGGAGAGGACGCGCGTCTCCCCGTATGACTTGCCGACCTTCTCGAGACGGACCCCGGCCACCCGTCCTCCCGCGCCCGATGTTAAGGCCCACGCCTCCCGCCGGCGTCACGATCGCCCTTGACACGGCGATCCCGCTTTTCAGAGAATGTAAACGTTTACATCGGCGAATGCGAGCCTCGCGGACTCCGCCCGAGACCTTTCACCCGCGCCCCCGGAGCGGCCGTCGGGAGGCCGGTGCCGTGAGCGCGACCATTCGCGAGGTCGCGCGGGCCGCCGGTGTTTCGGTCGCGACGGTTTCGCGCGTACTGAACGGCAAAGGGCCGGTGCGCGAGGTCACGGGCCGGCGCGTTCGCGCGGCCGCCGAACGGTTGCGCTACGTCCCTCACGTCGGCGCCCGAAGTCTCATCACGCGGCGGACGCACGCGATCGGCGTTCTTCTGCCGGATCTCTTCGGCGAGTTCTTCTCCGAGGCGATCCGCGGCATCGATCGCGCGGCGCGCGCGGCCGGATACCAGCTTCTCGTATCGGGCTCCCACGGCGACCGCGCCCAGGCCCAGACGGCGCTCCGCGCGATGCGCGGCCGCGTGGACGGGCTCGTCGTCATGTCACCGAGCGTCGACGGGCCGACGCTCAGCGCGAATCTTCCCGAAGGCTGGCCCGTCATGCTCCTGAACTGCGCCGTGGACGGGGCGGCGTTCGATTCGATCAACATCGACAACGAGGGCGGTGCCGCCGCGATGGTGAAGCATCTCGCCGGGCTCGGCCATCGCCGCATCGCCCACGTGACCGGCCCGGCCGACAACTGGGACGCGAAGGAACGCCTCCGCGGCTACCGGCGCGCCGTCCTCTCAGGAGGCGGGGGGGACGCCCGCGAGCTCGAAGTGCCGGGCGACTTCACGGAGGAGTCGGGCTACCGGGCGGCCCGCCTCGTGCTCGGGATGCGGCCGCGGCCGACGGCGATCTTCGCCGCGAACGATTCCATGGCGATCGGACTCCTGTGCGCCTTCCAGGAGATGGGGGTCAGGGTCCCCGGCGACATCGCGGTCGGCGGCTTCGACGACATTCCGATCGCGCGCTTCATGACGCCGCCCCTGTCCTCGGTCGCCGTCTCGATCGCGGCCCTCGGCGCGCGCGCGATGGAGCGCCTGCTCGCGGCCCTGAGAGACGGGAGCCGCCACGTTCCATGCCATGAAACCCTGCCGGCCCGCCTCGTCGCGCGGCGCTCGTCCGGCAGCCGTTCTTCGAAACCACCGGCATCGTCCCGTCACGCTCACAAAAGGAGGAAGGATCCATGAGACATTTCTGTCGACGTCTTCTCATCCTGGGCGCGCTCTTCGCGTGCCTCCCCGCTCCCGCGCAGAACACGACCGCGCGCCTTCAGGGCGTCACCCGGGACGCGTCGGGGCCGCTCCCCGGCGTGACGGTCACGGCCGTCAACACCGAGAGCGGCCTCGCGCGCTCGGCGGTCACGGGAACCGACGGGGCCTTTGTCCTCATCGTCCCCCCCGGACCGTACACGGTGACGGCCGGCGGGACGACGGCCTTCGAGGAGCAGAAGACGGCGCTTCGTCTTCAGGTCGGCCAGGTCATCGAGTTCAACTTCGAGCTGAAGCCCGGGAAGCTGTCCGCGGCGGTTTCCGTATCCGGCGAGGCACCGCCCGAGGTCGAGCTCCGCTCGTCCGAGATCGCGACGAACGTCTCGCTGGATCAGATCCAGAACCTGCCGCAGTCCACGCGCAACTTCCTGAATTTCGCCGCCCTCGCCCCGGGCGTCCGCCTGTCGCACGACGAGCTCCGGCAGGAGATCAGTTACGGGGCCCAGGGCGCGACGAACACGAACGTCTTCATCGACGGGGCCTCGTACAAGAACGACCTCACCCAGGGGGGCTCGGTCGGCCAGGACGCGAGCCGCGGGAACCCCTTCCCGCAGAACGCCGTGCAGGAGTTCCGCGTCATCACGCAGAACTACAAGGCCGAGTACCAGAAGGCCTCGAGCGTCATCATTTCCGCGGTCACGAAGTCGGGAGCGAACGATTTCCACGGCGACGTCTTCACCTACTACCAGAACAAGGCCCTCGTCAGCCAGGACGCCTTCTCAGAGGCGCGCGGCGCGGCGAAGCCCGAGTACACGCGCTGGCAGCCCGGCCTGTCGCTCGGCGGCCCGATCGCGAGGGATAAGGTCTTTTTCTTCGCCTCGTACGAGGGCAACTACCAGAATCGCGACTCCGAGGTCTTCCTCGGCGGAAACCAGAACTGGTCCCCCGCCTTCCGCAGCACGTTCCAGCCGTTCGTCGGAAACTTCGCGAGCCCCTTCCGCTCGACGCTCGCCTTCGGGAAGGTCTCGTTCCTCCCGGGCGCGGGCTCGACGCTCGACGTGTCCGGCGACTTTCGCCATGAGACCGACCTCCGGGACTTCGGCTCCCAGACGAGCGTCCAGGCCGCCGAGAACATCCAGAACGACGTGTGGACGGTCCGGGCCAAGCACACGGCGCTCTTCTCGAAGTTCCTGAACGAGGCGACGGTCAGCTTTCAGCGCTTCAAGTGGAACCCCGTCCCGGAGTCGACCGGCATCATCGGCCAGGACTTCGAAGGCCTGATGAGGATCGGAAACAACAGCACGACACAGAACTTCACGCAGGACCGCATCGCCCTTCGCGACGACCTGACGCTGACGAGCTTCCAGGCGGCCGGCGAGCACGTGCTCAAGGGAGGCGTCACCTTCGACTACCTGAAGTATCACGTCGTCAAGGAGCTCAACGGCAACCCGGTTTTCAGCTTCCGGGACAGGACGTTCATCGCCACGCAGGGCGACATGCCGTACCGGGCGACCATCGGGGCGGGAAACCCCGACCTCTCGACGAACAACCGGCAGTTCGGGGTCTATGCCCAGGACGACTGGCGGATCAACTCCCGGCTGACCGCGAACATCGGCCTGCGCTGGGACTTCGAGTCCGACATGCTGAACAACAGCTACGTCACGCCGCAGGCCGTGCGAGACGGGTTCAGCGCGATCTACCCGTCGAATTACTTCACGGACGGAACGAACCGCCCGACGTATTACGGCGCAATCCAGCCGCGCGTGGGCGTCTCGTACGACGTCACGGGCGATGGCAGGACCATCGTGTACGCCGGCTACGGGAGGTACTACGACCGGACCCTCTACAACGACATCCTGGACGAGAAGTACCGGCTCCAGTACAAGGTCTCGACCATCTTCTTCTCCGCGGACGGGAGCCGGCAGGACGACCGCCCCGCGATCCAATGGAACCCATCCTTCCTGAGCCTCGCGGGCCTGCAGGCGCTCATCGCCTCGGGCCAGACCGACCCGCCTGAAACGTACCTCCTCGACAACAACACGAAGCCTCCCTCGTCGGACCAGTGGAGCGTGGGTGTCCGCCACAACTTCGGCACGTTCACGGCCTCTCTGGGCTACGCCGGCGTCAAGAGCAGGGACCAGCTCACCTGGACGTGCGGCATCAAGAACGCCACGGGGGGCTGCGACTTCGGAGCCCGTCCCGCTCAGGGCTTCGGCTTCTCCCTCCTCTCCCGGGGAAAGGACACGTGGTTCGACTCCATCCAGTTCAGCCTCGACAAGCCGTTCACGGCGACGTCCAAATGGGGCGCGTACGTGTCGTACGTCTACGCGACGGCCAAGCAGACGGGGAACGACCTCTTCAGCTTCGGCAACCACGACCCGGCCTTCGGCATCGAGCAGCGAAGCCCTCTCGCCCAGAAACACACGATCCTCCTGACGGGCACCGTGGGACTCCCGCTCGACGTTCGGTTCAGCTCGGTCGTCAGCCTCGGCTCCGGCTTTCCTTTCTTCGTGAACGACTGCTCGAAGGGCTTCGACGTGTGCGTGGAGAACGTCGGCGGCGGGGATCCCCCCAAGTGGACCGAGAGCATCGACTTCCGCCTCGAGAAGAACTTCACGTTCGGCAGCTCTTACAGCGTGGGCCTGATCGCCGAGGTCATCAACGTCTTCAACTACACGAACGAGCAGTTCTACGACGCCTTCATCACGAAACTCCCGGATGTGAACGCGAATTTCGGGCGCACGCAGAGCGCCTACAACCCGCGCCGCCTCCAGTTTGGTGCGCACTTCTCCTTCTGACCGGGTGAGGCCGAAGGCCGGCGTCGAACGTTTTCTCCCGCACTCGGGGCGAGCCCGGATTTTCATCCGGGCTCGCCCCACGCTTTCAGCGGTCTTCGCTGCGTTCCTCGCGGCCGCGTGCGCGCGTCCGCCCGCGCCGCCGGCGCAAGTGCAGCCGGCTGTCGCGCAGGGGAGGGCCGCTCTCGGCGCCGACGACGTCGCCTTCCTCGACGACCTCGAGCGGCGCACCTTTCGCTGGTTCTGGGAAAAGACGAATCCGAAGAACGGCCTCGTTCCCGACCGGGAGCCGACCGCCTCTTTCTCGAGCGTGGCCGCCGTCGGCTTCGGCCTGACGGCGTATCCGATCGGCGTCGAGCGCGGCTGGGTCACGCGCGAGGCGGCACGCGAGAGGACGTTGACCACGCTGCGCTTCCTTCGCGACGCTCCCGCCGGTCCGGCCGTCTCCGGCGTTTCGGGCTTTCGAGGGTTCCTCTACCACTTCCTCGACATGGAGACGGGCCGGCGCTTCGAGACGGTCGAGCTCTCGACGATGGACACGGCGCTGTGCCTCGCGGGGGCCCTCTTCTGCGAGTCTTATTTCGACGGCGAAGATCCCGCGGAAGCTGAGGTGCGCGCGCTCGCGGAGGAGCTCTTCCGCCGCGCGGACTGGGCGTGGGCCGCGACCCCGCGCCCCCCGCGAATCTCGATGGGCTGGACGCCGGAGAAAGGCTTCCACGACTACGACTGGAAGGGCTACAACGAAGCCATGATCGTGTACGTCCTCGCCCTCGGGTCGCCGACGCATCCGGCCTCCGAGGGAGCGTGGCCGGCCTACACCTCGACGTATCGCTGGGAGACGTTTCACGGCCAGACGCTCCTCAATTTCGCCCCGCTCTTCGGGCACCAGTATTCCCACGTCTTCCTCGACCTCGAGGGCATCCGCGACGCGTACATGCGCGAAAAGGGGATCGACTACTTCGAGAACTCCCGGCGCGCGACGCTCGCGCAGCGCGCGTACGCGATCGCGAACCCCGGGCGCTTCGCGGGCTACGGGGAGGACGTGTGGGGCCTCACCGCGTGCGACGGCCCCGCGGACGTCACGCTGGATGTGAACGGCCGCCGCGTGCGTTTCTTCAGTTACGCGGCGCGCGGCGCCGGGGCTCACGATGTGCGCGACGACGGCACGCTCGCGCCGGCGGCGGCGGCGGGCTCGCTGCCGTTCACGCCGGAGCTGTCCGTTCGGGCGCTCCGGACGATGGTGTTGCGCTGGGGCGACGACCTCTTCGGTCCGTACGGCTTCCGCGACGCGTTCAACCCGACGTTCACGTTCTCGGCGGCG
>JBGPDK010000120.1:0-10148 GCA_041482235.1 Thermoanaerobaculia bacterium | reverse complement strand
GCTTTTTGGGGGGGGGGGGGGGGTTTGTCTGGGCCCCCCCCCCCCCCCCCCCATTCCAGCGCGCGCAGCGCGCTGCTAAAGTCCTTATCCGAGATGACCGTCCTCGCTGCCCGTCCGCTCGTCGTCGCCGATTCCGCCCTCGATCTCATCGGAAACACGCCGATGGTCCGGCTCTCGCGCTTCGCCGGCGGCGGAGCCGCCGAGATCCTCGCAAAGTGCGAGTTCCTGAACCCCGGCGGCTCGGTGAAAGACCGCATCGGCGTCGGAATGATCCGCGCCGCCGAAGCCGAGGGGCTCCTGAAGAGGGGCGGCACCATCATCGAGCCCACCGCGGGAAACACGGGCATCGGGCTCGCCCTCGTGGGAGTGGCGCGCGGCTACCGTGTCATCCTCTGCGTGCCGGAGAGGTTCTCGATCGAGAAGCAGAAGGTCATGGCCGCTCTCGGCGGGACCGTGGTGCCGACGCCCGACGCCCTCGGGATGAAGGGAGCCATCGACCGGGCGTATGCGCTCGCGGCCGAGATCCCCGGCGCGTACGTCCCGCAGCAGTTCTCGAACCCCTCGAACCCGCGCACGCATTACGAGACGACCGGCCCCGAGATCCTCGAACAGTGCGAGGGGCGGCTCGACGCGGTCGTCATCGGCGCGGGGTCGACAGGCACGTACGTCGGTGTCGCGCGGTTTCTTTGCGAGCGCCTGCCTGCCATTCTGAGGGTCGTCGTCGAGCCGCAGGGCTCGGTCTTCGCGGGCGGCGCGCCGGGCCCGCACAAGGTCGAGGGAATCGGGGCTTCGTTCCTCCCCGGGATCTGGGACCCTTCGCTCGCCGACGAGATCATTGCGATCGACGACGCCGAGGCCTTTGCCACGGTGAAAGAGATCGCGCGGACGGAAGGGCTCCTTGTCGGAGGTTCCTCCGGCTGTAACGCGGCCGCCGCGCGGCGGATCGCGCGTCGCCTCGGCCCCGGCAAGCGCGTCGTCACCCTGCTGCCGGACGCCGCCGAGCGCTACGTGAGCCAGGGGATTCTCGGATGAAAGCGAAGACGGGCAAGGAAAAGCCCGTGAAACCCAAAGCCCGGGGTTTCGCGACGACGTGCATCCACGCGGGGCAGGAGCCCGAGCCGCTCACCGGCGCGGTGACGGTGCCGATCTTCCAGACATCCACGTACGTGCAGGAGAGCTTCGGGAAGCCGCGCCAGGGCTACGAGTACGCGCGCACGAAGAACCCCACGCGCCTCGCCCTCGAGACGCAGCTCGCCGCGCTCGAAGGCGGCGCCACGGCGCACGCGTTCGCGTCCGGCATGGCGGCCGAGACGACCGTGATGCTCAGCTTCCTGAAGGCGGGCGACCACGTGCTCGTGAGCCGCAACACGTACGGCGGCACGTATCGCTTTTTTTCGAAAGTGCTCGCGAACTTCGGCGTGACGTTCGCCTATGTGGACACGACGGACCTTGGCGCCGTGCGCGCGGCCGTGACGAAAGCGACGCGAATGCTGTTCGTGGAGACGCCGACGAACCCCACGATGGAGATTTCGGACCTCCGGGCGCTCGCGGCCCTGGCGCGAAACGAGAGCGGGAGGATCGGCGCGAAGATCCGGGTCGTCGTCGACAACACGTTCGCGACGCCGTGCTTCCAGAAGCCGCTCGCGCTCGGGTGCGACGTCGTCGTGCACTCCACGACGAAGTACCTGAATGGCCACTCGGACTCGGTCGGCGGCGCGGTGATCTGCGCGGACTCCGAGGACGGAGCGAAGATCGGCTTCACGCAGAACGCGGCGGGAGCGATCCTCTCGCCGTTCGACTCGTTCCTCGTCTCGCGCGGCATCAAGACGCTTCCCGTGCGGATGCGCGCCCACGACGCGAACGGCCGCGCGGTGGCGGCGTGGCTCGGCGCGCACGCGAAAGTGAAGAACGTCTTCTATCCGGGCCTGTCGTCGCATCCCGGCCACGCGGTCGCGGCGCGGCAGATGTCGGGCTTCGGCGGGATGATCTCGTTCGACCTCGGGTCGATCGGGGCCGTGAAGCGCTTCCTCGACCGGGTCGTCGTGTGCTCGCTCGGGGAGTCGCTGGGCGGCGTCGAGAGCCTCATCTCGCACCCGGCCTCGATGACGCATGCGAGCGTCGAGCCCGAGGAGCGCCTCAGGCGCGGCATCACGCCGGGGCTCGTCCGCGTCTCGGTGGGCATCGAGGACGTGGAGGATATCCTCGGGGACCTCGAGAACGCGCTCCTGGCCGTCTGAGCCGCGTTTCGCCGGGATGAGTCAGTCGATCGTCGCTTCCCCCGGGTCCTCGTCGTCGTCGTCCGACGGATTCTCGATTCCCGTGGAGCATTCGGCGACCCACTTTGCGAAAGCGGGATCGGCATAGTCGGCAGGGAAGCCGAGAATTTCGGGCAGCTCGTAGGCATTCAGCTCCTTCATGGTTTCCCGCACGCGCTCGAAGTTCTCCCTCACGGTCTTCGCCACGAGAAGGAACTCGCCTTCGTCCTGCACCCTGCCCTTCCACCGGAAGACCGATCTCACCCCCGGCAGGATGTTGACGCAGGCGGCGAGACGGCTTTCGACGAGGCGGCGGGCGATTTCGAGGGCCTGTTGCTCCGTGCCCACCGTCGTCACGACGACGAGGACCTTCGGAGCGGCCTCCCCGGAGCTCTTCACCACGATGGTCAAGGTAAGGGACCCCCGCCGCGGCGTCAAGCGCGGGGACCTCGATATGAGATCCTTTCCCGCGTGGCGATGGTTCTTCCCGAGCGCGTCACGCTCATCGAGGTCGGGCCCCGCGACGGCTTTCAGTCCGAGCAGAAGCTCATCCCGACCGAGCTGAAGGTCGCGTTGATCGAGGGGCTCGCGGATGCGGGCCTCACGGAAATCCAGATCTGCTCGTTCGTTCACCCGGCGCGCGTGCCTCAGATGGCCGACGCGGAGGAGGTGGTCAAGCGGGTCGCCGAGCGCCCGGGCGTCACGTACAGCGGCCTCGTCCTGAACGGCAGGGGAGTCGAACGCGCCGCGGCGGCGGGCCTCCACGCCGTCGACCTCTCGATCTCGACGAGCGACACGCACAGCCGGAAGAACGCGAACCGCTCTCTGGACGAGGCGCGCGCGGACGTCAGGCTCATGATCCGGGCCGCGAGGTCGAAGGGCCTGAGGACGCGCGTGGGCCTCCAGTGCGTCTTCGGATGCGCGTACGAGGGCGGCATTCCGCTCGACCGCGTCGTCGAGATGTCGCGGGAGATCGTGGCGGAGGGCGCCGACGCGCTTTCCCTCGCCGACTCGACGGGCATGGCGAACCCGAGGCAGATCGCGGATGTCCTCGAGCGCGTTCTGCCCGTCGCCGGCACGGTCCCGCTCGTCCTCCACCTTCACGACACGCGCGGCCTCGGCCTGTCGAATCTTCTCGCGGGGCTGCAGGCCGGTGTCACGCGCTTCGACACCGGGTTCGGGGGTCTCGGCGGCTGCCCGTTCATTCCAGGGGCGTCCGGCAACATCGCGACGGAGGACACCGTGAACATGCTCGAGGCGATGGGCGTGGCGACCGGAATCGCGCTCGAGCCCGTGATCCGTGCCGCGCGCCGGATGGAGGAATTCCTCGGCCGGAGCCTCCCCGGCAAGCTCCACGCTCTCGCCGCGTAAGATCGAGGCGCCCATGGGCCAGACGCCTCCTCGGCCGAAGCTTCCCCTGGCGGATGTCTCGGTCCTCGAGTTCACGCACGCCGTGATGGGCCCCGCATGCGGCGTCATCCTCGCGGACCTCGGGGCCGACGTGCTCCGGATCGAACCCGTGGACGGCGACCCCACGCGCCGCCTGCGCGGTTTCGGCACGGGCTACTTCCCGTACTTCAACCGCAACAAGGGGAGCCTCGCTCTCGACCTGAAGGCGCCGGAGGGGAAGGAGATCGTCCTCCGCCTCGCGAAGACCGCCGACGTCGTCATCGAGAACTTCGGCCCCGGCACGATGGAGCGGCTCGGGTACGGATGGGACGTCCTCTCCGCGCTCAACCCGCGGCTCGTGTACTGCGCGCTGAAGGGTTTTCTCTCGGGCCCTTACGAGAAGCGCCACGCCATGGACGAGGTCGTCCAGATGATGGGCGGCCTCGCCTACATGACGGGCCCCCCCGGCCAGCCGCTGCGCGCCGGAACGTCCGTCATCGACATCACGGGCGGCATGTTCGGCGTCATTGCGATCCTTCTCGCGCTCCGCGAGCGCGCCGCGACGGGGAAGGGCTCGAAGGTGAAGAGCGCGCTCTTCGAGACGACCGCGTTCCTCATGGGTCAGCACATGGCCTACGCGGCGCTCACCGAGGGGCCCGTGCCGCCGATGTCGGCGCGCGTCTCGGCGTGGTCGGTGTACCGCGTCTTCACGGGGAAGGACGGCCAGCCCGTCTTCGTGGGACTGATCTCCGACAAGCACTGGGAGCGTTTCTGCGAGGCGTTCGGCCGCGAGGACCTCCTTCTCGACCCCCGCCTGCGCACGAACAACGACCGCATCCGCGAGCGGGCGTGGCTGCTGCCCGAGATCGAAAAGCTCCTGACTGCATTCACGCGCGACGAGATCATCGCCCGCTGCGAGAAGGCGGACGTGCCGTTCTCTCCGATCGCGCGGCCGGAGGATCTGTTCACGGACCCGCAGTTGAATCAGGGCGCCGGCCTCTTGCCCACGACGTTCCCTGGCGGAGTCGAGACGAAGATGCCGCGCCTTCCCATCGAGGTGGGCCGCCACGACTTCGGGATCCGGCGCGACCCGGCGGCGATCGGCGCCGACACGCGCGACGTCCTGCGCGGAGCCGGCTACACCGACCTCGAGATCGACGCGCTTCTCGCGAAGGGCGTCGTCTTCATGCCGGGTCGCGGCTAGACTTCCGAAGCCGCCCTCCGCGTCCTGTCCCGCGCCCGGGATTCCCGCTGGAGCCGGTATTGCCGGACGAGCTCGTAAGCGGTCGTCGTCGCCGCCACCCAGAGGAACCCGGCCGCGAGGCCGGCGAAGACATCTGAGGTCCAGTGGACGCCGAGATAGAGGCGCGAGATCGCGATCGCGAGATCGGCGGTTGCGAGCGCGGCCAGAACAGCCGACTTGCCCCTCCAGGTCGGCGCGGAACGAGCGGCGAGATACCCGAGCGCGCCGAGAACGATCGTGCCCCCCATGGTGTGTCCGCTCGGGAAGGAGTAGCCGTCGGCACCCAGGATCGCCCCCATCAGGTCGGGCCGCTGCCTGGCGAAATGCAGCTTCAGCAGCTGATTCAGAAGCACCCCACCCGCCGCCGTGATTCCGAGATACGCCGCCCAGCGGAAGCGCCGGCGTGCGGTCAGAATGATGGCGGTCAGGGCGACGACCAGTCCCATCACGACGGCGCCGCCGCTCGTCGTGATTCCCACGAACAGCGCATTCATGAAAGGCGTCCTGCTTCGAGAGAACCATGTGTAGATCGTGGCGTCGACGTGCTGGACGATCGGATCGTGGGCCTTGAGCGCCGCCGCGATGGCGGTGAAGGCGTCGGCCGCCGCGACGACGATGAGGGTGCCGCTCACGAGCGCGACGACCAGCGGCAGATACGAGCGCCACGCTTCGAGATGTCCGAACGCCCTGCCAACGCGGGCGTGACCGCGCAGCCACTTGGCGAGGCGTCGCGCACCGGCGCGGACGGTCCGTGCCAGCGGCGGAATGGCCGCATACATCACGGCCCAGAGCGAAAGAAACACAACGGCAAAGAACAGGACGGCGATCATGCGGATGGGAAACGAACCCGCCTCCGAGGCCGCGGAAGCGGGTTCGAATTCTTTCCTATGGTGGAGGCGGGGGGAGTCGAACCCCCGTCCGAAGCGCCCGAACGTCGAGATTCTCCACGCTCAGTCCGGACTTGTTTTTTTAGCCACCGCGTCTTCAGGTCCGGACGACCGGGCGCGGCAGCGAACCTGAAACTCTCGGGACGCCTCTTCAGATGGCGGAGGCGGCCCCAGCCCGGATTTCGCGTCAAACGCCGAGGCGCCCCGGACAGGCTCCCCGGCGCCCGTCACGGCTAATTAGGCCGCGAGAGCGAGGTCGCTGGTGTTGGCAGCTAGTTGTTGACCGTCGTTTTTACGAGCGAACGGCCGTGCTCGGCGTGCTCCTCGATCGCTGAATGCCCCGTCGAAACCGGGACGCCCCCAATCGTGACCGTCGAGGATATCAGAACTCCAAGGCGGCGGACCATGCGGGGAATCGCCATAATCCCGGGGTGAGACGTCGCACGCAGCCCGCCTTTCACGCCGCCGCGGCCGCCATGCTTCTGGCCGCCTGCGGCGCGCGCGGGGAAGACGTGCCGGCGACCCTTTCGCGTCCCGACAGGCCCCCCGTGAGCCTTCGCGCGGAGACGCGCGAGGGCCGGACCCTTCTGTCGGTGAACGACGCTGTCGCCGCGCTCGACGGCTCGATGACTTTCGACGAGAAAACGCGCTCGTACGAAGTGAAGCTCAACGGGCACACGGCCGTTTTCGGCGTGGACGCGGCGCTCGCGGTCGTGGACACGAAGCTCGTCCCCCTGGGCGCGCCGGTGCGCGGGCAGGGCGCGCTCGCGTGGGCGGAGCCGGAGTTCTTCCAGAAGGTCGTCGGGCCGATGACCGGCCTTTCCCTCGTGTGGGACCGCGCGGCACGGACGCTCTCGGTGCGAAGGGGAGAGATCGCCGAGATCACGGTGGAGACGTCGGTCGCCGAGCTCGGCGAGACGACGAAAGTCGTTTTCCGTTTTTCGCAGACCCCGTCCTACGCCGTCGAGACGACGGCCGAGCACGTCATCCTCCACGTTCCGAACGCGCGGCTCGTCGCGCCGTCTCCGGAGAGGCTCCTCGACTCGCCGCGGGTGGCGCGCGTCCTCGTCCGCGGCGGCGACCTCACGATCGTTTTCCGGGAGATGGGGCTCGTGCCGAACGTGTACGCGCTGGGCACGCCGCCGCGCCTCGTCGTGGACGTGGCGAAGGGCGCCGTCCCGTCGCCGGCCGGCGCGCGCGCCCCGGCCCCCGCGCCGGGGTCGCCCTCGAAGGCGAAGACCGTCGTCCTCGACCCGGGACACGGCGGCGTCGAGGAAGGGGCGAGAGGTCCCGGAGGCCTTCTCGAGAAGGACGCGACGCTCGCGCTCGTGAAGACGGTGCAGGACGCTCTCGCGCGGCGCGGCTATCGCGTCGTCACGACGCGTCTTTCCGATGCCACGGTCGGCCTCGACGACCGCGCCGCGACGGCGAACGCGGCGAAAGCCGACCTCTTCCTTTCTATTCACTTCAATGCGTCGCGAGCGGCGAGCGCGCACGGGACCGAGGTGTACTACCTGTCGCTGGACGCGTCGGACCGCGCCGCCGCCCTCCTCGCCGAGAGCGAGAACGCGACACAGGCCTCGACGCCGGACACGGCTGAAAAGAACGCGGCCAGGCGCGACCTCGACCTGATCCTCTGGGACCTCGCGCAGAACCAGCATCTGTCGGCCTCCGCGCGGCTCGCGGAGATCGTGCAGGCCGACTTCAACCGGCTGCTCGGCATCACGACGCGCGGCGTGAAGCAGGCGCCGTTCCGCGTTCTCGTCGGCGTCAACGCGCCGGCGGTCCTCGTGGAGGTCGCCTTCATCACGAATCCGGACGAGGAGACGCGGATCTCGTCCGACGAGTTCCGGCGCCAGGCGGCGGAGACGCTCGCGGGAAGCGTCGACACGTACTTCCGGACGGCGGACTCCGTGGCGCCCGTGCCGTACGCGCCGAAGCCGCCCGGCAAGGGCTGACGCCGGCTCGCTCATGCCACGCCGCTTTGCTCTCGCTCTCGTCGCCCTGCTTCTCCTGCTCCTTCTGGCCCTTCTCGCCGGGCGAAGGCTGAGAGCACCGTCGCCGGCCGCCGCCGCCGTGCCCACCTCGCGGCCGACCGCCGCCATTCCCCCGACGCCGATTCCCGCCCGGCGGGTCGCGCTCTATTTCGAGTCACCCGCCGACGATCTGCTCCACCCGGAGGCGCGCGACGTCCCTGCGGCGATCGACGATGTGGCCTTCCTCAGGTCCGTCGCTGTGGCCGTGATGGAGGGGCCGCGCCGGCCGGAGCTCGTGCGGCCGTTCCCGGAAGGCTGGTCCGTGCGGGGCGCGTACCTCCTGCGAGAGGGCATCGCCGTCGTCGACCTGTCCCCGCCGCCTCTTGCCGAACCGCGCGGACTGGGAACGCCGCCTCAGCCGCGCTGGCAGGCGGGCGCTCACGAGGAGGACACGGCGATCCAGGCGATCGCCGTCACGCTCGCGAAAAACCTGCCCGCCGTGACGCGCGTCGTGCTCCTCGTGGCGGGCGACGCCGCCGAGACGCTCGGCGGCCACGCGGATCTCGCGCATCCGATCGCGCCCGATCTCCGGCGCGCCGCCGAGGAGCCGCCATGGGAAGCGCCCTCGTCACCTGCGGCCGCGCCAACGCCCGCCGCCGGGCCGTCTCCGTCGACTTCGACCGACCCTTCAGCCGCCCGCCCGCCGAAGCCATCCGCTCCCCTCCGGCGCGCGCCGTCCGAGCGCACATGAGCGACGCGCGGCCGATCGGCCTTTTCGACTCCGGAGTCGGAGGCCTCACGGTGCTGGAGGCCGTCGCGCGGAGGATGCCTTTCGAGGACCTCCTCTACCTCGGCGACACGGCGCGCCTCCCTTACGGCACGAAGTCACCCGAGACGGTGCGGCGCTATGCGCGTCGCGCCATCGGCTTTCTGCTTTCCCAGGACGTCAAGGCCGTCGTCGTGGCGTGCAATACGGCGTCGGCGCTCGCGCTCGACGTGATCGAGGAGATGTCCTCAGTCCCGGTCGTGGGCGTCGTCGCGCCGGGCGCCGAGGCGGCGGTGTTCGCGGCGCGAGCCTCGGACCGGGACGGGGCACGGGCCCCCATCGCGGTTCTCGCGACCGAGGCCACGGTGGCGTCCGACGCATACGGCCGCGCCATTCGCGCGCTCGACCCGGGCCGGGACGTGACACATACGGCCTGCCCGCTCTTCGTGCCCCTCGCGGAGGAGGGATGGACGGAGAACGAGGTGGCGCGCGCTGCGGCGGCGCGCTACCTCGCGAACGTGTGCGAGTCCGGCGCGCGCGTGGTCGTCCTCGGGTGCACGCACTATCCCCTTCTCGCGCGCACGATCTCGAAAGCGCTTCCCACGAGCACGGTTCTCGTCGACTCCGCGGAGACTGCGGCGCGCGCCGTCGAGGCGGCCCTTCCGAGCGCGTCGCGCCGGGCCGAAACCTCTCACGGGACGACACGCCTCCTCGTGACCGACGCTTCCGATCGCCTGCGCCGCGTGGCGGGGCGGTTTCTCGGCCGCCCGGCCGCGGAGCTCACGCTCGTGGATCTGCCTTAGCGGCCGGCTCTCGAGTGGGCCAGAATGCCGCCGTGCCCACGGTTCCGCACGGCCCCCCTCGTTCCGACGGGCGGGGCTCGCTCGACCTCCGGCAGGTGACGATCGCCTGCGACGCCGTGTCGCATGCGGAAGGCTCGTGCCTGATCACCCAGGGCCGCACGCAGGTTCTCGTGACGGCCTCGGTCGAGGAGAAGGTCCCGCCGTTCCTGCAGCGGACCGGCCTCGGGTGGGTGACGGCCGAATACGGGATGCTGCCGAGGGCCACGCACGAGAGGAGCCCCCGCGAAGCGGCGCGCGGGAGGCAGTCCGGAAGGACGCTGGAGATCCAGCGCCTCATCGGGCGGGCCCTGCGCGGCGTCGTGGACCGCTCGCGGCTGGCCGACCGCACGATCACGCTCGACTGCGACGTCCTCGTCGCCGACGCCGGGACGCGCTGCGCCTCCGTGACGGGGGCGTACGTCGCGCTCGCGCTCGCCTGCGCGTCGCTCGCGAAGGCGCGCGACATCAGCGCGAATCCGCTGCGCGAGGCCGTCGCCGCCATCTCACTCGGCGTCGCGGGTGGACGCATCCTCCTCGATCTCGACTATTCCGAGGATTCGACGGCCGATGTGGACGTGAACGTCGTGGGCACGTCGAGCGGGCGCTTCGTGGAGATCCAGGGCACCGCCGAGCGTGAGCCGTTCGACGAGGAGCAGCTCGGGCGCGTGCTCGAGGCCAGCCGCAAAGGGCTCGCCGCGCTCTTCGCCGCGCAGAGGGCCGCGCTCTTCGGCCGTCTTCCGGAAGGCTGGCTCGAGGCTTTGTCTCCCGCCGCGCCGGCTCATTCTCCCGC
>JBGPDK010000119.1:0-10162 GCA_041482235.1 Thermoanaerobaculia bacterium | reverse complement strand
CGGCCTTCGGCGCCCCGAGGCTGGGGATCGGGCCGCCCTTGGGGAACGCATCGGGTGTCTCGATCTTCAGGTTCAGCTTCTTCGCAAGGCCCTCGAGTGTCGCGTCGGCCGCCATTGCCTGCCTGAGCATGGCGAGCGTCGCCTCGTTCTGCCGCTTCCTCTGGATGTCGACGACGACGCGCGCTTTGACCGCGGCGAACTCCGGGAGGCCGGGCTTCTTGATCTCCACGAGCTTGACGATGGCCTCGCCGCGGGCCGTGGAGACCGGAGCCGGGGCCGTCTCCCCCTCCTTGAGCGAGAACAGCTTCTCGCTGAATTGCGGGTTGAAGCCGATGCCCGCCGGCGCGTCCGTCCGCGACAGGAACTCCGTCTCGTTGAAGGTCACGCCCGCGCCCGCGAGCTTGCGCAGGTCGTCGTCGGAAGGCTTGCCCATCTTCGCGACCTTCTCGGTGAGACCCGCGGCGAGGCGCTTGGCCTCGTCGCGAGCGCGGTCGTCCTGCAGGCGCGCGCGGATGCCCGCCGAGACCTCGAAGAGCGGCTGGACGCGCTCGCCCGTCTTCTCGAGGACCTGGATCACGTGGTATCCGAAGGAGGTCCTGACGGGCCCGACGATCTCCTTCTCCTTCGCGCCGAAGGCGGCCTCGTCGAACTCCTTGACCATGCGGCCCTTCGGGAATGCGCCCAGGTCCCCGCCGTTCGCCTTCGAGCCCGGATCGTCCGACTCGGCCTTCGCGAGAGCCGCGAAGTCCGCGCCGCCCTTGAGCCGGCGCACCGCGGCCTCCGCCTTCGCCTTCTGCGCGGCGTCGCTCGCCGCGTCGGCCTTGTAGAGGATGTGCCGCGCGTGCACCTCCTCGCCCTTGCGGTAGCTCTCCGCGTTCGCGGTGTAGTCGGCCGCGACGTCGGCGTCCGTGACCTGGATCGTGGGGCGGATCTTCGCCGCTTCGACGAGGAGGTACTTCGCCTTGCGCTTCTCGGGCTGCAGGTACGCCGTGGGGTTCGCCTTGAAATACGCCTCGGCCTCGGCGTCCGTGGCCGGCGCCTGCGCCGCCGACACGACGGGCAGGAGCGCCCACGCGATCTTCGCCTTGACGTTCCGTTTCTCGAACTCGGCCTTCACGTCGTCGTCGGACACGACGACGGCCTCCGTGAAGAACCGGTTCAGCTTCTCGAGGAGGATCTGCTCGCGCTGCTGCTCCTCGAAGCTCTGCGGCACGAGGTGATTCGCCGCGAGGAGGCGGGCGTACGCCGCATCGCCGACGAAGACCCCGTCCTTCACGAAGAGCGCCTTGCCGCTCTGCGGATCCTTGAGACCGAGGATGTGCTGCGTGAGCTCGTCGTCGGTGACCTTGAGGTGCAGCCGCTCGGCCTCCTCGCGGAAGAGGCGTCGGTCGATGAGGGAGTTGAGCACCTGTTCGGGCAGGTTCATCGCCCGCGCGAGCTCGGGGCTGAAGTTCTTGCCGTACGCCTGCCGATAGCGATCCTCGGCGAAGGCATACTCCTTCTGGAACTCGGCGGTCGTGATCCGGATGTCGCCGGCCTTCGCCGCGAGCACGGCGTCCCCTGCTCCGCCGCGCTGAGAGCCCATCCCCCAGTCGGCGAAAACGAAGATCACGAAGACGGCGATGACCGCCCAGAGGATCCACTGGAGGTGCTTGAAGTTCTCGCGTAAAGCCTTGAGCATCTTGTTCTCCGAAACCGGACACGTCCGGGGCGCGCGGGCGCCGCGGGGCCCGAAAGAATCGAGAACGATACCTCAGAGGCAAACGGCGGTAAAGTCAGCGGTGCGGGGCCGCGCCCGAGGGGCGGGCCTCTCGTCCGGCATGCTGTGAGAAACTTGCTGTAAGGGTTTCCAGAAACGAGCGTTATGGCCAAGAAGTCCTCTCCGAGCAACCTGGAATCCCAGCTCGAGTGGTACTACGTCTCCACTCAGACGCTCGTTCGGATTCTGATCGGCGTCGTCGTTCTCGCCGTGGGGATCGCGGTCGCCATCAACTTCTTCGCGAAGCGCGACGAGACCGCCGGCCGCGCGAAGCAGGCGATCGCCGAGGCCGACGACGCGCTTGCCCGCGCGCGCCAGCAGAAGGACGCGCCGTCTCTTTCGAAGGAGATCGCCCTGGCCGAGGAAATGCTCGGCGACGCGCGACGGGACCTCGCGGAGGGTTTGAACGAGAAGGCGGCGCGGACGGCCGTCGAGGTGAAGTCGCGCGCGATGAAGATCATCGCGGGCGTCGGCGGGAAGAGCAGCGCGAACGTGGTCGACACCGCGGGCGACGTCAAGGTCCAGAAGGCGAACCGCAGCACGTGGGAGACGCTCAAACCCAACACGGGAGTCGGCGAGGGCGACTTCATCAAGACCGGCCCGAATGGCACCGCGGAAGTGCTCTGGAACGACGGCACGATGTACCGCATCCGGCCCGAGACGCTCTTCGAGGTCCATGGGGCGAGAGGCCCCTCCGAGGCGGACGTGAAGCTCGTCGTCGGCACGACGGACGTGAGCACCGGAGTGAAGAGCGCGTCCGTGTCGACGGACGCGGCCCTGGCGCGCATCGGCGCGAACGCGAGCGTGGGGATGGAAACCGACTCACAGCGGACGAATGTGAGCAGCTTCGCCGGCTCGACGACCCTCACGGACCAGGCCGGGCGCGCCATCAACCTCGGTCCGCGCGAACGCGCGGCGGCCTCGAAGGAAAGCGGCATCGGGCCGAAATCGACGCTTCCCGAGTCCCCGTCGCTCACGGCGCCGGAGGACAACCTCGAAATCGACTACAGAAAGAAGGAGCCCCTGCGCCTCCGCTGGTCGACGGTGAGGGAAGCGGGCGCCTATGAGCTCGAAATCGCGCGCAGCCGGCTCTTCGTCAAGGACTCGATCCTCGACATCGGGGCGGGCGAGCGCAGCAAGCCGGACGTTCTCATCAGCGTCTACGAGCCCGGCTCGTACTTCTGGCACGTGCGCTCCCTTCGCAGGGGAACGCCTCCCGCCCTTTCGGAATGGTCGGCGTCCCGCCGCTTCAAGGTCACGTCGGGCGAGCCCTCGCAGTCACGACTCGACACGCTTCCCCCCGATCTCGTCATCACCCAGCGGCCGAACGTCGTCGGCTCGTCGGTCGTGCTCGTGGGGCGCACCGCTCCCGGCGCCACGGTCACCGTCAACGGCGAGATCGCCGACGTGGGCGCGGACGGCACGTTCCGGAAGGTCATTTCCATGAGCGGCGACGGCCTGCAGACGATCGTCATCAAGGCGCGCACGGCCGGCGGCGAGACCGTCAAGAAGGAATCGGTGCTCATCAGCAGCAATTGACTTGAGGGGGCGGCCGCCCGCGCCGCCGGACCCGTGAAAGGACCACGTCTTGGCATTTCGCTCTCTCTTCTCGATCTTCTCGTCCGACCTCGCGATCGACCTCGGCACCGCGAACACGCTCGTCTTCGCGGAAGGCCGAGGGATCGTCGTGCGCTAACCCTCCATCGTGGCCGTGAACAAGATCACGAACAAGGTGGAAGCCGTCGGCAGCGCCGCCAAGGACATGGTCGGCCGCACGCCGGGCAACATCGTGGCCATCCGCCCCATGAAAGACGGCGTCATCGCCGACTTCGAGGTCACGGAGCGGATGCTCGACTACTTCATCAAGAAGGCGCACGGCCGTTCGCTCTTCGTGAGGCCGAAGATCGTCATCTCCGTGCCTTCCGACATCACGCAGGTCGAGAAACGCGCCGTGAAGGACTCGGCGCTGCAGGCGGGCGCGAGCGAAGTCTTCATCGTGGAGCAGGCGATGGCCGCCGCGATCGGCGCGGGCCTCCCCATCACCGAGCCCACGGGCAACATGATCGTCGACATCGGCGGCGGCACGACGGACGTCGCCGTGATCTCCCTCGCGGGAATCGTCTACTCGAAGTCCGTCCGCGTCGCCTCGAACGAGATGGACGAGGCGATCATTCAGTACATCAAGAGGAAGTACAACCTCCTCATCGGCGAGCGCACGGCCGAGGCCATCAAGATCGAGATCGGGTCCGCGTACCCGCTCGACGAGCCCGTCTCGATGGAGATCAAGGGCCGGGACCTCGTCGAAGGCGTGCCGAAGACGCTCAACCTCACGGACGCCGAAGTGCGCGAGGCCATCGCCGAGACCGTCGGCATCCTCCTCGACGCCGTGCGCGTGGCCCTCGAGAAGACGCCGCCCGAGCTGTCGGCCGACATCATGGACAAGGGCATCGTCCTGACCGGCGGCGGTTCGATGCTCAAAAACCTCGACCGGCGCCTTCGCGAGGAGACCGGCCTCCCGATCGCCACGGCCGAGAATCCGCTCGACTCCGTCGCGCTGGGCACCGGCGCGATGCTCGCGGATGTCGACCTCCTGCGGAAGATCAGCCTCGACTGACGCCCGTGGCCACCCCGACCCTCGCCGAACGCCGCCCGGAAATCTTCCTCGCGGTGCTCCTGTCGCTGTGCCTCGTCGCGCTCTCGCTTCAGGTGCGGCGGCCCGGCGGGAGAACCGTGGGCGAGAGCTGGCTCCTCACGGCCGTGTCCCCGTTCGTCGACCTCGTCACCTCGGTGCGCTCGGGGGTTCACGGCGTCGCCACGTGGGCGCTGTCGCGGCGCGCGCTCCGCGCCGAGAACGGCACGCTCTCTTCCGAGGTCGAGCGGCTCCGCGCGGAGCTTCTCCGGCTCCGCGACGCCGAGCACGACAAGGGGCGCCTCCTCGAGCTGTTCGGCGAGCATCCGTCGCCACCCCCCGGCACCGTTTCCGCGCGCCTCATCGCCGTCGATTCGAGCGGGCCCTTTCACACCGCGCTTCTCGACCGGGGGACGTCCGACGGCCTCCAGATCGACGGCGTCGTCCTCGCGACAGGCGGCCTTCTGGGCCGTGTCATCGCCCTCGGCCCGACGACGGCGCGCGCGCAGCTTCTCTCCGACAAGACGGCCGCCGTGGGCATCCTGCTCGCGCACGCGGCCCGCGTCGGACGCGCGGCGGTGGCGCGCGGCGATGGAAAGGGAAGCGTGTCGATCGAATATGTGCCCACGATCGAGCCCGTCGAGCCGGACGACACCCTCGTCTCCTCGGGCACGGACGGCCTCTACCCCGGCGGGCTCCCGGTCGGCCGCATCGTGTCGGTCCGCCGAAACAAGACCCTGTTCTGGGAGATTCAGGTCTCCGCCGCCGTCGATCCCCACCGCGAATCCATCGTCTTCGTCCTGCCCCCCGTGAGGAAGTCCGACGTCACGTCGGGCCCCGCCGTGACCGGACGCCGCTGAGCGCGAGTCGCGTCCGGTGAAGCCGCTTCGTGTCGCGATCGGGCTCTCTCTCGCGGTCCTCGCGACGCTCGCGCTGGGCGCGCTCCACGTGCCGGCGCCTCCGGACTTCTTCCTCCTCGTCGTCGCGGACATGGCGCGCGGCGGAGCGGCCATACCGGCGATGCTGGTCGGCCTTCCCGCCGGACTTCTCGAGGACGCCCTTCTCGCGCCCGGCCGGCTGCTCGGGCTCCACGCCTTCACGAAGATCCTCGTCGGGTACCTTCTCGCGACGGTGGGCGCGCGCATGGTCGTCGAGAAGCCCGTGGCCGTGGGCGCTTTCCTGGCCGGCGCCGTCCTCGTGGATGCGGCGACTCTCACGTTTCTCCTGTGGGTGCTCAGGGGCGACTACCTTCCGCCCGCGCCGTGGATGCTCGCCGCGCGCGCTCTTTCGACGGGCGTCCTCGGCGGCCTCTTGTACGCGGCGTCGCGCGTGCCCTGGAGGCAGCGCCGCGAGGCGCGCCGCCGCGTGAGGATGATCTGATGGCGGCCAGCGCGCGTGAAGACCGCCGCCCCGTCCTGTCGCGCATCGATCTCGTGGCGCGCGGCGCGTGGATCCTCATCGGCGTCCTCGCGGGCGTCTATTGGGTCCATCAGGTGCTTCGCGGCGAGGAGTACGAGCGCCAGGCCGAGAACAACCGACTGCGCCGCGTGCCCGTGACGGCGCCGCGAGGGTTCATCCTCGACCGCAACGGCGTCGTCCTCGCGGAGAACGAGCCCTCCTTCACCCTTCTCCTCTACCGCCGCGAGACGAAGGACCTCGACGCCTCGCTCCGCTTCGTCGCCGAGGTCTTCTCACGCCCCTTCGAGGATCTCAAGCACCGCGTCGAGCGCGACCGTTCGTACTACGACTTCGTCCCCGTCATCCTGCAGGAGAACCTCACGGTCGCAGAGGTGGGCGCCGTCCAGGCGCGCGCCCTCGAGCATCCCGAGCTCGTCGTGCAGAAGACCGAGCGCCGCGTGTACACGCAGGGAACGGCCGCGGCGCATCTTTTGGGCCAGCTCGGCGAGGCCACGGCCGACCAGGTCTCCGCGCGGGCGAAAGCGCTTCCACCCGACGCGAATTCCCCGCGGCCCGGCGAGGCCATCGGCCAGCAGGGAGTCGAAGCGACGTACCAGGACCTCCTTGCGGGGCTCTCGGGCTCGCGTACCTACGTCATCGACTCGTTCGGGCGCGAGGTCGGCGAATCGGGGCACGAGTCCCCGCTGCCCGGCAACACGCTTGGCCTCACGATCGACCTCTCTCTCCAGAAGATCGCCGAGGACTACTTCGCGGGCAAGGTCGGCTCCGCGGTGGCGCTCGACCCGAAGACGGGCGAGATCCTCGCGCTGCTCTCGGCGCCCCCCTATGACCCGAACCTCTTCACGCGGCGTCTGAGCCGCACGGAATGGGAAGACATCGTCGAGGACGCCAAGCACCCGCTCAACAACCGCGTGCTGCAGAACGTGTACTCGCCGGGCTCCATCTGGAAGCCTTACATGGCCTATTCGATTCTCACGCACGGCATCGACCCCAGGGAGCGCGTGTTTTGTACGGGCGGCGCCACTTTTTACGGGCGCTTCTTCCGCTGCCATGGCCGCCACGGATCCGTGGACCTCACGACGGCGCTTCAGGTCTCGTGCGACACCTATTTCTACACGATGGGCAAGCGGCTCGGGATCGACGCGATCGCCGAGTCGGCAGGGCTCTTCGGCTTCGGGCGGCCGACCGGCATCGACCTCGCCCATGAAAAGAGCGGCATCGTCCCCTCGCCGGCCTGGAGCCTCGCGGCGCGCAAGCACCCGTGGTACCTCGGCGAGACGATCTCCGTGGCGATCGGCCAGGGGCCCGTCCTCGTGACCGCGCTGCAGATTGCGCGCGGCATGTCCGGCATCGCGAACGCGGACGGAGCCCTTCCGACGCCGCACCTCTTCCACATCGGCGAGAACGTGCGAACCGGCGAGCGCTTCGTCTACCGCCCCGAGTCGAAGGAGTCGATCGCGTACCCTCCCGGCGCGCACGAGACGATCGTCGAGGGCCTCTGGCGGGTCGTGAACATGCCCGGCGGGACCGCGTACGCGTCGCGCGTGCCCGGCCTCGACCTGTGCGGCAAGACAGGCTCCGTCCAGGTGGTCGGACAGAAGGAAGCGAAGAAGGGACACCTCCTCCCCGAGGAGCTGCGCGATCACGGCTGGTTCGCGAGCTTCGCGCCGCGCGACGATCCGAAGATCGTCGCCGTCGTCTTCGTCGAGCACGGCGAGCACGGCGCGTCGGCCGCGGCGCCGCTCGCGGCCCGCCTCGCGGAATACTGGGTGACGAAGGGCCGCGGCGCGACGCCCGAAGTGCTCGCTGAAGTTGCCGCGCGCCCGGTGGGCCGCGCGAGAGCGCGGGTGAACTGAGCGATGTCGCGGCTGGCCGAGGTCCTTCCCCGCCGGATCGACCTGCGCCTGCTCTTTCCCGTCATCGCCCTCACGGCGATCGGCATCGCGATGGTCGCCTCGACGACCGCGGGGACGCCGCGAGGCGATCTCCCCGGCAAGCAGATTTTCTTCGCGGTCCTCGGCCTCGTCGCCGCGGGCGTGTTTCTCGCGATCGACTACCGAATCCTCCTGCAGTACTCGCCGAGCCTTTACGCGTTCACGCTCCTCGTCCTTCTCGGACTTCCGATCTTCGGCACGCGGATCGCCGGATCGAAGTCGTGGCTCAAGGTGGGCGGCGGGTTCCAGGTCCAGCCCTCGGAGTTCGCGCGCATCTCGATCGCTCTTCTCGTCGCGTGGATCCTCGAGAACGACGACCGCGCGCTCCTGCGCTCGCGCACGATTCTCGCGCTCGCCGCGGCCGTCGGCGTGCCGGTCCTCCTCGTTCTCCTGCAGCCGGATCTGGGCCTCGCGCTCACGTACCTGCCGTTCCTCGCCGCGGCGCTCTTCTTCGGGGGCCTCCGCGGGCGCTGGTGGGCCGCTCTCATCGTCTCGGGCACACTCGCAATGGGCGGGGCGTGGTTCTTCCTGAAGGACTACCAGAAGGACCGGATCCGCACGTTTCTCGACCCGAGTCTCGCGGCCCGCGGCGCCGGCTACCAGGTGCGGCAGGCCCGGATCGCGATCGGCTCCGGCGGCATCTTCGGCAAGGGATGGAAGCAGGGCACGCAGAGCCGGCTCGGCTTTCTCCCCGTTCGGCACACCGACTTCATCTTCGCGGCTCTCGCCGAGGAGTGGGGCTTCGCCGGCGTCGCCGTCTTCCTCGCGCTCTACGGCTTTCTCATCGCTCGGGCTCTCGCGCTCGCGCGCGACGCGCGCGATCGAGGCGGGTCGATCCTCGTTCTGCTCCTCGTCCTGAACATCGCGGCCCAGGCGCTCGTGAACGTCGCGATGAACGTCGGCGTCATGCCCACGACCGGCATCACGCTGCCGTTCGTGTCCTACGGAGGGTCCTCGCTCGTCGCGACGTGGTGCATGGTGGGGCTGATCCTTTCCGTCGCGTACCGCCGGTACGTGAACGTGTAGGGCGCCTCCGCGTACACTCCTCCACGTGCCGAAAGAGCTCCTCGTTTCCGCCTCCGACCGCGAGACGCGCATCGCCGTCCTCGAGGAAGGATGCGTGACCGAAGTGCAGATCGAGCGCCGAAGGCAGCGCGGCACCGTCGGGAACATCTACAAGGGGCGCGTCACGCGCGTCCTGCCCGGCATGCAGTCGGCCTTCGTGGATGTCGGCCTCGAGAAGGACGCCTTCCTCTACGTGGCCGATGTCGGCGAGGAAGTGGACGACTTCGACGCCTTCGGAGGCGGCGGCGCCGCGGCGGCATTCGAAACGCCCGCGGCGCCGGCCGATGTCACGCCCGCAACGCTCCCCGCGGCCGAGGGCGAGGCACCGCCCAAGCCGGTTCTCCCGTCGATCGACGAGCTTCTCCGCGAGGGGCAGGAGCTGGTCGTGCAGGTCACGAAGGACCAGATCGCCCACAAGGGCGTGCGCGTCACGACGCACGTCACGTTCCCGGGGCGGACGCTCGTCTACATGCCCACGATCGACCACATCGGCGTCTCGCGGCGCATCGAGAACGAGGAGGAACGGCTCCGCCTCAAGGACATCCTCACGAATCTCAAGAAGGGCCCCGGCGGTTACATCGTGCGCACGGCGGGCGAGGGGCGCGCCGCGGACGAATTCGCGGCCGATCGCCGCTACCTCACGAAGCTGTGGGAGCAGATCCGAAAAAAGGCCGAGCGCGCGGGAGCACCGACGCTCCTCCACCGCGATCTAGACCTCACGCTGCGCGCCGCGCGCGACGTCTTCGGCTCGGACTTCGCGACTCTCTGGGTGGATGACGACGAGGAATATCAGCGCATCGTCGAGTTCCTCGACCAGGTGCAGCCCGCGCTCGTCTCGAAGGTGAAGCTCTTCCGCAAGTCCACGCCGCTTTTCGAGGAGTACGGCGTCGACACGGAGATCGAGAACGCGCTCAAGTCGAAAGTCTGGCTCAAGTCCGGCGGCTACATCGTCATCAACCAGACCGAGGCGCTCGTCGCGATCGACGTGAACACGGGCAAGTTCGTCGGCAAGAAGCGCCTCGAGGACACGGTCGTGACGACGAACCTCGAAGCCGTGCAGGAGATCGTGCGGCAGATCCGGCTGCGCGACCTCGGCGGCCTGCTCGTCGTGGACTTCATCGACATGGAGGAAGAGGAGCACCGCCAGGAGCTCGTCACCGCGCTCGAGGCCGAGCTGAAGAAGGACCGTTCGAAGAACCGGATGCTGCCGGTTTCGGAGTTCGGCCTCGTCGAGATCACCCGAAAAAGGCAGCGCCAGAGCCTCGAGCGCGCGCTCACGATGCCGTGCCCCTACTGCGCCGGCTCGGGACGCACGAAGAGCGTTCCGACGATCGTCCTCGAGATCCGCCGCGAGGT
>JBGPDK010000118.1:0-10240 GCA_041482235.1 Thermoanaerobaculia bacterium | reverse complement strand
TCTTCGTCTCCGGATTCGGCGACGAGCTTGAAAACGCGGTTCGCGAGGCTCTTCTAGCCGTCTCGCGCTGGGCGGGAAAGGGCGAGGCGCTTCTCCGGATCGGGGATCGACCCGGAACGGCATTTTTCTCCTTTCGCGTGCCGCTCGGCGCGGGAGCGCCGGGGGATATGCTCTTCCGCCCGTACAGCCGACCGGGAGCCGGATTCGGGCCCTTTGCGGCGCGCTGGACCTTCGAGGCCCACGGCGGCCGGCTCGAAGGGCTCGAGGATGGAGGCTTCGTCACGATGACGGGCAGCGTCCCGCAGGTGGCTCCGTGAAAGTCCTCCTCATCGAGGACGACGCCGAGACGCGGCGCGGACTGCAGCTTCTGCTCGAGGACTTCCATCTGGAGGTCAAGGCTGTGGCGACGCTCGCAGAGGGGCGGGCTGCGTTCAAGGCGTTCGACCCCGACGTCTGTCTCACCGACCTGCAGCTCCCGGACGGCGACGGCATCGAGTTCATCGGGATCGCGCGAGCGTCCGATCCGGGATGCGAGGTCGTGGTGCTGACCGGTCACGGATCACTCGATACGGCCGTCGAGGCGATGAAGGCGGGAGCGTTCGACTACCTCGTCAAGCCTCTGCGGCCCGCGCAGCTCGAGGCGGTGCTCGAACGGCTGCGCCCGGCCCGGGATTCCGGCGGCGGCGACGCCCAGCTCTGGAAGACCCTGGACGAGACGGGGCGGTTCGGCGAGATGGTGGGCGTCTCCGACGCGATGCGTGAGATGTGCGCCGTCATCGCGCGCATCGCGCGGTCCGACGCCCCCGTGATGATCACGGGCGAGAGCGGCAGCGGAAAGGAGGCCGCCGCCCAGACGATCCACGCACTCTCGCGCCGGAAGGAGAAGCCCCTCGTCGCGATCAACTGCGGCGCGGTTTCCCCGAATCTCATCGAGAGCGAGCTCTTCGGGCACGAGAAGGGCGCGTTCACCGGAGCCGAGAAGCGCCGGGCCGGGTACTTCGAGCTCGCGCAGGGAGGCACCCTGTTTCTGGACGAAGTGACGGAGATGTCGCTGGAGCTCCAGGTCAAGTTCCTGCGGGTTCTCGAGACCCGGTCGTTCCGGCGCGTAGGCGGGAACGAGGAGATCGAAAGCGACCTGCGGATCATCTCGAGCTCGAATCGCGACCTTCTCGACGCCATCGAGAAGAAGATTTTGCGCGAAGACCTCTATTACCGGCTGAACGTCTTCCCCCTCCACGTGCTGCCGCTCCGCGAGCGACCAGTGGACATCGCACCGCTCGCGAAGCACTTCCTCGAGCACGTCGCGGAGAAGGAGGCCGGCGGCCGGCGGAGCTTCTCGGCGGCGGCCCTCGAGAAGCTCGCCGCCCACAGGTGGCCCGGAAACGTGCGCGAGCTTCGCAACGTGGTCCACCGCTCTTACGTGCTCTCCGACGGCCCTGTGGTGGACGAGACGGTCGTGGGCGGCATCCTCGCGGGCCGGTCCAGCGGGGTCTTCGCGGCGGTGCGTCCCCCCGCCCCCTCCCTCCCGGTTCCGGCCGACGCGCCCGGAGCGGCCAGCCCGTCCGCCCCGGCTCCCGATCCCGGCGACCCGCTGCACGTGCCGGTGCGCGTCGGCGATTCGCTGGAAGACGTGGAGCGCCGTCTCCTCGAGCGAACGCTCGTCGCCGTGGACGGAAACAAGAAAAGGGCGGCCGAGATCCTGAAGGTCAGCCTCAAGACGGTCTACAACAAGATCAAGCAGTACGGCCTCGAGCCGTAGAGCGCGCGCCGCGGCTCGCGCTAAAGTGTTTCACAGGCCGCGGGAACGGCGGTAATCTGCGGAGAATTTCGTGACGAATCAGCTGGGTCCGGCCGGTCCGGAATCGGGACGCTCGCGGGGCGAGACCTTCACGTTCTCGGCCGAGCGCGAGCCCCACGCCATGCGTGCGCGTGTAATTCTGCGTCGCCACGCGGAGATCCGAGCCCTCGCGGGACGCAACCCCTGGAGCGCCGCGCTCGTCCTCGCGCTCGTCGCCCTCCAGACGGCTCTGTCCGCGTGGATCGCGGGGGCGCCTCTGTGGGCGGGCGTGCTCCTGGCGTTCGCCGCCGGGGCCTTCCTGGATCATGCGCTCTGGGTCCTCATTCACGAGTGCTCGCACAACCTCGTGTTTCGGCGCGCCTCGGCGAATCGCGCCCTCGCGGTTCTCGCGAACCTGCCTCACGTTCTGCCGAGCGCGATCTCGTTCCAGACGTACCATCTCAAGCATCACGCTTACCAGGGAGTCTACGAGCTCGATGCCGACCTTCCGAGTTACTGGGAGGCGCGGCTCGTCGGACATTCCGCGCTCCGGAAAGCTCTCTGGCTCCTTCTCTTCCCGATCTTCCAGGTCACGAGGCCTCCGCGCCTCCGCGAGATTTCGCTCTTCGAGCCCTGGGTGTTCGCGAACATCGGCGTGCAGATCGTCTACGACGCGGCCGTGTGGGCGCTCTTCGGTCCGAAGGCGCTCGTCTATCTCGCCGTGTCGTTCTTTTTTTCCGTCGGGCTGCATCCGCTCGGCGCCCGATGGATCCAGGAGCACTTCCTCGTGCTGGGTGCGCAGGAAACGACCAGCTACTACGGTCCGCTGAATCTCGTCGCGTTGAACGTGGGTCACCACAACGAGCACCACGACTTCCCGTCGGTCCCGTGGAACCGTCTGCCGGCGGTGCGCCGCGCGGTGCCGGAGGTCTACGGCGCCCTTCTCGCACACCGCTCCTGGACGGCGCTCCTCCTGCGATTCATCTTCGACCGGAGTCTCTCGCTCTACAGCCGTACGGTGAGGACCGAGCGAGGCGGCGCGCGGGCGGCGGCGCCCGAGGGCACCGCCGCAGCCTGAAAATCTTGCATGGCACCGTCCCTGCACTCGCGAGGCGAGTGGCGTTGACCCGCGGCGACCGATGAACCTCGAAACCA
Source organism: Thermoanaerobaculia bacterium (assembly GCA_041482235.1). Lineage (GTDB taxonomy): Bacteria > Acidobacteriota > Thermoanaerobaculia > UBA5066 > UBA5066 > Fen-183. The sequence continues at coordinate 7,308 of JBGPDK010000118.1, read as the reverse complement.
CGGCAAGCCGTTCCCGGTGGCGGCCGCGCGGCATGGATTTGCGCCTCGCGGCCGCGATCTGCCTGACGTTCGGCGCGCTCGCGCTCCTCGTTTCCGTGACGTGGATGAACACGTTCCAGCTTCTCGGGGATGCCGCGAGGGTCGACCACACGAGGGAGGTCATCGGCGAGCTCGAGTCCACTCTCTCGACGGTGAAGGATGCCGAAACCGCGGAGCGCGGCTTCCTTCTGACGTCCGAGGACGCCTATCTCGGGCCTTTCAAGCTTGCCGCGGAGCAGCTTCCCCGGCGGATCGACCGGCTCGTCGCGCTGACAGCGGACAACGAGACCCAGCGCGCGCGCGTGGATCGTTTCCGACAGCTGGCGGCGGAGTGGATCGGACAGCTGAGCAAGAGGATCGACCTGGCCCGTACCGGAAGGCGCGAGGCGGTGCTGGCGCTCATCGCCTCGAGCACCAACCGGCGGACCATGGACGGTCTGCGCGATGTCGTCGCCGAGATGAGGGCCGAGGAAGGGAAGCTCCTGGCGGCGCGCGACCGCCGGTCGAAGGACACGGTGCGGAGCCTTCTCACGACGCTCGCCATCGGTGCCGTGCTTCTCTTCGGATTCCTGTTCCTGATCTGGTACCTCATCCGCGCGGATCTGGCTCGCCGGAATCGCTCCGAGGCGGAGATCCGCGCGAGCGAGGCCCGGATCCGCCGGCTCCTCGACGCGAACCTGATCGGCGTCCTCTTTTCCGACGACGGAGGCATCACGGACGCCAACGGCGCCTTCATCTCGATGGCGGGATACGAGCGCGAGACATGGGATCCGCGCCAGCACACGCTCTTCGGATTCACCGCGCCGGAATTCAGGGCGCTCGACGAGAACTGCGAGAAGGAGCTCCGCGAGAAGGGAACCTGCCGCCCATACCAGAAGGAGATCCTTCGCCGCGACGGGACGCGCGTTCCCGTGCTGTTCGGCGCCACGAGCGTGGACATGGGCGGAGGGGCGCCCGTTCGCGCGTCCTTCGTCGTGGATCTTTCCGAGCTGAAGCGCGTAGAGGCGGAGCGAAATCGCCTCTACGAGGAAGCGCGCGACGCCGTGAAGGCGCGGGATTCGTTTCTCTCCGTCGCCGGTCACGAGATCCGGTCGCCGCTGACCGCGCTCAACCTGCTCATCTACCAGCTCTCCCGCCAGATGCGCGGGGCCGGAAACACCCGGGCGACGGATCTGGTCAACCGGTGCGAAAAGCAGGTTCTCCGGCTCATTCGGCTCACCGACGAGCTCCTCGACGTCTCCCGTATCACGGCGGGCACCCTCCATCTCGACCCCGAAGAAATGGACCTCGCGCAGCTCGCGCGAGACGTCGTGGAGCGTTTCGAGGAGAACGCCCGGCGCGCCGGGTGCAAGCTGTCGGTGACGGCGAGCGAGAGCGTCATCGGATTCTGGGATCGCTCACGCCTCGACCAGGTGATGACGAATCTCCTGACGAACGCGATGAAATTCGGCGGCGGCCAGCCCGTGGAAATCCACGTCTCCGCCCGTGGGGACGTCGCGCAGTTCACGGTGGAGGACAGGGGAATCGGAATCCACGACGCGGACCAGAGGCGCATCTTCGAAAGGTTCGAAAGGGCCGTCTCGAAGGAAACCTATGGCGGGATGGGCCTCGGCCTCTGGATCACACGCGAGATCGTGGAGGCGCACGGCGGCAAGATCGGCGTGGAGAGCCGGCCGGGCGCGGGTACGACGTTTCGCCTGACGCTTCCGAGAGGCCAGGGAGGGGAGAGTGAGAGTTCTCATCATCGAGGATGACGAAGCGATCTCCGAGGCGATCGCGAGTCTGCTCGAAGACTGCGGATACAGCGCGATCCGCGCAGCCGACGGCCGCGTGGGACTCGAGGCGTTGCGGAGCGGAACGAAGCCGGCTCTCATCCTCCTCGACATGGCGATGCCCGGGATGAACGGGTGGCGATTCCGTGAGGAGCAGATGAAGGACGCCGGCCTCGCGAAGATCCCGGTCGTCGTGTTCACCGCGGACAGCGGAGCGGAGGAGAGAGCGCGCGAACTGGGCGCCGCGGGCTGGTTGCGCAAGCCGGTCGATCCCTTGCGGCTCCTCTCCACCGTCGAGAAGCACTGCGGGCCTCAGCCGAAAGGATGACGAAAGACCCTCGCGGTCCACGAAGCGGAGATTTCAGGAGCGTCAGATGGGCCGCCGCCCCTGAATGACCCGGATCAGTACGACGACGATCGCGATGACGAGGAGGACGTGGATGAACCCTCCCATCGTGTACGAGGTCACCATTCCGAGGAGCCAGAGGACGAGAAGGATCACGAAAATGGTCCAGAGCATTTTTCTTCCTCCGTCGTCCCAGTAGCAACAAGCATGCCGTGCAGGACATGGATCGCCTTCACGAGTTAAGCTCGTTCCGGCCCCCTGGCCTTCAGGACGCAATCGGCTCCCTCTTCCATGGAGGTCTTGTGCAAACGATCGAGAACGGCCGGCGAGGTGCGGATCTCGCTGCGCGTTGGGTGCGCAACCGGGCGCGGACGCGGCGCTTCTTCCACGAAATCCTGACGCCGGAGGCGTGGCTCGAGCGCCCCATCCCCCTGCGTAATCCGTTCGTTTTCTACGAAGGTCACATCGCGGCCTTCGCGGTGAACACGCTTCTCAAGCGCGCTCTCGGAAAGCCCGGGATCGATGCGCGAATGGAGATCCTCTTCGAGCGCGGGATCGATCCGCTCGACGCTTCCGGCGTCCAGGCTTCGACCTGGCCCGAGCTCGACTGCGTCGAAGGTTTTGTCCGTGCAGCGGACGAGGGGGTCGCGGCCGTCCTCGAGTCCGGGATGTCCGCCGAGACCGTCGAGGGTGTCCTCGTGATCCTCGAGCACGAGGAGATGCACCAGGAGACTCTGCAGTACATGCTGCATCGGCTCCCGTACCCCTTGAAGCGGGAGCCGCGCGGCGCGCCGCCTCCCGAGGCAGGCGGCCCACCGCCGTCACCCCGAGTCGCGAGAGTTCCGGCCGGGAGCGCGACGCTCGGCGCCGCCCGGGGCGGAATCCCGCTCGGCTGGGACAACGAGTTCCCGGAGCGGACGGTCGACGTCGCGACGTTCGAGATGGACGTTCATCCCGTGACGAACGCGAGCTGGCTCGACTTCGTCGAAGCCGGCGGCTACCGGAACCGCGACCTCTGGCCGGAAGACGCGTTCCGCTGGCTCGCGCGAGAGCGCGTGGAGAAGCCCGCCTTCTGGACCCGGCCTGGAGATCGCTGGCTCTGGCGCGCGCAATTCCACGAGATCCCGCTTCCTATGGCGTGGCCGGTCTACGTCAGCCATGCGGAGGCCTCGGCCTATGCGCTCTGGAGAGGTCGGCGCCTTCCGAGTGAAGCGGAATATCACCGCGCGGCGTTCGGGCGTCCTTCCGGGCGCGAAGCGGCGTTCCCGTGGGGCGACGAGGGGGCCGGCGCGGCCTTCGGCAACTTCGGCCTCGGACACTGGGATCCCCTGCCCGTGGGCCGTTTTCCGGCCGGCGCGAGCGCGTGGGGAATCGAGGACCTCGTCGGGAACGGATGGGAGTGGACGTCGACGCCTTTCGCCGGTTTTCCCGGCTTCCGCCCCATGCCGCTCTATCCCAATTATTCCGCCGACTTCTTCGACGGCAGTCATTTCGTTCTGAAAGGGGCATCCCCGGCAACCGCCTCGACGCTCGTGCGCCGCTCGTTCCGGAACTGGTTCCAGCCGCACTATCCCTTCGTGTACTCGAAGTTCCGGACGGTGGGTGCGTGAGCTTCGCCGCGGACGTGAGAGCGGGCCTGTCGCGCGATCCGAAGCAGCTTCCGCCCCGCTGGTTCTACGACGACCTCGGCTCGCGGCTGTTTCGTGCGATCTGCGCGCTGCCGTGGTATCGGGTGACGCGAGCCGAGCTCGGCCTGATCCCGGGCGCGTCGCGCGACGTCCGCCGCCTTCTCGGGAAGCCAGGCCTCGTCGTGGAGCTCGGTTGCGGCAGCGGCGAAAAGCTCGCGCTCCTCCTCGACGGCCTCCTCGGGCCCCGCGAGAGGACGCGCGTCGGCCTCGTGGACATCTCGCGGGAAGCGCTCGACCTGACCGCGTCGCGCCTCGCCGCCCGGAGCGGACTCTCGGTTCAGACCTGCCGGGCCGAGTATGAGAGGGGTCTCGGGACGGCCCTTCTCGAGCGCACGCGAGGGCCGGCTCTCGTCGTCTTTCTCGGCTCCAATATCGGCAATTTCGATCCGCTGCAGACCCGTCGCTTCCTGGACAGGATTCGTCGAACACTCAGGTCGGGGGATGCACTTCTCCTCGGCGCGGATCTCGTCAAACCGGAGGCGGAGCTCGTCCTGGCCTATGACGACCCGCTCGGCGTGACGGCGTCCTTCAACAAGAACCTGCTGCGCAGGATGAACGACGAGCTCGGCGCCGGGTTCGACCTGGACTCCTTCCGGCACCGAGCCTTGTGGGACGCGCGCAAGTGCCGCGTCGAGATGCATCTGGTCAGCCGCGTCCCCCAGAGCGTCGAGGTCCCGGGCGCCCGGCTCACGGCCCGCTTCCGTCGCGGTGAGACGGTCTTTACCGAAGCTTCCTACAAGTACACCGAGGGCGGCCTCACGGCGACCCTCGGTTCCGCGGGCTTCCGGTGTGAATCCTCCTGGATCGACCGGCAGGCGCGCTTCGCTCTCTCGCTCTTCCGGCTGCCTTGACTAAGGCGGCGCGCCGCGGGGCGCGCGGTCAGCGCGTCGCCGGGAGGGCGGGAGCACGGCCTCCCCGCGACAGGGCCTGCGCCGCCGCGTCGATCTGGGCCGCGAGCCGTTCCCGGTCGACCTCCGCCGGAAGCGAGTCGAGCAGGCGTGGCTGGATCCAGACGGCCCGGCGGAAGAGGCCGTGCGCCTCGTCGGCGCGTTCGAGCGAGAGCGCGGCGCGCCCGAGATTGAGGTCGCTCTCGGCGCGCTCCTCGAGCTTGAGTGAGCGCGAGTAGACGGCATAGGCGCTCTCGCGTTCGCCGCGGAGCGCATCGACGGAGCCCAGCGCGAGCAGCGCCGTCGCCGAGCGCGGGCGGAGGGCGACGGCTTTCGCGAGCCGCCCGCCAGCGGCCGAAAGGATCTCCGCCCGTTCCGTCGCGGCGTCCTCCGGCGCCGACGCCGCTTCCCGCAGGAGGTTCTCTCCCTGCGCCTGTGCGAGCGTCGCGAAAGAGCGCACGGCCGCAAGGGCCGCGATGAGGAGCCCGAGCGCCGCGAGGAGGGCGCGGGCGCCACGGGCGGGCGAGGCAGGCGCCCCTTCATCTCCTGCGGCGCGGCGAAGCGCCGCCCCCGCGAGGAAGGCGGCGGGCCCGGAAGAGACCGCGATTCGAAGCGGGAAGTCGGCGAGGCCGAGCAGAGCGACCGCGAAAAGAGCGGCAAAAAGGGCGTCGATTGGCGCGTTCGGAGGAGACGGCTCGATCTTTCGGCGGAAGAGAAGGCCCGTAAGCAGGGCGAGAGCCCCGGCGGCTGCGGCCAGCGCGGCGGGCAGTCCGGCCTCCGCCGCGAGGGTGACGGGCTCGCAGTGCGCGTTGTCGAAGTGCGCGGAGCCGCTGCTGTGCACGAGACGCCGTCCCGTGCGCTCCTCGGCCGCGAGACGCGCCGGAACGAAACGATTCGAGAAGGCCCCCGGACCCACGCCGAGGAGGGGGTGCTGGCGGATCATCTCGCGCGCGGCATAGAGCCCGATGTCGCGCTGCGTCGTGGCCGCAGCGAGGTCGCCGCGCCGGAGCTCGTCGAGCTTCCCGAGGAACCGCCGCCCGGCGCCCGTGAGGGGCGCGAGGCAGGCCGCCGCGAGAAGCAGGCCCAGCGCGAGGCGGCGCCGGCGCAGATCGAGCGCGGCGAAGACGACGGCGCCGCCCCCGAACGCGAGCGCGGGCCCCACGGACTCGGTCGCCAGAAGGCCGAGCAGGGCCGGGGCGAGAGAAGCCGCGGCGAGCATTCGGCCGCGCGCCGGGACGTCGGGGTTCGCGGCCGCCGCGAAGAGAAGAAGCGAAGGGACCACGAGAGCCATCCCGACGTCGCCGGCGTTGCCGATGAGGCCAGCCGCGAAAAAGCGCGGCTCCGGGGCTTCGAGGGGGAGCCGGAAGAGGCCGGCCCACCGCTGAAGAGCCGCGAGCGCGCCGGTGAAGGCCCCGGCCGCCATCAGGGCGACGGCCGCTGCGGGCACGACCTGGGCCCCGACCGCGGACGATCCGGCGAGGAGAAGCGCGAGGGCAGAGAGGACGGCTGCGGCCGTGAGCGGGTCCACGACGTCCGCGTTCGCGAGGGCCGACAGAAGCGAGAGAGAGACGGCCGCGAGCAGGCCGAGGACGGCGACGCGCGCCGCCCGCCCGCGGCCAAAGGCCGGAAAGCTGCCACCGAGCGCCAGGCCGAGAAGCGCAAGCGACGCACCCAGCGCCTGAACCAGGAGCTTCGACTCGCGAAGGGCCTCGCTGGAGGCCGTGGAGAAGACGAGGAAAGGGAGCACGAGAGCCGCGAGGATCCCGATTCGGACGAGACGCGCCATTCGATGCGAGGATAGCCGACCTCAGCGCAGGTGCTCCCGCCAGGCAGCGAGCACTTTCAGGAGAAGGCCCCCATGGGGATGGCGGGCAATCTGGCTCGGAGAGAGGAAACGGATTTTGCTCGGAGGGACGGGATCGTCCAATCCCTGCTGGCGGCTGCGCGAAGGTGAGGGTGTTTTTTCTTTGAAAGTGAAGAGGGAGACGACGTAGCGGCGATCCAGCACCGAGTGCCTCAGCGTTGCCACCGCCTCGAGTGCGGTCGCCTTTCGGCGCGCGATCCCCTCCCACCCCTTTCTAAGAACATTTGCAGGCCGCTGCCTGCCACGAACCGGAAACATGGGAACGCAAAGGTGCCCTTCGACGAGGGTCTTGTCTTCTACGAGCAAAATTCTCTTTCTTCTCTCGACGATTCCTGCCACGAGATGGATGGAGCGAAGCTTCGCCGGCCGCGGCCTTCGCGGGAAGCCTTCCGGCTCCCCGCTCGCCGCGGCCTTGCAGAGCGTCCGGAGCGGGCATGCGCCGCAGCGCGGCGCCTGCGGCGTGCAGACGAGCGCGCCCAGCTCCATGACGGCCTGGTTGTGGTCGCCCGGGTTCCGGACGGGGACGAGCGCCTGCGCTTCTCTCCGGAGGCGCGCGAGCGTGCGCGGCGCTTTCGGGTCGAGTCTCAGGCCGCGCAGCCGACAAAGTACGCGCACGACATTTCCGTCCACGACCGCCGCCGGGACTCCAAAGGCGATCGACGCCAGCGCCGCGGCCGTGTACGGACCGATCCCCGGGAGCTCGCGCAGCCCG
>JBGPDK010000117.1:0-10488 GCA_041482235.1 Thermoanaerobaculia bacterium | reverse complement strand
GCGAACGTCTCCTTCGGCACCTCGACGAAGACCGTCTCCCAGAGCGCCATGGCCCCGTTCCAGAGGCCAGGCCTCTCGAGGGCGACGAGCGCCCGCCCCTCGTGGGTCTTTTTCGCGACGAAGACGGCGCGTTCGTCCACGAAACCGGGGAGGTGGAAAGGCCGGCCGGACGCATCGCGGAGCGAGCACGCGAGGTCCACGGGGTTGAAGTGCGTGGCCGCGCCCCAGATCGCCGCCTGCTCGGGATCCGCGAGGTTCACCTGTGCCGACTCGACGATCTGGCGCGACTCTCCGCCGGGCCCCTCCACCCAGAACGGGCCGCCGCCCGGCTCACCCTCGTTTCGCACGACGCCCGCGACGCGGAGCGGTCGGTCCCGTGGGCTCGTACGCTCGATTCGCACGAGAAGGCCGCTGAGGAGCCGCTTCCAGAGGACTGTCTGCGCGAGGCGGTCGTCGGGCACGACGTTGTCGACGTTTTTCACGAGGACGATGTCGCCGCCCGACCCGGCGAGATTCTCGAGGAGGGCGCCGTGGCCGCCCGGCCGGAAGAGCAGCCGTCCCTCGGCATCCCGGAACAGGCGGCCTTTCTCGTCGATCGCCACCGTGTCGGTGGAGGGTGCCTGCTCGGAGAACCGGACCTCGAAGCGCGCGCGCGTCTCCCGTTCGAGGCGGAGTCGCGACTTCTCGAGGACCGCCGCGAACGCGGCACGGTGCTCCGGCGAGACGGTGACATGGACGCGGCAGACGCCCGCCTCGTCCCGAATCGTCGCGGCGGCCTCGACGAGGTGCTCTTCGAACGGCGTCCGGGCGAACCCGGCGTAGCGGTGGAAGGGGATGAGGCCCTTCGGAAAGGCCGCGAGCGCTTCGATGTCGGAGGAAGACGCCTTCGCGCGGCCGAAGAGGGCCCGGCGGGCGGCGGGAAATGCGAAGGACGGTGCGTTCTCGTGGAAGCGGCGCACGTCCGGATGATCGGGACCGCCGGACCTGAGGAACTCGAACATGCGGCTCGCCGCTCCGGAAGCGGGCACGAACTTCGAGAGCCGGCCCTCGCGGGCCGCCTCGCCCGCGAGGGCGAGGAGCTCGGCATGCTCGCGCTCGTGGATGCGCACGACGCCGTTCGACGTGGTGCACGGGCGCACGAGCCGGATCGCGGGAGGCGGGTTGCGCAGGAGAGCCGCCTGCCGCCTCACCTCCTCCACTGTCAGGCCGTGCGCCTCGATCCGGGCGCGGTCTTCAGAAGAGAAGCTGATCGTTTTCAAGGCGTTCCGGTCAGGTCCTCGCGGTCGCGGCCTTCCATGCCGCGTAGTACGTCTCGACCTCGTCCTCGAAGCCGCCGTGAGTGGGCTGCCAGCCGAGGCGCGCGACGGCCTTCCGCGAATCCACATGCTGATCGAGCGCGAGGGCGTCCGCGAAGCCGCCCATTTTCTTGCGTGCGTCCTCGAGCGGGATCCAGCGGATCTCGCCCTTGAAGCTCGCGGCGCGGGCGGCGGCGGTCACCAGCCGGCGCACGGGCGCGCGCGAGCGGTCCGTCACGTTGAAGATCTCGCCCGAGAGCCCGCTCGAGGCGGCCCTCGCGTAGGCGTTGGCGCAGTCGTCCGCGTGGACGGTCGCCCACCGGTTGTGGCCGTCCCCGACGACCTCGAGAGCTCCTTTGGCCGCCCCCGCGAACCACATCGCGGTGAGGCTTCCGCCGTAGCCGTACACGCAGCCCGGGCGCATGACGAGCCCCCTGACTCCCGCCGCGGAGAGGACGCGCCTCTCGGTCTCGGCGCGCGGCAGGCTCATCGGGAGCGGCGCGATCGGCGTCGTCTCGTCGGCGACGCGGTCGCCCGTCGAGCCGTAGAGCCAGACGCCGCTCGTGTAGAGCAGCGTCTTTGGAGCGGCGCCGCGGCCCGCGAGCGCGAGGAGCCCCTCGACAGCAGCGCGGTCCACGGCCCACATGTCCGCGGCGGCGTCGGACGCCGCGTGAACGAGGACGGACGCGTCTTCGGCGCCCTTCCACGAGCCGGGATCCTGCAGCGACCCGACGACGGGCCGGATCTCGTGTCGGTCGAGGCGCCTCGCGCCCTCTTCCGAGCGCGTGAGGCCCGAGACGTGATGTCCCGCGCGCCGGAGGGCGAGCGCGACGTGAAATCCCACGTGGCCGGTGGCTCCCGTGACGAAGATTTTCATGAGGGCCATTATCCTTCAGCGGTGGAGAGGATCCTGAAACGCGGAAATGAGGACGACTCGCCCGAGGCGCTCGAGAGGATCGCGGCGGGGCTGGGGATCCCCGCGGCGCGGCGGCACATCTTCCTCTGTTGCGACCAGACGAAGCCGAGGTGCTCGGAGCGGGACCGCGCGAATGCCGCCTGGGCTTTCCTGAAGGCACGCTTGAAAGAGCTCGGCCTTTCGACGAGCGGCCGCGTGCTGCGGAACAAGGCGAACTGTCTGCGCATCTGCGTCGGCGGCCCGACGGCGGTCGTCTACCCCGAGGGAGTCTGGTATCGCGCGTGCGACCCGCCGGTCCTCGAGCGGATCATCCAGGAGCACCTCGTGGGCGGGCGCCCCGTCGAGGAGTACGTGATCGTCACGCGGGCGCTGACCGGAGACGAAGAGCCGTAGAATGACGAGCGTCATGAGCCGAGTTACTGCACGAAAGCCGCCCGCCTCTCCGGTCGAGTCCGCTCTCGATCGCGCCCGTCACGGCGAGCGCGTGATCGTGCGCCGGGGAAAGAAGCCGATCGCAGCGGTCGTTTCGATCGCGGATCTGAAGCTTCTCGAGGAACTGGAGGACCGCTACGACGTGAGCGTCTCTGTCGCGCGACTCGCAAACCCCAGGGAGAAGCGCATTCCCTACGCCGAGGTCCGTAAGCGCGCCGGATTGTGACGGCGTGGCGTACCGGCTCGAATTCGTCTCGTCAGCTCAGCGCGAATTTCTCCGGCTTCCATTTCCTGTTCGAAGGCGGCTCGATCCTCATCTAAGCGGTCTCGAACAGGATCCCAGGCCGCACGGCGTGAAGGCGATGGCCGGCCACAAAGGGCTCTTCCGGATCCGCGTGGGCGACTACCGGGTCCTTTACGAGATCGACGATGCGGCTCACGTCGTCACGGTGACGCGCGTAAGACTACGAGGCTCGGCATATCGCGGTCTTTGATCGACCTAGGTTCTGGCGCTCGACATAGGACGTTGAAATGTGCCGCTCGTCGGGCGTGCCTCTTATCACCCTCCGCTCGGAGGCGACGAAGTTTAGGCGGACTGTAGCGGCGCTGGTCCTCGTCTGGCGCAGGGCCGTACATCATCAGCGTGTTTTGTCTGCCTTGCCCCATCGAGCTTCTGCGCCCTTTTTGGCGATGGCCTTCCGCTTGGCGGCCAAGAGCTTCCCGGCCCTCGCCTTTCCGCCCTTGAGACCACCCAAGCGGCCCAGGGCTACGGCGGCGGCGGGGTTCTTCTCCGGTGGGGCAGCAGCGGCCATTTCCTGACCTGGGGTGCCGATGGCCTGGGCCACGAGTCTGGCCGCAAGCTGGTTCACGTCGGGTTCTTCGGGTCTCCTTGAGTGCTTAGGCATATCCAACTCTTTGGCCAGCCTCGCCCCGGCTCATTTCGGAGCTGTAAGATACCGGAAAACGGCGAGATGGGTGGTCTGGTCAGTCAGGGGCACGGTGTAGCTCTCGCCCGTGTAGTAGCCCCGGAGGCGCGTGTCGGAGTGCTGGACGAACACACCGTCCCCGCCGGCCTTCTTCGCGGCCTCGGCGATGTCGCGATCGAATGTCGGCCGGGAAATGAGCCCGCCGTGGCGCTTGCCCTCGAGCCACCCGATGATCTCGAAGGGCCCGCGAAGCCGCGTCGCCGGCTCCCCTCGACTTACTTCGCGGCCACGAACTTCATCGCCGTGCCGTTCATGCAGTAGCGCAGCCCTGTCGGCTTCGGCCCGTCGTCGAAGACGTGGCCGAGGTGGGCGTCGCAGCGGCGGCACATCACCTCGGTGCGCACGGAGAAGAAGCTCCGATCCTCCTCCGTTTTCACGGCGTTCGGCGCGAGGGGCTGCCAGAAACTGGGCCAGCCGGTGCCGGAGTCGAACTTCGTGTCCGAGCTGAAGAGCGGAAGATCGCAGCACACGCAGACGTACGTCCCCTTCGCGTGGTTGTCCCAGTTCGGCCCCGTGAAGGCGCGCTCGGTGCCCTTCTTCCGCGTGACGTGGTACTGCTCGGGGGTGAGGAGTTTCTTCCACTCGGCGTCCGTCTTCATGACGCGGTCGCTGGCGGCTTCGGCGGGGTTCGGCATCGCGGGTCCTTTCTGGGCGGGGCTCTTCTCGGGGCCGGCCGAGCCGATCGCGACGAGCGCGCCTGCGCCGGCGAGGAGGGGGAGGGTCAAGGCGAGGAAGTCGCGTCGTCTCATGGACACGTTACGAAATGCGTTCCGGGGCCGGATTATTCCCTCGGACCTCCCGGGCGGCCGCCCGGAGATCCTCGAGCGCCATCCCGACGCGGTCCGCGTGCGTCCGGAAGCTCAGGATGCACATCCGGAGGGCGAAGACCTCGCCCAGGAGCGTGCCCGTGAGCAGCACTCTGTTCCGGGCGTTCACGCGAGCCATCAGCTCCCGGTTCACGCGGTTCGCCTCCTCGAGGGACGCACCCCGGGGCGCGAGGCGAAACGCGAAGAGCGAAAGCTGCGGCTCGGCCACGATCGTCATGTCCGGGATCGCGCGCACCGCGTCGACGGCTTCGCGCGCGAGGTCGAGCTTCTCGTCGAGCGCCGTCCGGAACGCGCCGAAGCCGCACAATTTGACGGCGAGCCAGACGCCGAGTCCCCGGAAGTTGCGAGAGAGCTCGGGCGAGATCTCGCAGAAATCCACCGAGTCCGGGTCTTCCTGCATGCCGGGCATGTAGTGCGCCGAAACGCTGTGCGACCGGCGGAGAGTCCCGGGGTCCTTCACGAGAAGGCTCCCCGTGCCGTACGGCATGAACAGGCCTTTGTGAGGGTCGAGCACGATCGAGTCGGCGCGCGCGAGGCCCTTGAGCGCCGCGCGGCCGCGAGAGGTCAGCGCGAAGAAGCCGCCGTACGCCGCGTCGGTGTGCAGCCAGAGGGCTTCCTGCTCCGCGAAGTCGGCGAGGGCGTCGAGATCGTCGACGGCGCCCGTGTTCGTCGTGCCCGCGCTCGCGGCGACGAGGAACGGTTCGAAACCGGCCGCGCGATCGGCGGCGACCCGCTCGGCGAGGGCGTCGAGCCGGATGCGGAAATCGGCGTCGGAGGGAATCTCGCGCACGTTCGCGGCGGGAAAGCCCGCGAGGAGGGCCGCCTTGCGGATGCAGTGGTGACCCTGGTCGGAAACGTAGAGCGTGCCCTTGAGGAAGTCCTCGGGCAGCTTCTCGTGCCGCGCCGCGACGAGCGCGGAGAAGTTCGCGAGAGATCCGCCCGACGTCAGGAAGCCTCCGGAGTTTTCCGGGTAGCCCACGGCGCGCCCGAACCAGCGGATCACGTTCGTCTCGAGCTGGACGAGCGCGGGCGCCGGGGCGAAGACGCCGACGTAGCGGTTCACGGCGGCCGCGATCAGGTCCGCGGCGGCGGCGTACGGCTGCCCGCCTCCGGGGATGTACGCGAGAAACCCCGGCCCGGCGTTGTTGAAGCTCGCGGGGATCGCCTTTTCGAACAGGAGGTCGAGAAGCGGCCCCGCCGGTGTTCCGTCCTCCGGGGGCTCCGCTTCGATCAGCGCGCGCGCGAGAGCCGCGGCTCCGGCGGACCCGTCGGCGGGCTGGTCGGGGAGAGAGCCGAGGTGCGCGATGACACGCCGGACGGCTTCGTCGAGGAGATGCCGCAGCTCCTCTTCCGAGGGCTCGAGAGGCAGCCCTCCGCTCATGCCCCGAGGGCCTGGCGCAGGGCGTCGGCGAGGTCCGCGGCCACGGCCTCCACGAGGCCGGCATCCGCGCCTTCCACCATCACGCGGGCGAGCGCCTCGGTGCCCGAGTAGCGCAGGAGGAGACGGCCGTTGCCCGAAAGGCGCTGCTCGGCGACCTGGCGCCGCGCCGCGAAACCGGGGATCGCGTCGAACGGCATCTTTTCGCGGACTCTCACGTTCTTGAGGACCTGCGGCGTGTGGACGAAGCGCGGCTGCGCCGAGAGCGGCCTGCCGGACGCCGCGACCAGCGCCGCGAGGTGGAGGCCGGTGAGCGTGCCGTCGCCCGTCGTCGTGAGGTCCGCGCGAAGGAGGTGGCCGGAGGGCTCGCCTCCGAGAAGCGCGCCGGTCCTCTCCATCTCCTCGACGACGTACCGGTCGCCGACGGCCGCGCGGACGAGGAGGACGCCCCTTTCCCTCAGGGCCCGCTCCAGCCCCCAGTTGGACATGACCGTTCCGACGACGGCTTCGGGCTTCCTGCCTTCGCGCTCCAGCTCGAGCGTCCAGAGGTACAGGACGTCGTCGCCGTCGAGAAGCGTCCCCGTGTCGTCGGCCACGATGATCCGGTCCGCGTCGCCGTCGAGCGCGATGCCGAGCGAAGCCCGGGTCTCGACCACGGCGCGTGCCAACCCCCCGGGGTGCAGGGCGCCGCAGCTCTCGTTGATGTTTCGCCCGTCCGGCGAGACGTTCCGCGCGACGACCTCGGCGCCCGCGATGCGAAACGCCTTCGGCGCGACCTCGAAGGCCGCGCCGTTCGCCGCGTCCACGACGACGCGCAGGCCGTCGAGGCGGTGGGGCAGGCTGCCCGCGAGGTGCGCCACGTAGTCCCCGGCGAGCGCCGGTTCCGCGGCGATGCCCGCCGGCGCCGCCGGCGACGCGGCGGAGATCCGCCGCCCGATGGCGGCCTCCACGGCGTCGGGGAGCTTCCGGCCTTCGTCCGAGAAGATCTTGATTCCGTTGTCCTTCCAGGGATTGTGCGAGGCCGAGATCGAAACGCCGGCATCGGCGTCGAGCTTCCGGGTGAGCCACGCCACGGCGGGCGTCGGGACGACGCCCGCGAAGCGCACGGAGCCGCCGTTCGCGACGAGCCCGCCGGAAAGCGCGGCCACGATGCCCTCGGAGGAAACGCGCGTGTCGCAGCCCACGACGACCGAGACGCCCCGCCGGCCGAGGGAAGTCGCGAGCGCGGCTCCGACCCTCGAGACCGTGGCCGCGTCGAGCGGCGGCACGCCGGCCTCGCCGCGGATGCCGTCCGTGCCGAAGAGAGCCAGCATCAGCCTTCGATGTTACGTGACTCGCGAGAGAGCGTCGCCGTTCGCCCGCGCGAGCGCCGCGAGGAACCGGATCGTCTCGGCGACGTCGTGGACGCGCACGAGGACGGGCCGCCGCGGCGCGAGGCGCGCGGCGACCGCGACCGCGGCGAGGGACTCGGGCAGGCGGTCGCCCACGGGCGCTCCCGCGACCGTCCCGAGGAACGCCTTGCGCGACGCCCCGACGACGAGCGGAACGCCGGGCGGCGCGAGGCGGTCGAGCGCGCCGAGAAGCGCGAAGTTCTGGTCCGGCGTCTTGCCGAATCCGAAACCGGGGTCGAGGAGAATCTTTTGCTCGGAAATTCCGGAGGAGATAGCGCACTCACGGGCGGCGCGAAGGTCCGCCGCCACCTCGGCGACCACATCGGCGAAGGAAGATTCTTCGAAGGTGGTCGAGGGCGTGCCCCGGCAATGATTGAGCACGAGGGCGGCGCCGCGGTTCGCGACGAGCTCGAGGAGATCCGCGGAAGCGTCGAGGCCGGTGACCACGTTCACGACGTCTGCGCCCTCGTCGAGCGCCGCGCGGGCGACTTCGGCCCGCCGCGTGTCGACCGAGATCGGGACTGACGGCCTCAAGCCTCGAAGGCGAGCGATGACGGGGAGCACTCTCTTCAATTCACTTTCTAAGAAAATCTCCGAAGCCCCTGCTCCGTATGTGGCCCCTCTGGGCCGCGTGCTCTCCCCTCCGATGTCGATGATCGCCGCGCCGAGGTCTGCGAATCTCGCGCCTTCTTCCGCCGCGGCCTCCGCGCTCGCGAAGCGTCCTCCGTCGCTGAAGGAGTCGGGCGTGACGTTCAGGATCGCCATGACTCCCGGGAGCGAGCCGAGGCTCAGGACGCGCGCGTGAGGCAGGGGAAGGGTGTACCGCACGTCGGGATTATGTCCGGCGCCCCGGGAGTCGAAGCCGCGATTGCCCGTTGCTACACTGCCCATGTGCGGATCGCCGTCCTCGGAGCAGGCGGGGTCGGGGGCTACTACGGTGGCACTCTCGCCCGCGCCGGTCACGCCGTCGCAATGCTGGCACGGGGCGCCCATCTGGATGCTCTCCGGGCTCGCGGCCTCGAGGTCAGGACTACGGAGGGGCGATTCACGGTCGCGGTCGAGGCCTCCGACGACCCGAAGACGTTCGGCGAGTGCGACGTCGCGATCGTGGCCGTGAAGACCTATTCGCTCATGGAGGTCGCGCCGGCGGCCCGCTTTCTCGCCGCTTCGGGCGCCGCGGTCCTGCCGCTTCTCAACGGCGTTGAGGCCGCCGATCGGCTCATCGAGAGCGGCGTGCCCGAGAGTCAGGTCCTCGGCGGCTTGACGCAGGTCAGCGTCCTCAAAGTCGGGCCCGGGGTCGTCGAGCGGAAGAGCCCGTTCCAGAAGGTAGCCGTCGGAGAGCGAACGGGCAAACCGTCCGAGCGGGTGCGACGGATCGTCGATGCCTTTCAGCAGGCCGGCGCCGAGGCGCGCGTCTCCGAGGACATCCTGGCCGACCTGTGGCGGAAGTTCGCGTTCATCGCTTCCATGGCGGCCGCCTGCGGCCTCGCCCGCTCTCCGATCGGACCCGTGCGCGACGCCCCCTACGGCAAGCTGCTCCTGGCGCGCGCGGTCCGCGAAGTGCTGGCCGTGGCGCGCGCCCGCGGCCTGCGGATGGCAGAGGACGAGGAGTCGAAGATCCTCGCCTTCATCGACGGCCTCGGCGGCGGCATGAAGCCGAGCTTCCTCCTCGACCTCGAGGCCGGCGGCCTGAACGAGCTGGACGATCTCAGCGGCGCCGTCTCCCGGCTCGGGCGCGAGGCCGGCGTGGAAACGCCCGTGCACGACACCGCCACGGCGGCGCTGTCGGCTGCGAAGAAAAGCCCGTGAGGCGAGTGGTCACACCGGGACGGGGATCAGTCCGCCCGCCGGCGCGGCGCCCTCGTCCTTCTTCGTGACGGTGGCGGGCGCCGTGGGCTTCGGGGGCTCGGGCTTCACGGGCGGCCGCTTGGCGACCTCGTGGCCGGTGACGCGTTTGATGATCGCGTAGATCTCTTCGCCGTCGAGGGACTCCTTCTCGAGGAGGACGCTCGCGATCTCCTCGAGCGCGGCACGGTGCTCGACGATGATCTTCCTTCCGCGCGCGTACGAGGATGTCACGATGCGGTTCACCTCCGCGTCGATCTTGCGCGCCGTGTCCTCCGAGTAGTCGGGTTGGCGGCTGAAATCGCGTCCGAGGAAAACCTCGCCTTCGGGCCGGCCGAAGGAGAGCGGGCCGAGCTCGCTCATGCCCCATTCGCACACCATGCGGCGCGCCATCTCCGTGGCTTTCTCGAAGTCGTTCGAGGCGCCGGTCGTGATGCGCCCGATGCAGACCTCCTCGGCGAGGCGCCCGCCCATCATGACGGTGAGCTCGGCCTCGATGTATTCCTTCGAGTACGTGTACTTGTCCTCGAGCGGGAGCTGCTGCGTCAGGCCCAGGGCGCGCCCGCGCGGGATGATCGTGACCTTGTGGAGCGGGTCCGTGTGCTCCTCGAAGGAGGCGATGAGCGCGTGGCCGCCCTCGTGGTACGCCGTGACCCTTTTTTCCTCGTCCGACATGACCATCGACTTCCGCTCCGCGCCCATGAGGACCTTGTCCTTCGCGAAGTTGAAGTCGACCATGTCGACTTTCTTCTTGTCGACGCGGGCGGCCGCGAGCGCGGCCTCGTTCACGAGGTTCGCGAGGTCGGCCCCGGCGAAGCCCGGCGTGCCCCGCGCCACGACCGAAAGGTCGACGTCGTCGGACATCGGGATCGTGCGCGTGTGGACCTTGAGGATGCCTTCGCGGCCCTTCACGTCCGGACGGTCCACGACGACGCGGCGGTCGAAGCGGCCGGGCCGAAGGAGCGCGGGGTCGAGAACATCGGGGCGATTCGTGGCGGCCACGAGGATGACCCCGTCGTTGCCCTCGAAGCCGTCCATCTCGACGAGGAGGGCGTTCAGCGTCTGCTCGCGCTCGTCGTGTCCGCCCCCGAGACCCGCGCCGCGGTGCCGGCCGACGGCGTCGATCTCGTCGATGAAGATGATGCAGGGGGCGCTTTTCTTGCCCTGCTCGAAGAGGTCGCGAACGCGCGAGGCGCCCACGCCCACGAACATCTCGACGAAGTCGGAGCCGGAGATCGAGAAGAACGGGACATTCGCCTCGCCCGCCACGGCCCGCGCGAGCAGCGTCTTGCCGGTGCCCGGGGGGCCCATCATGATGACGCCCTTCGGGATCTTGCCACCGAGCTTCTGGAACTTCGCGGGCTCCTTGAGGAAGTCGATGATCTCGGAGAGCTCTTCCTTGGCCTCTTCGCAGCCCG